>NZ_LR215048.1:1541549-1883099 GCF_900660745.1 Haploplasma axanthum | reverse complement strand
AATCCACACTATAACTTTCCAAACAGGAAGAATTATATTGTTGAAAATCCAGATGAAGAAGTCCGCTATTTTTGCCATATTGTTTTTTGCTTTAGGTTCTTCATTTTCCTTAGGCAACTCACTTTCATTAAAAACTCTAATCATTCTATTTATTTCATGAGTTTCGTTATTAGTGTCAACGATTTTCATTGACAATAAATATTGTCCTGGAGTTTCTTCATTGTTTAAATATTCATTAGTAATTACTTCGAAAGACTTCATTTCAATATTTTTCATAATTCGCATATATTCTAGCAAGTTGATCTACTGTCATTTTGTTGATGTCTTCAACTGATAAAATATTTTGGCTAATCCAATATTTGGGACTTTCTAAAGTAATAACTTCATATTCTTTGATACTCAGCAATATTTCCTGCTTCATCAGATACTTCATATTTAACAATGTATTTACCTAGTTTGTTTACTATATTATTTTCAACAATTTTAATCGAACTTGTTAGATTTCCATCAACTGCATCAGTTGCAGAAAGTCCTAAAAGTAATGTTTGAGTATTGACGTCATCTTTCAAATTGATTTGTATTTTCCCGTTGTTTTCATCTGTAATTACTGGCAGTACATCATCTTGGATAATAACTTTATAATAATGAGTATTTCTATTACCTGCTTTGTCTACGGCTTGCATTGTGAATTCATATGTTCCAACTGCACCTTGAACATAATCATGTTGCAAAATAGTTACTGGAACAGTTCCATCAATATATCAATTGCTGTAAAACTTATTAGCGATGTCAGCAAGAGTTAATTCTTGCGTATATGAAAAGTATTCTAAATCTGGTCCATCAATATCTGGTGCATCAAAATCTTGATTTAAAACTTTCAAAATATAATTAGTAGAAAGTCCACCAGAGTTTGTTGTTTGCCATTCAATTTCAAATGTTCCTGGAACTGATTTATTTGGTGTGTAAGTATCTCTAATAATTTGCGCTTTATCAGTAATATCGCCATCATATTCGTCTGTAACTTTAAATAAAGCATTTGCTTTTAATTGCTCTAAAGTATATGGCTTTTCAACATTATTAATAATTATATCTTTACCTGAAGATGCTGGCTTTCTGATATCAAAAGTATCAGCAACTTGTATTTTTAAGTCATATGCTGGAATAGTATATCTTGTAAATGTTCCACTAATATTTGTTGATAATTCCCATTGTTCGTTTGCTAATGGTTCAAAATCGAAAGTGAAGCCTGAACCAAAATCTTTAATATATTCAGTTCCATTCAATATCACTTTAATTTTTTTAAAGTCGTTACTAGTTAAACCAATTGATACATTGTCATCCCATGGACTTGCTAAAACTGGGAACCATGCTTCTTGATCAATGATTACTGTAAAAATGCCACCACCTTGATGCTCTAAAATTAAATCACTTTGACTAAACTTATTAGATGTCAATGTAACAGTCTTAGATGCTGCACTAACTTTTGACGTCATAAGTAGGCTTGATGTTGCAACTAATAGTGCAACCAATAATAATTTTAATTTTTTCATTTCTTATTTCTCCTTTTTATTTTTGTTTTTTATAAAAAAATGGAAGAATAGAAGAAGTCTTTCAACTCTATCTTTTTCCCCCATGTTATTATCATTTTTATTAATCAGGCTCAACATTATTATCAATCATTTCTTGTTGAATATCTCTTTCGATTTCCTCTTGCAGATTATTATAATCTTCTTGATAATCTTCTTGATAAAATGCTGTTAATACATCGTTAGCATCTTTAATCGCATCATCTGATAATGCTAATTCATTAATTACAGATGCTAGAAAATCAAGTCCGTCATCTTCCTCGAAGTCAAAAGCAATCTTAGCAAGTTCATGTATTGTTTCTTTTGTTTTCAGTGAGATTATGACATGCTCACCTTTAAAACTTATGATGTGCTCTTGATCCTCAGTTTTGACTTTAAAAAAGTCTAACGTATAATCTATCAATTTAGTTATAAATGCTTGTTTAGTTGATTTCATTTTTAATCACCTCCTTAATCCTCTTCGTCGTCATAAGCATCTAGTGCATTGCTTTCATGAATGATTTTAGAAGATATTTTTATAACCTCGATTTTCATATCTAGATTGTTAATTTTTTCAGCAAGAGGAAGTAGCCATTTTTTTCGAAAGTCATAATCAAGTGGCATTGTTGCTCTATGCTCCATGCTAACCTCGTCATATTCAACCAATAAATCACTTATAAGCTGTTTTAATTCATTCATTGCAATTCCTCCTTTTCTTCAAAATCTAGTTGCAACTGTTCCTTACCAAGTTGCCCAGAATTATAGTTATATTTTGATGTTTCGATTGCGTGAGCTTTAAGCCAGCGTTGATATTCACGCTCTGTCATTTCTCTAGGAGTTCCAGCACGTTCAGTCACTGGAAAGAGTTTATTTTTAGAAATGAAAGAAATAGCAAAGGCATCAATGTCAACATCGAAGTGATAAACATAAAAATTGTACTTAGCAATAATCTCAACTAATTCACTTTGCGTTATAAATAGTTTTATGACGTCACGTTTGGAAGTTTTACGATACGCAGTAATATCGTATGTTGATTGAATGATTGCCCAGAAAAGTTTGTTATGTAATCTAAAACGTGGTAGAGTAACATTTCTCCAATCACGTTTGTTAATCTCTAGATCATTATCAGTGATTTTATATTTATGCATTAACTTTTTAAGAAGAAGTTGCGCATTTTCTTTTTCGCCGTCAACTCCATTAATTGCTAATGCTTTGATTTTTTCTAAAAGTTGTTTTATGTTGTCGTTAGTTTTCTCCAAAATCTTGAACCATCCTTTCAACAATATTTTTAATGTGCTTAACTTTAACAAAATCATAATTTCCGTTAACCATTATTAAAGTTTGATTTTCAAAATGAAAGACTGCACTATTAGTTATGACGTCAATTTTATTAGTATCAATTTCTTGAATGTTATATTCGCAATTAGTAATCGAAAATACATTATCTAAAATCATTCTAAAAATATTCATCAGTCAACTCATCCTTATGAAATAATTCTTTCATGTATGCATCTAACCAAGCAGGTTCATTTGATGATGCTTTTTCACGTTTAACAAGTTCGCTCATAATGGCACTTGATAAATACGATAATTTGTTATTAATTCGTTCAACATTTTTCAGCGAATAAGTTAATGCATACCTAGTGACTTCAAGTACATTTTGATAACCATATCTTGAATCTAATGTACTAAACAAATCGTTATATTTTTCGACATCAAAATCTAAAGCACTGATGTATTTTTTATTAATCAATTCTTTAGTTAGGTAGTGGAACGTTTGGGGGAAAGAAATTTCCCCTTTATCTTTAAATTTATCAAGATCTTTTAGTTCTTTAGTAATTAGTTGTATCTGATTTTCCGTCGACGGTATTTCCGTTAACGGTTTTTCAGTCAACGGTGTTTGAAGTCTACGAATTATCTTGTATTGCATGTTACCAAAACGCCCATTTTCATTACTTTGTTGACGCTCTAAAAAGCCTGCATTTTCAAGTTCTTTTAACGTTTTTGAAACCTTATCACGTCCAGCGTTTACAACTGATTTCAGCCCGTTAATAGTGTAGTCCCAAGCGTCGGGAAGTGATAACATGAACGCGTACAATCCCCACGCTTCAAGTGATAGTTTTTCACCATTATTTTGATAGAAAAATATATCATTTTCTATCGTTGTGAAACTTGCTTTTTCAACAATAAAATCTTTTTTCTTACTCAATTTCTACAACTCCTTTAGATTACATTTAAATCGTTTTGCCTGTGCTTTTGCATCTTTTTTATCATAGAATTTCACTGCGAAATTAACGTTATCAGATAAGATACATTTTGCTTTTTTGTTGTTAAAAACTACGATAATATTTGAAACATATTGATTATTTTTTTCTAAAATATACATATTATTTACCACCTTTAACAACTAATTGATCTACTAACTTTTTAACTTTTTTAAGAGTTTCATTGTTTGTGACGTCATAATTTGGTAGTCTAATTTCGTTACGGCTAAAAAAATTATGGGCGTCATACATATTAGTTTCACTATCAGGAAAATAAATAACATATAAAAATAAGTCGTCATCATCAAAAAGAAGACTATTCTCTTTATGTTGAATTGCTATGCCGTTGTACCATTTATTTCCTTTTTTTACTTGCACAAAGTCGCCATTTTTGAGTTCTAACATTTCATTTTTAGTCATTAGTTTTTACCTCTGATATACTTAAATTGCCGCTTTCTATAATCTCATCAAGCATTTCTTTAGTTGAAAATCCATTGTCATTACCTATAAAATTTCCATTGTAATAATAATTAACAAGTACAGATGATTCAATTATTTCATCGTCTTCCAGTTTTTCAAATAAATCTTCCTCAGTATATAACATTCCTTTATATTCCAACATTCTTTTTTTCATTAGTTAGCCACCTTTCTAAGTACATAGTATTTAGTCATAAAGTCGCTTTTCAATTTGATTAAATCAAGTTTTAAATATGTATCGAAATTGACAGTGTAATCAACACCATCAATTTCAACAAAAGCACGCCAACACATTGTATCTAATTTTAAAAAGCCTTTTTCGCTTTTTAAAAACGCCATTAAATCTTTTTTATTAATTCTTTTTTTCATTATTTATTGCCCCCATGTAATTTATTTTTGCTAATATAATATATTTGATTTCTCATTACTCCGTCGCCATTTAGTTGAACCAATACGCTAGGAAAAGTACTTGAATGTTTTGATTTTCCAAACTTCAAACGTCCCTCAATGAACTCGAAATTACAACCATACTCGAAAAGAAGCTTATAATACTTTGTGTCAGTTCTTGCAGGTATTAAGAAGTAAATTGCTTTAGTTCTATCGTTAGTATGTGTTTCAATTGCTTTCTCAACAAAACCTTTAATATTGCTATAAGGTGGATTGATGTAAATATTTTCGTGATTACTCCAATCAACTTTTAAACCGTCATAACCTTTATCGAATGCACCAAGAGGACATGGGTCAAACCATTCGTCTTTTTTAACCTCACAATAACGTTCCAGATAATCAAATATAATCTCTGGTGTCGCCCAATCGTCTGTACGATTGCTAAATACTGCTTGTAAATCTTTGTTCATATGATGAACCTCCCTTTAATTGTTGTTTGTTCCCCCTCCAATTACGACGTCAACAATGCCGGCGTTAACGTCGTAGGAATAAAGGGACACAAAGTGTTAAATAAAAATAACACTTTAAACGGACAAATTAAGGCATGGGCTCCTTTAATTTATCCCTTTAAAATGTTATTAATGTTTCGCCCATAAAATAAAAAAAACGCTAATATGCGTTTATAATTCAATCTTATTTATAAGGGTTAAATAATTCGACTCCCTCTCACTCCGCCATTGGCCCGTTGGAGAAACGGTTAACTCACATGCCTTTCACGCATGCATTCACGGGTTCGAATCCCGTACGGGTCACCAATTAGTAAATAAATAAGATATGTTTAACACATATTTTTTTAATTTTGATAGTGGAACATAGTCCACAAATGAATTATAGTGGATTATAGTCCACATGTCAATAGAAAGGTGTGTTAAAATGGCGATTAAATTAAATCTTAAAGAGTTTAGACAAAAAAAGGGACTAACTCAGCAAGAACTTGCAAACAGGCTTAAAATTGATAGAACTATCATATCTGACTATGAAAGAAGTAAGATTAATCCAAGTTTAGAACGTGCAATCGAAATGGCGGTATTGTTAGATGTAACAGTCGATGAGTTAATCCAATTTGAAAAAATACACAAAGAATACTCTGAACAATTAAAAAATATAACAAAGAAGAAAGCGGATTTTTAGTCCGCTTTTTTTAATGCATTATAACTATAATGTTCGATATAATCTTTTTCTAACATGTAATCGTCTATTTCTAAATATCTCATAGTTATTGAAATACTTGAATGTCCTAGCAGTTTTTGAATTGTTGTAATAGGGCATTTCATTTTTAATAATCTAGTTGCAAATGTCTTTCTAAATCTATGTGATGTAATGTTCCCAGATGTAAGATTTAATTTATCAGATAAACGTTTTAAAAACTTGTGAAGTGATACCCTTGATAGTTTTATATTGCTGTAATAATTCCATAATAAATGTGAATGATTAGGATCATATATTTTACTGATTATATCAGCAGATAAATCCCCAAAAGGAACTATACGCATTTTTCCGTTTTTAGTTTCCTCTAATAATATTCTTCTACCACTGACGTCAACATTTTTTGTTAATATGTTAGTCACTTCATTAATTCTTGCCCCAGTGTCTAACATAATGTATATGCTAGCAACCCATGAAAGATTGTTAGTTTCGCTTGTATTGAGTTTTTCTATATAATCTAACATAAGTATCAACTCATTTTCGGGAAGTGGCTTATAACCGATTGTATCGTTTTTTAATCTTATCATTTTAAAATGTTTAGTGCTAATATTTGAATGATTAAGTGAAGATATAAAAGTTGACACTGTATCATTTATTTTGCTGTTTTTCTTTTCAGTATTTCCTTTTAAATATCTATTAAGCTTGTCAATGATATTTGCATCTAATTGTGTTGTATCATAAATATGCATGACGTCTAAAACCTTTGTAATTAGTTTTAAATCTCTTTTGTAAGTTCTCCAAGTATCAAACTCTAAATAAAACTCTGCATAGTCTAAATAGTCTTTAAAAACATCTTTAATTTTCATTTTGTTAATCTCCTCATGTATTGTTTTTTAATATTTTATGAGGTAGCAAATCCCTAAAAAAATCCCAGTCTTATTATTATAACGCTCAAATAAAAAACGAGTTGATAGATATTCAATAAATGAAATTTCAACTCGTCATATCACGTCGATTGCCGCCGATATATAAACTTATATAAACATATACTAAAGTATATGTATTATATTAGGATTTTTGTTGCCCTTTTTTCTTATTCGATAAATCTTTTCCTAATTGATCTATTTCGGCATGTAGTGATTTTAGTTTAGCAGCATTTTTTCTAATCGTATCCATTTGCTCATCTATGATTTTATTAAAGTCTTGATTAGTTTGAAAGAATGTTGCTTTCTCTACAATCTCTAAGTTTTCTTGCATGATGTGCTCAGCTCTTTTTAAGTTAACCATTTTTTGAAAGAAACTAGGCATGAATAAAATTGATAATAAGAAAAATGCAGTTATTGAAATTGTACCTCCAATAATTAAAACTATTTTAGCAACATTTATGACGTCATTAATTTGCATTTCTTAATCCTCCTTGATTGTATTTCATGTTCGGCATATCTAACGGAACATGATTATAAGCGTCCGAATAAGCATAAGTATCATAATATTCAAAGTCAGCGTATTCGGCTTTTAAATACCACGATTTAAACGGAACAAGCATATTTGATTGGTCGCTAGTGTTGATAGTGTAAGAGTCGATATACCAACCCTTTATTTTAAATCTAAATAGCCCAGACTTTAACATCCAATCTTCATAGTCAAATCCTATGTCAATTCTTGGCTTATGCCACATTTTGACTAGATACATTAAATGTATATCTAATCTATCTAATTGCGTTATTCCAATGATGCGCTCAATGTTTTTTCTAATCAATACAGTGTAATCCCTAAATGGAACAAACTTACTTAAATACTCCGTTGTTTGATTTTGGCGGTGGTCGAATATTCGTGTAAACTCATCTAGAACATAGCCACCATATAGATTTTTATTTAGTTGTATTTTTGTTTCAAAATCATTCCAGACGTTTCCAAACTCCATATATCTATGATATCTAATATACGCTTGTAATGGCTCGTTATATCGTGGCTTTTCAAAGTCCGAATTGATATACCAAGGCTTTCCGAAAAGTATTCTATAACGTTCAATAATTTCATATACAAGAGACGTTTTACCCGCTCCAGTATTTCCACTGATTATTTGTAAGCCCGGGATATCGAAGAGGTTGCTATCATACTTTTTCTTTTTGCTTTCTTTATATGCAAGTATCCAAATCCAATGAAGTGGAAAAGTTAAGTATCTCGCTAACCTCCAAACGTCGCTATTGTTCCAGACGTCTAGAAAACTTTGCCACTTCCTTAAGATGTTATTAAATGAAAATAAAATCAATTTTAGCAATTTTCCAAATGCTAGGAATAACGCATCTGGGAAGTGTGCCAAATTGTAACGCCAATCGTGTTTTATCATCTTTTACCACTTTGCTTTTTAACGTCACGTTTTTTAGTTTTTTTCTTTGGAACAAATAAAACTTGAAATCCTTTTTTAATTCCTTTACCAACTTTAACTAAAATCTTCCACCCCTTTTTTGGTAGTGAAAATATAAACATAAAAAAATCTGTAATCATTGTAATTCCTCCTATTTTTTCTTTGGTATAAATAAAACTTTTAATAACTTAAATGGCAGTTGAATCAATCCCCAACATGCTTTGAGAATTCTATAACAAATATAAACAATAAGAATATATATAACAGTCAATACAATTGTTGAATATTTACCCCAAGCATCTTTTAATTTTTGGATTATTTCTTTAATTTTTGCTATCAATTCTTGAAGCCAACCTAATGTATCTTCAGGAGTCACAGGCTCAACAGGATCAACTGGTGGATTTATGACGTCATCTTCAAAGAAAACGCCATCAACCATATATTGTATTTTAATGATAGCGAAGTTAGATACACCATATGCGAAACTTGCACGAGAGCCTCTACCACGTCGCTCAATGTTAGATGCAGCATTTTTAATCGGGAAAACTCTTGTTACATAGTTTGCGTCGATAGAAGCAATGAAATTGTTATCTAATCCGCGTACCGCTAGTTTTTTAAATGTATTTTTAGAATAATTTATAGCGTCCCATATTATTTCGTAACCTTCAATTTCAACGCCATCAGGAAAAATACGCTCGGATATATTTTCAGTATTTATTAGACTTGTTTCATCATAATTTAAATCACCAAAAACATAGTTAACATCAATTGATATGACTTTGTCATGTGTTTTTTCAAACTTGAAATAAAACTCAAAATATTTTAATTTAACATCTAATCTACCTGGTCCAATGTGTTTACCAGTATTCTTATCTAAAAATAAGCCAGTATCAACGATGTTAGATGCGACTGTTTCAATCTCTGATATGTTTCTTCGTTCCACATTTTCAATTGTTCCTATCGTGTTTTTTCCACTAGTCATATGAAGTGTTGAAGTTTCTTTTCGTATCTTTTTAAGTTGCCAAATCTTTAAATCAGTTATTTTACTTTCGATTGTAAAGGTGTTATTTTTGACGTCATAAGTTTTAAGCATTGATATTCGTTGTGTGTTTTCTAGAAACACGTATTCAACAACTGCATGTGTAATTAAATCAGTTTCATTTGTTTGTATTGTTATTGTATTTTGATTTCTAGTTATATCAGTTATTTCAATACTTGGCGAAGGCTTTGCAGTTTCCGCTGCATATAGTTTTGGAGTTGCAAGAAGAAAACTTGCAACCCCGATAAATATAATTATTAGTATTTTTTTAATCACTTTATCACATCCTTTTTGTGATTGTTATTATTTAGTTATTAATTTGAAAATTGCACCTATCGTATGTTCCCAAATCCACACTATAACTTTCCAAACAGGAAGAATTATATTGTTGAAAATCCAGATGAAGAAGTCCGCTATTTTTTGCCATATTGTTTTTGCTTTAGGTTCTTCATTTTCCTTAGGCAACTCACTTTCATTAAAAACTCTAATCATTCTATTTATTTCATGAGTTTCGTTATTAGTGTCAACGATTTTCATTGACAATAAATATTGTCCTGGAGTTTCTTCATTGTTTAAATATTCATTAGTAATTACTTCGAAAGACTTCATTTCAATATTTTCATAATTCGCATATATTCTAGCAAGTTGATCTACTGTCATTTTGTTGATGTCTTCAACTGATAAAATATTTTGGCTAATCCAATATTTGGGACTTTCTAAAGTAATAACTTCATATTCTCTTTGATACTCAGCAATATTTCCTGCTTCATCAGATACTTCATATTTAACAATGTATTTACCTAGTTTGTTTACTATATTATTTTCAACAATTTTAATCGAACTTGTTAGATTTCCATCAACTGCATCAGTTGCAGAAAGTCCTAAAAGTAATGTTTGAGTATTGACGTCATCTTTCCAATTGATTTGTATTTTCCCGTTGTTTTCATCTGTAATTACTGGCAGTACATCATCTTGGATAATAACTTTATAATAATGAGTATTTCTATTACCTGCTTTGTCTACGGCTTGCATTGTGAATTCATATGTTCCAACTGCACCTTGAACATAATCATGTTGCAAAATAGTTACTGGAACAGTTCCATCAATATTATCAATTGCTGTAAACTTATTAGCGATGTCAGCAAGAGTTAATTCTTGCGTATATGAAAAGTATTCTAAATCTGGTCCATCAATATCTGGTGCATCAAAATCTTGATTTAAAACTTTCAAAATATAATTAGTAGAAAGTCCACCAGAGTTTGTTGTTTGCCATTCAATTTCAAATGTTCCTGGAACTGATTTATTTGGTGTGTAAGTATCTCTAATAATTTGCGCTTTATCAGTAATATCGCCATCATATTCGTCTGTAACTTTAAATAAAGCATTTGCTTTTAATTGCTCTAAAGTATATGGCTTTTCAACATTATTAATAATTATATCTTTACCTGAAGATGCTGGCTTTCTGATATCAAAAGTATCAGCAACTTGTATTTTTAAGTCATATGCTGGAATAGTATATCTTGTAAATGTTCCACTAATATTTGTTGATAATTCCCATTGTTCGTTTGCTAATGGTTCAAAATCGAAAGTGAAGCCTGAACCAAAATCTTTAATATATTCAGTTCCATTCAATATCACTTTAATTTTTTTAAAGTCGTTACTAGTTAAACCAATTGATACATTGTCATCCCATGGACTTGCTAAAACTGGGAACCATGCTTCTTGATCAATGATTACTGTAAAAATGCCACCACCTTGATGCTCTAAAATTAAATCACTTTGACTAAACTTATTAGATGTCAATGTAACAGTCTTAGATGCTGCACTAACTTTTGACGTCATAAGTAGGCTTGATGTTGCAACTAATAGTGCAACCAATAATAATTTTAATTTTTTCATTTCTTATTTCTCCTTTTTATTTTTGTTTTTTATAAAAAAATGGAAGAATAGAAGAAGTCTTTCAACTCTATCTTTTTCCCCCATGTTATTATCATTTTTATTAATCAGGCTCAACATTATTATCAATCATTTCTTGTTGAATATCTCTTTCGATTTCCTCTTGCAGATTATTATAATCTTCTTGATAATCTTCTTGATAAAATGCTGTTAATACATCGTTAGCATCTTTAATCGCATCATCTGATAATGCTAATTCATTAATTACAGATGCTAGAAAATCAAGTCCGTCATCTTCCTCGAAGTCAAAAGCAATCTTAGCAAGTTCATGTATTGTTTCTTTTGTTTTCAGTGAGATTATGACATGCTCACCTTTAAAACTTATGATGTGCTCTTGATCCTCAGTTTTGACTTTAAAAAAGTCTAACGTATAATCTATCAATTTAGTTATAAATGCTTGTTTAGTTGATTTCATTTTTAATCACCTCCTTAATCCTCTTCGTCGTCATAAGCATCTAGTGCATTGCTTTCATGAATGATTTTAGAAGATATTTTTATAACCTCGATTTTCATATCTAGATTGTTAATTTTTTCAGCAAGAGGAAGTAGCCATTTTTTTCGAAAGTCATAATCAAGTGGCATTGTTGCTCTATGCTCCATGCTAACCTCGTCATATTCAACCAATAAATCACTTATAAGCTGTTTTAATTCATTCATTGCAATTCCTCCTTTTCTTCAAAATCTAGTTGCAACTGTTCCTTACCAAGTTGCCCAGAATTATAGTTATATTTTGATGTTTCGATTGCGTGAGCTTTAAGCCAGCGTTGATATTCACGCTCTGTCATTTCTCTAGGAGTTCCAGCACGTTCAGTCACTGGAAAGAGTTTATTTTTAGAAATGAAAGAAATAGCAAAGGCATCAATGTCAACATCGAAGTGATAAACATAAAAATTGTACTTAGCAATAATCTCAACTAATTCACTTTGCGTTATAAATAGTTTTATGACGTCACGTTTGGAAGTTTTACGATACGCAGTAATATCGTATGTTGATTGAATGATTGCCCAGAAAAGTTTGTTATGTAATCTAAAACGTGGTAGAGTAACATTTCTCCAATCACGTTTGTTAATCTCTAGATCATTATCAGTGATTTTATATTTATGCATTAACTTTTTAAGAAGAAGTTGCGCATTTTCTTTTTCGCCGTCAACTCCATTAATTGCTAATGCTTTGATTTTTTCTAAAAGTTGTTTTATGTTGTCGTTAGTTTTCTCCAAAATCTTGAACCATCCTTTCAACAATATTTTTAATGTGCTTAACTTTAACAAAATCATAATTTCCGTTAACCATTATTAAAGTTTGATTTTCAAAATGAAAGACTGCACTATTAGTTATGACGTCAATTTTATTAGTATCAATTTCTTGAATGTTATATTCGCAATTAGTAATCGAAAATACATTATCTAAAATCATTCTAAAAATATTCATCAGTCAACTCATCCTTATGAAATAATTCTTTCATGTATGCATCTAACCAAGCAGGTTCATTTGATGATGCTTTTTCACGTTTAACAAGTTCGCTCATAATGGCACTTGATAAATACGATAATTTGTTATTAATTCGTTCAACATTTTTCAGCGAATAAGTTAATGCATACCTAGTGACTTCAAGTACATTTTGATAACCATATCTTGAATCTAATGTACTAAACAAATCGTTATATTTTTCGACATCAAAATCTAAAGCACTGATGTATTTTTTATTAATCAATTCTTTAGTTAGGTAGTGGAACGTTTGGGGGAAAGAAATTTCCCCTTTATCTTTAAATTTATCAAGATCTTTTAGTTCTTTAGTAATTAGTTGTATCTGATTTTCCGTCGACGGTATTTCCGTTAACGGTTTTTCAGTCAACGGTGTTTGAAGTCTACGAATTATCTTGTATTGCATGTTACCAAAACGCCCATTTTCATTACTTTGTTGACGCTCTAAAAAGCCTGCATTTTCAAGTTCTTTTAACGTTTTTGAAACCTTATCACGTCCAGCGTTTACAACTGATTTCAGCCCGTTAATAGTGTAGTCCCAAGCGTCGGGAAGTGATAACATGAACGCGTACAATCCCCACGCTTCAAGTGATAGTTTTTCACCATTATTTTGATAGAAAAATATATCATTTTCTATCGTTGTGAAACTTGCTTTTTCAACAATAAAATCTTTTTTCTTACTCAATTTCTACAACTCCTTTAGATTACATTTAAATCGTTTTGCCTGTGCTTTTGCATCTTTTTTATCATAGAATTTCACTGCGAAATTAACGTTATCAGATAAGATACATTTTGCTTTTTTGTTGTTAAAAACTACGATAATATTTGAAACATATTGATTATTTTTTTCTAAAATATACATATTATTTACCACCTTTAACAACTAATTGATCTACTAACTTTTTAACTTTTTTAAGAGTTTCATTGTTTGTGACGTCATAATTTGGTAGTCTAATTTCGTTACGGCTAAAAAAATTATGGGCGTCATACATATTAGTTTCACTATCAGGAAAATAAATAACATATAAAAATAAGTCGTCATCATCAAAAAGAAGACTATTCTCTTTATGTTGAATTGCTATGCCGTTGTACCATTTATTTCCTTTTTTTACTTGCACAAAGTCGCCATTTTGAGTTCTAACATTTCATTTTTAGTCATTAGTTTTTACCTCTGATATACTTAAATTGCCGCTTTCTATAATCTCATCAAGCATTTCTTTAGTTGAAAATCCATTGTCATTACCTATAAAATTTCCATTGTAATAATAATTAACAAGTACAGATGATTCAATTATTTCATCGTCTTCCAGTTTTTCAAATAAATCTTCCTCAGTATATAACATTCCTTTATATTCCAACATTCTTTTTTTCATTAGTTAGCCACCTTTCTAAGTACATAGTATTTAGTCATAAAGTCGCTTTTCAATTTGATTAAATCAAGTTTTAAATATGTATCGAAATTGACAGTGTAATCAACACCATCAATTTCAACAAAAGCACGCCAACACATTGTATCTAATTTTAAAAAGCCTTTTTCGCTTTTTAAAAACGCCATTAAATCTTTTTTATTAATTCTTTTTTTCATTATTTATTGCCCCCATGTAATTTATTTTTGCTAATATAATATATTTGATTTCTCATTACTCCGTCGCCATTTAGTTGAACCAATACGCTAGGAAAAGTACTTGAATGTTTTGATTTTCCAAACTTCAAACGTCCCTCAATGAACTCGAAATTACAACCATACTCGAAAAGAAGCTTATAATACTTTGTGTCAGTTCTTGCAGGTATTAAGAAGTAAATTGCTTTAGTTCTATCGTTAGTATGTGTTTCAATTGCTTTCTCAACAAAACCTTTAATATTGCTATAAGGTGGATTGATGTAAATATTTTCGTGATTACTCCAATCAACTTTTAAACCGTCATAACCTTTATCGAATGCACCAAGAGGACATGGGTCAAACCATTCGTCTTTTTTAACCTCACAATAACGTTCCAGATAATCAAATATAATCTCTGGTGTCGCCCAATCGTCTGTACGATTGCTAAATACTGCTTGTAAATCTTTGTTCATATGATGAACCTCCCTTTAATTGTTGTTTGTTCCCCCTCCAATTACGACGTCAACAATGCCGGCGTTAACGTCGTAGGAATAAAGGGACACAAAGTGTTAAATAAAAATAACACTTTAAACGGACAAATTAAGGCATGGGCTCCTTTAATTTATCCCTTTAAAATGTTATTAATGTTTCGCCCATAAAATAAAAAAAACGCTAATATGCGTTTATAATTCAATCTTATTTATAAGGGTTAAATAATTCGACTCCCTCTCACTCCGCCATTGGCCCGTTGGAGAAACGGTTAACTCACATGCCTTTCACGCATGCATTCACGGGTTCGAATCCCGTACGGGTCACCAATTAGTAAATAAATAAGATATGTTTAACACATATTTTTTTAATTTTGATAGTGGAACATAGTCCACAAATGAATTATAGTGGATTATAGTCCACATGTCAATAGAAAGGTGTGTTAAAATGGCGATTAAATTAAATCTTAAAGAGTTTAGACAAAAAAAGGGACTAACTCAGCAAGAACTTGCAAACAGGCTTAAAATTGATAGAACTATCATATCTGACTATGAAAGAAGTAAGATTAATCCAAGTTTAGAACGTGCAATCGAAATGGCGGTATTGTTAGATGTAACAGTCGATGAGTTAATCCAATTTGAAAAAATACACAAAGAATACTCTGAACAATTAAAAAATATAACAAAGAAGAAAGCGGATTTTTAGTCCGCTTTTTTTAATGCATTATAACTATAATGTTCGATATAATCTTTTTCTAACATGTAATCGTCTATTTCTAAATATCTCATAGTTATTGAAATACTTGAATGTCCTAGCAGTTTTTGAATTGTTGTAATAGGGCATTTCATTTTAATAATCTAGTTGCAAATGTCTTTCTAAATCTATGTGATGTAATGTTCCCAGATGTAAGATTTAATTTATCAGATAAACGTTTTAAAAACTTGTGAAGTGATACCCTTGATAGTTTTATATTGCTGTAATAATTCCATAATAAATGTGAATGATTAGGATCATATATTTTACTGATTATATCAGCAGATAAATCCCCAAAAGGAACTATACGCATTTTTCCGTTTTTAGTTTCCTCTAATAATATTCTTCTACCACTGACGTCAACATTTTTTGTTAATATGTTAGTCACTTCATTAATTCTTGCCCCAGTGTCTAACATAATGTATATGCTAGCAACCCATGAAAGATTGTTAGTTTCGCTTGTATTGAGTTTTTCTATATAATCTAACATAAGTATCAACTCATTTCGGGAAGTGGCTTATAACCGATTGTATCGTTTTTTAATCTTATCATTTTAAAATGTTTAGTGCTAATATTTGAATGATTAAGTGAAGATATAAAAGTTGACACTGTATCATTTATTTTGCTGTTTTTCTTTCAGTATTTCCTTTTAAATATCTATTAAGCTTGTCAATGATATTTGCATCTAATTGTGTTGTATCATAAATATGCATGACGTCTAAAACCTTTGTAATTAGTTTTAAATCTCTTTTGTAAGTTCTCCAAGTATCAAACTCTAAATAAAACTCTGCATAGTCTAAATAGTCTTTAAAAACATCTTTAATTTTCATTTTGTTAATCTCCTCATGTATTGTTTTTTAATATTTTATGAGGTAGCAAATCCCTAAAAAAATCCCAGTCTTATTATTATAACGCTCAAATAAAAAACGAGTTGATAGATATTCAATAAATGAAATTTCAACTCGTCATATCACGTCGATTGCCGCCGATATATAAACTTATATAAACATATACTAAAGTATATGTATTATATTAGGATTTTTGTTGCCCCTTTTTTCTTATTCGATAAATCTTTTCCTAATTGATCTATTTCGGCATGTAGTGATTTAGTTTAGCAGCATTTTTTCTAATCGTATCCATTTGCTCATCTATGATTTTATTAAAGTCTTGATTAGTTTGAAAGAATGTTGCTTTCTCTACAATCTCTAAGTTTTCTTGCATGATGTGCTCAGCTCTTTTTAAGTTAACCATTTTTTGAAAGAAACTAGGCATGAATAAAATTGATAATAAGAAAAATGCAGTTATTGAAATTGTACCTCCAATAATTAAAACTATTTTAGCAACATTTATGACGTCATTAATTTGCATTTCTTAATCCTCCTTGATTGTATTTCATGTTCGGCATATCTAACGGAACATGATTATAAGCGTCCGAATAAGCATAAGTATCATAATATTCAAAGTCAGCGTATTCGGCTTTTAAATACCACGATTTAAACGGAACAAGCATATTGATTGGTCGCTAGTGTTGATAGTGTAAGAGTCGATATACCAACCCTTTATTTTAAATCTAAATAGCCCAGACTTTAACATCCAATCTTCATAGTCAAATCCTATGTCAATTCTTGGCTTATGCCACATTTTGACTAGATACATTAAATGTATATCTAATCTATCTAATTGCGTTATTCCAATGATGCGCTCAATGTTTTTTCTAATCAATACAGTGTAATCCCTAAATGGAACAAACTTACTTAAATACTCCGTTGTTTGATTTGGCGGTGGTCGAATATTCGTGTAAACTCATCTAGAACATAGCCACCATATAGATTTTTATTTAGTTGTATTTTTGTTTCAAAATCATTCCAGACGTTTCCAAACTCCATATATCTATGATATCTAATATACGCTTGTAATGGCTCGTTATATCGTGGCTTTCAAAGTCCGAATTGATATACCAAGGCTTTCCGAAAAGTATTCTATAACGTTCAATAATTTCATATACAAGAGACGTTTTACCCGCTCCAGTATTTCCACTGATTATTTGTAAGCCCGGGATATCGAAGAGGTTGCTATCATACTTTTTCTTTTTGCTTTCTTTATATGCAAGTATCCAAATCCAATGAAGTGGAAAAGTTAAGTATCTCGCTAACCTCCAAACGTCGCTATTGTTCCAGACGTCTAGAAAACTTTGCCACTTCCTTAAGATGTTATTAAATGAAAATAAAATCAATTTTAGCAATTTTCCAAATGCTAGGAATAACGCATCTGGGAAGTGTGCCAAATTGTAACGCCAATCGTGTTTTATCATCTTTTACCACTTTGCTTTTTAACGTCACGTTTTTTAGTTTTTTTCTTTGGAACAAATAAAACTTGAAATCCTTTTTTAATTCCTTTACCAACTTTAACTAAAATCTTCCACCCCTTTTTTGGTAGTGAAAATATAAACATAAAAAAATCTGTAATCATTGTAATTCCTCCTATTTTTTCTTTGGTATAAATAAAACTTTTAATAACTTAAATGGCAGTTGAATCAATCCCCAACATGCTTTGAGAATTCTATAACAAATATAAACAATAAGAATATATATAACAGTCAATACAATTGTTGAATATTTACCCCAAGCATCTTTTAATTTTTGGATTATTTCTTTAATTTTTGCTATCAATTCTTGAAGCCAACCTAATGTATCTTCAGGAGTCACAGGCTCAACAGGATCAACTGGTGGATTTATGACGTCATCTTCAAAGAAAACGCCATCAACCATATATGTATTTTAATGATAGCGAAGTTAGATACACCATATGCGAAACTTGCACGAGAGCCTCTACCACGTCGCTCAATGTTAGATGCAGCATTTTTAATCGGGAAACTCTTGTTACATAGTTTGCGTCGATAGAAGCAATGAAATTGTTATCTAATCCGCGTACCGCTAGTTTTTTAAATGTATTTTTAGAATAATTTATAGCGTCCCATATTATTTCGTAACCTTCAATTTCAACGCCATCAGGAAAAATACGCTCGGATATATTTTCAGTATTTATTAGACTTGTTTCATCATAATTTAAATCACCAAAAACATAGTTAACATCAATTGATATGACTTTGTCATGTGTTTTTCAAACTTGAAATAAAACTCAAAATATTTAATTTAACATCTAATCTACCTGGTCCAATGTGTTTACCAGTATTCTTATCTAAAAATAAGCCAGTATCAACGATGTTAGATGCGACTGTTTCAATCTCTGATATGTTTCTTCGTTCCACATTTTCAATTGTTCCTATCGTGTTTTTTCCACTAGTCATATGAAGTGTTGAAGTTTCTTTTCGTATCTTTTAAGTTGCCAAATCTTTAAATCAGTTATTTTACTTTCGATTGTAAAGGTGTTATTTTTGACGTCATAAGTTTTAAGCATTGATATTCGTTGTGTGTTTTCTAGAAACACGTATTCAACAACTGCATGTGTAATTAAATCAGTTTCATTTGTTTGTATTGTTATTGTATTTTGATTTCTAGTTATATCAGTTATTTCAATACTTGGCGAAGGCTTTGCAGTTTCCGCTGCATATAGTTTGGAGTTGCAAGAAGAAAACTTGCAACCCCGATAAATATAATTATTAGTATTTTTTTAATCACTTTATCACATCCTTTTTGTGATTGTTATTATTTAGTTATTAATTTGAAAATTGCACCTATCGTATGTTCCCAAATCCACACTATAACTTTCCAAACAGGAAGAATTATATTGTTGAAAATCCAGATGAAGAAGTCCGCTATTTTTTGCCATATTGTTTTTGCTTTAGGTTCTTCATTTTCCTTAGGCAACTCACTTTCATTAAAAACTCTAATCATTCTATTTATTTCATGAGTTTCGTTATTAGTGTCAACGATTTTCATTGACAATAAATATTGTCCTGGAGTTTCTTCATTGTTTAAATATTCATTAGTAATTACTTCGAAAGACTTCATTTCAATATTTTCATAATTCGCATATATTCTAGCAAGTTGATCTACTGTCATTTTGTTGATGTCTTCAACTGATAAAATATTTTGGCTAATCCAATATTTGGGACTTTCTAAAGTAATAACTTCATATTCTCTTTGATACTCAGCAATATTTCCTGCTTCATCAGATACTTCATATTTAACAATGTATTTACCTAGTTTGTTTACTATATTATTTTCAACAATTTTAATCGAACTTGTTAGATTTCCATCAACTGCATCAGTTGCAGAAAGTCCTAAAAGTAATGTTTGAGTATTGACGTCATCTTTCCAATTGATTTGTATTTTCCCGTTGTTTTCATCTGTAATTACTGGCAGTACATCATCTTGGATAATAACTTTATAATAATGAGTATTTCTATTACCTGCTTTGTCTACGGCTTGCATTGTGAATTCATATGTTCCAACTGCACCTTGAACATAATCATGTTGCAAAATAGTTACTGGAACAGTTCCATCAATATTATCAATTGCTGTAAACTTATTAGCGATGTCAGCAAGAGTTAATTCTTGCGTATATGAAAAGTATTCTAAATCTGGTCCATCAATATCTGGTGCATCAAAATCTTGATTTAAAACTTTCAAAATATAATTAGTAGAAAGTCCACCAGAGTTTGTTGTTTGCCATTCAATTTCAAATGTTCCTGGAACTGATTTATTTGGTGTGTAAGTATCTCTAATAATTTGCGCTTTATCAGTAATATCGCCATCATATTCGTCTGTAACTTTAAATAAAGCATTTGCTTTTAATTGCTCTAAAGTATATGGCTTTTCAACATTATTAATAATTATATCTTTACCTGAAGATGCTGGCTTTCTGATATCAAAAGTATCAGCAACTTGTATTTTTAAGTCATATGCTGGAATAGTATATCTTGTAAATGTTCCACTAATATTTGTTGATAATTCCCATTGTTCGTTTGCTAATGGTTCAAAATCGAAAGTGAAGCCTGAACCAAAATCTTTAATATATTCAGTTCCATTCAATATCACTTTAATTTTTTTAAAGTCGTTACTAGTTAAACCAATTGATACATTGTCATCCCATGGACTTGCTAAAACTGGGAACCATGCTTCTTGATCAATGATTACTGTAAAAATGCCACCACCTTGATGCTCTAAAATTAAATCACTTTGACTAAACTTATTAGATGTCAATGTAACAGTCTTAGATGCTGCACTAACTTTTGACGTCATAAGTAGGCTTGATGTTGCAACTAATAGTGCAACCAATAATAATTTTAATTTTTTCATTTCTTATTTCTCCTTTTTATTTTTGTTTTTTATAAAAAAATGGAAGAATAGAAGAAGTCTTTCAACTCTATCTTTTTCCCCCATGTTATTATCATTTTTATTAATCAGGCTCAACATTATTATCAATCATTTCTTGTTGAATATCTCTTTCGATTTCCTCTTGCAGATTATTATAATCTTCTTGATAATCTTCTTGATAAAATGCTGTTAATACATCGTTAGCATCTTTAATCGCATCATCTGATAATGCTAATTCATTAATTACAGATGCTAGAAAATCAAGTCCGTCATCTTCCTCGAAGTCAAAAGCAATCTTAGCAAGTTCATGTATTGTTTCTTTTGTTTTCAGTGAGATTATGACATGCTCACCTTTAAAACTTATGATGTGCTCTTGATCCTCAGTTTTGACTTTAAAAAAGTCTAACGTATAATCTATCAATTTAGTTATAAATGCTTGTTTAGTTGATTTCATTTTTAATCACCTCCTTAATCCTCTTCGTCGTCATAAGCATCTAGTGCATTGCTTTCATGAATGATTTTAGAAGATATTTTTATAACCTCGATTTTCATATCTAGATTGTTAATTTTTTCAGCAAGAGGAAGTAGCCATTTTTTTCGAAAGTCATAATCAAGTGGCATTGTTGCTCTATGCTCCATGCTAACCTCGTCATATTCAACCAATAAATCACTTATAAGCTGTTTTAATTCATTCATTGCAATTCCTCCTTTTCTTCAAAATCTAGTTGCAACTGTTCCTTACCAAGTTGCCCAGAATTATAGTTATATTTTGATGTTTCGATTGCGTGAGCTTTAAGCCAGCGTTGATATTCACGCTCTGTCATTTCTCTAGGAGTTCCAGCACGTTCAGTCACTGGAAAGAGTTTATTTTTAGAAATGAAAGAAATAGCAAAGGCATCAATGTCAACATCGAAGTGATAAACATAAAAATTGTACTTAGCAATAATCTCAACTAATTCACTTTGCGTTATAAATAGTTTTATGACGTCACGTTTGGAAGTTTTACGATACGCAGTAATATCGTATGTTGATTGAATGATTGCCCAGAAAAGTTTGTTATGTAATCTAAAACGTGGTAGAGTAACATTTCTCCAATCACGTTTGTTAATCTCTAGATCATTATCAGTGATTTTATATTTATGCATTAACTTTTTAAGAAGAAGTTGCGCATTTTCTTTTTCGCCGTCAACTCCATTAATTGCTAATGCTTTGATTTTTTCTAAAAGTTGTTTTATGTTGTCGTTAGTTTTCTCCAAAATCTTGAACCATCCTTTCAACAATATTTTTAATGTGCTTAACTTTAACAAAATCATAATTTCCGTTAACCATTATTAAAGTTTGATTTTCAAAATGAAAGACTGCACTATTAGTTATGACGTCAATTTTATTAGTATCAATTTCTTGAATGTTATATTCGCAATTAGTAATCGAAAATACATTATCTAAAATCATTCTAAAAATATTCATCAGTCAACTCATCCTTATGAAATAATTCTTTCATGTATGCATCTAACCAAGCAGGTTCATTTGATGATGCTTTTTCACGTTTAACAAGTTCGCTCATAATGGCACTTGATAAATACGATAATTTGTTATTAATTCGTTCAACATTTTTCAGCGAATAAGTTAATGCATACCTAGTGACTTCAAGTACATTTTGATAACCATATCTTGAATCTAATGTACTAAACAAATCGTTATATTTTTCGACATCAAAATCTAAAGCACTGATGTATTTTTTATTAATCAATTCTTTAGTTAGGTAGTGGAACGTTTGGGGGAAAGAAATTTCCCCTTTATCTTTAAATTTATCAAGATCTTTTAGTTCTTTAGTAATTAGTTGTATCTGATTTTCCGTCGACGGTATTTCCGTTAACGGTTTTTCAGTCAACGGTGTTTGAAGTCTACGAATTATCTTGTATTGCATGTTACCAAAACGCCCATTTTCATTACTTTGTTGACGCTCTAAAAAGCCTGCATTTTCAAGTTCTTTTAACGTTTTTGAAACCTTATCACGTCCAGCGTTTACAACTGATTTCAGCCCGTTAATAGTGTAGTCCCAAGCGTCGGGAAGTGATAACATGAACGCGTACAATCCCCACGCTTCAAGTGATAGTTTTTCACCATTATTTTGATAGAAAAATATATCATTTTCTATCGTTGTGAAACTTGCTTTTTCAACAATAAAATCTTTTTTCTTACTCAATTTCTACAACTCCTTTAGATTACATTTAAATCGTTTTGCCTGTGCTTTTGCATCTTTTTTATCATAGAATTTCACTGCGAAATTAACGTTATCAGATAAGATACATTTTGCTTTTTTGTTGTTAAAAACTACGATAATATTTGAAACATATTGATTATTTTTTTCTAAAATATACATATTATTTACCACCTTTAACAACTAATTGATCTACTAACTTTTTAACTTTTTTAAGAGTTTCATTGTTTGTGACGTCATAATTTGGTAGTCTAATTTCGTTACGGCTAAAAAAATTATGGGCGTCATACATATTAGTTTCACTATCAGGAAAATAAATAACATATAAAAATAAGTCGTCATCATCAAAAAGAAGACTATTCTCTTTATGTTGAATTGCTATGCCGTTGTACCATTTATTTCCTTTTTTTACTTGCACAAAGTCGCCATTTTTGAGTTCTAACATTTCATTTTTAGTCATTAGTTTTTACCTCTGATATACTTAAATTGCCGCTTTCTATAATCTCATCAAGCATTTCTTTAGTTGAAAATCCATTGTCATTACCTATAAAATTTCCATTGTAATAATAATTAACAAGTACAGATGATTCAATTATTTCATCGTCTTCCAGTTTTTCAAATAAATCTTCCTCAGTATATAACATTCCTTTATATTCCAACATTCTTTTTTTCATTAGTTAGCCACCTTTCTAAGTACATAGTATTTAGTCATAAAGTCGCTTTTCAATTTGATTAAATCAAGTTTTAAATATGTATCGAAATTGACAGTGTAATCAACACCATCAATTTCAACAAAAGCACGCCAACACATTGTATCTAATTTTAAAAAGCCTTTTTCGCTTTTTAAAAACGCCATTAAATCTTTTTTATTAATTCTTTTTTTCATTATTTATTGCCCCCATGTAATTTATTTTTGCTAATATAATATATTTGATTTCTCATTACTCCGTCGCCATTTAGTTGAACCAATACGCTAGGAAAAGTACTTGAATGTTTTGATTTTCCAAACTTCAAACGTCCCTCAATGAACTCGAAATTACAACCATACTCGAAAAGAAGCTTATAATACTTTGTGTCAGTTCTTGCAGGTATTAAGAAGTAAATTGCTTTAGTTCTATCGTTAGTATGTGTTTCAATTGCTTTCTCAACAAAACCTTTAATATTGCTATAAGGTGGATTGATGTAAATATTTTCGTGATTACTCCAATCAACTTTTAAACCGTCATAACCTTTATCGAATGCACCAAGAGGACATGGGTCAAACCATTCGTCTTTTTTAACCTCACAATAACGTTCCAGATAATCAAATATAATCTCTGGTGTCGCCCAATCGTCTGTACGATTGCTAAATACTGCTTGTAAATCTTTGTTCATATGATGAACCTCCCTTTAATTGTTGTTTGTTCCCCCTCCAATTACGACGTCAACAATGCCGGCGTTAACGTCGTAGGAATAAAGGGACACAAAGTGTTAAATAAAAATAACACTTTAAACGGACAAATTAAGGCATGGGCTCCTTTAATTTATCCCTTTAAAATGTTATTAATGTTTCGCCCATAAAATAAAAAAAACGCTAATATGCGTTTATAATTCAATCTTATTTATAAGGGTTAAATAATTCGACTCCCTCTCACTCCGCCATTGGCCCGTTGGAGAAACGGTTAACTCACATGCCTTTCACGCATGCATTCACGGGTTCGAATCCCGTACGGGTCACCAATTAGGAATAGATTAAGGCTTGTCTTAGCCTTATAGAGATAGTAAGGAAAAATAAACACTTTTAGAGTGTTTTTTCTTTTTAAGAGTATGTGAGGTGATTGCATGGATAAGATTAAAGTGTTAGGTAGGATTAAAGATATTAAAAAATTAAATAAGGGATTTAGTAGTGATGTAAAATATATTGTTACTAATACTTTTGACCAAAAGTATCTAGTTAGGATATCAGATATTAAAAGATATGAATATCGAAAGAAGCAATATGATGAACTTCTAAAGCTTAAGACTCTAGATATTAATATTGCTAAAGTAATTGATTTTGGATTATTTAATGAAGAAAAAGTATATACTGTTTTTGAGTATATTGATGGAGTGGATGCTACTAGCATCATAAAGAATTATACTGAGCATGAGCAATATATGTTTGGATATAAAGTTGGAGAAATATTAAAAAGAATTCATAAGACAAAAATAGAGTATAAAGATTCATGGAGTAAGATATATAATAAGAAACTTGATAGAAAAATAAATGAAAGTATAAAATATAAAAATATTATTCCAAAGTATGATTTAGTAATTCAATATATAAAAGATAATCGTCATTTAATAAAAAATATTAGAAGAGTATTAGCACATACCGATTATCATTTAGGTAATATGATTATTAATAATGATGATATTTACATAATTGATTTTGATAAATTAGGATTTGAAGATATTTATTCAGAATTTAAGCCTTTTATCTGGAATGTAAGAGAAAGTGTTCATTTTGAAAATGGTTTTATAAATAGTTATTTTAAAAATAAGGATAAAACAAAATTCTTTAATATCTTAGCGCTATATGCTGCTGAATCAATTATTTCGCATATACCATGGGCACATAAGTTTGATCAAGAACAAATCGATTTATCAATTGAAATTGCTAATAATATCTTGGAATACTTTGATAATTTCAATAATGTAATACCAAGTTGGTATTCAAAAGAAACAATTTAGTTTGCTTGATTTAAATCTATTCACTGTAATCATAAGATTCAAATTATAAAAAGATAAAATAACATACCTATTACACATAAGAAATTTATAAATAGAATATGCTTGGCATCATGAAATATTTTAATTGCCAAAAGAATGTCAATTGAAGTTGAAAATAAAAAAGAATAGTTTTAGAATTTACATAGAAGTAATCGTTTTAAGGATAAGCATAAAAATGGGAGAAGTATATATGAGATTACAAAATATTACAAAAACATTTTATAAGAATAAAGAAAATGAAATTGCTGCTTTAAGTAATTTGAACTTGGAATTAATAGATGAGGGATTAATTTTAATTTAGTTGTTTTCGCTTTTTTGTTAATTTTTACATTGCTATTTGCTATGATAATATTATTGATGCAAAAGAAGAAACTAAATTCATTTTCAGTCGTTGATACAATTTATGATAGATAATCTATAGAACTTGCAAAACTAGTCTAAATACGCTATAATGGTATCAAATGATACCTTTTTATGAATGGGGGGATGATTTTATTGACGCTTGATGAATGTATAGGGAATATTAAGGAGTATGATTTGATATACATATTAAGAGATAAAAATGAAATGGTATGGAGAAAATATGCACTTCTTGATGATGATAGAGATGAGATAATAAGAGGATTAAGTCATGGAGATTATTGTTATGGTCCAGAATTAAATTATGATTCTAATAAAGGCGAAGTCTGGATTTTTAAGAAGTATATTTCAAAGTATAACTATGAATTTTACATTAAGATTACTATGAAAGATGATAAGAGAAAATGTATTGTTATTAGTTTACATTAGAATGAAGGAGAAAAATATGAAAATGTATTGTGCACAATGCGATAAAGATGTTGAAGTGATAAAGAAAAAAGAAAAGAAAACATATGAAGTTAAAGATGAAATTATCGATGTTACTATTACTAGAATTTATTGTGCTGAATGTAATGAATTAATTTATGATAAAAAAAATGAAGTTAATAATGATATCATCGTTTATGATGAATATAGAAAAATTAAAGGTTTATTAACAAGTGAAGAAATAAGAAAAATAAGATCGAAATATAATATTAGTCAAAAAGAAATGTCTCAACTTTTAGGTTTTGGAGAAAAAACAGTAACAAGATATGAAAATGGATATATTCAAGATAAATCAAATGATATTTTGATGAGATTGGTTGATGATAAAGAATCATTTGAACAAATATTGAAATTAAGCAATAATGGTAAATTGGTCGCTAAAATAAAAAAACTTGTATTTCAAAATCAAAATGCTGTATTTACATATAGTCCAACTAATAAAGTTACCTTCAAGACTGCTTTCGAGATAGGGAAAGGAAATGAAGATATATGTCAAGTTTGCTAAAATTAGAAAATATATATAATCAAGAACTTTACTATAAACTAGTGAAAACTAATATAGAAGAGGATATTGTTATTAACCCTGAATTTACACGCGAAATAATAGATAGAGGTAATGATTCTTTTGAGGTACTTCTTGAGGTTAAAATTATTAAAAACCAGCAAAATAAGATTATTCCGTTTGAAGTTAAAGTAAGTGTAATAGGTCAATTTAAACTTAATGAATGGAAAAAAAATACTAATTATATTGATAATGCTACCGCGATATTATATCCATATTTACGAAGTAAATTGGCTGAGTTAACAATGAATCACCCATTACCACCATATGTTTTACCTATTATAAATATTGCAAGTTTTTTTAATAAAGAAATAAATAAGGATAAATAGAAATACTTTAGATTCCAATTTTAAAAATAGAACTTTCATTAGCACGATAATCAGTGCGAATAATGAGAGTTTTTTCTTTTTCGCCTTAAAAATGCTATAATAAAGTATAGATAAATAAACGAAGTACGAGGATTGAATATGAAAAAAAATGTTATATTCTCAGATTTAGATGGTACATTACTTAATTATGAAGATAGAAAATCATTTATATCAGAGAAAAATTTAAAGGCGATTGACTCATGGATCGAAAATGGAAACTTCTTTTCAGTAGCAACAGGAAGAAATATAAAAAGTGCAAAGCGATTCTTAGAACACAATAAATTCAACTATAATCTCCCATTAGTATTATCAAATGGAACTGTTTTATATGATATAAAGAAAAATCATATAATCTATCAAGAAATTTTAAATTCTAAGATAATTGATGATGCTGTTAAGTATATATTGAGTGAAGAGAAAGCACTAATGTTTTTAATTACAGCAGATAAACATTATATGCTAGAACCAAAAAATAAAGAAAAATTTAAGATGCCAGTATTTGATTATACATTAATAACAAAGGATCAAATTCCATATGATTCGATTACAAAGGTTAGTTTTTCTGTTACAAAAGATAGAAGTGAAGAAGTATTAAAAGATGTTAAAGGTTTTAAATCTTTTGATTTATTAGAACTTATTCCATCTGCCCCAACTTATATTGAAATGATTAATAAAGGAACATCAAAAATAACTGGAATTAAAAGAATATTAGAATATGTAGGAATTAATGACTATACAATCTATACAATTGGTGATTATATAAATGATTATGAAATGATAAAAAATGCAGATGTAGGATTTGCTCCACTTAATGCTCACCAAGATATCTTAGAAATTGCGGATCATGTTGTTTGTCACCATAATGATGGAGCAATTAGTGATATGATTAAGAAAATAAATGAATTGAAAGGAAGTAAATAATGGACAATAGAGTAGCTTTAATGATTGATGCGGAAAATGTAGGATATAAATACATTGATCATATAATTAAAGAAATATCAAAATATGGAAAACTTGTAATAGCGAGATTTTATGGGGATATAAATAGACTTGCTGATGAATGGAAAAAGAAGGCTCTAGATTATGCTATTAAGCCGATGCATCAGTTTAATGTTGCAAGTGGAAAGAATTCTGCTGATATGGAAATGGCGCTTGATACAATTGAAATAAAATATCAAGATAAAGCTGATATATTTTTCATTGTTTCAAGTGATTCAGATTTTACACCACTAGCTATTAGATTAAAAGAAGCAGGGGCAATTGTTATTGGAATTGGGGAAGAAAAGAAAGTAACAAATGCTTTTAAATCTGCTTGTAGTGAGTTTAAATATTTTGAATATTTTGAAGATGAGATTGAAGAAGTTAAAGTTACAAACAAATATGAAAGTTTAAGAATAACAATTGAAAATATCATTTTAGAAAATGGAACAGATAATAAGTTGCAATTATCAAGACTTGGAGATATTTTAGTTAATCAGTTTTCAGATTTTGATCCTAGAAAATATGGCTCATCAAATTTAACTTCACTAGTAACGAAATTAGGCTTTAATACAAGTACTGAAAATACAACGACATTTGTTAAGTATGAAAATAGTTTAACGTTAGAACAAGTTAAAAAGTATATTGTAGAATTTTTAGGTAATTCTAAAAAAGGAAATATTGGAAAACTTAAGAATTCAATGGATAAAGAGTTTGAAAACTTTAATGTTAAAAATTTTGGTTTTTCAAAATTCAGTGCATTATTAAAAAATCTTGGTTATGAAGTTAATGAGCAAACATTTTCTGTGAAAGTGAAAAAATGAAAAAAGTAATTGATTTAACTTATTTAATAAATGAAGAGATATCAATTTATCCGGGTGATTCCAAATTTGAAATTAAGCAACAAAAAAATCTTGAAACAGATGGTTATGTGATTAATGAAATAAAAACTAATATGCATATTGGAACACATATTGACGTACCTAAACATTTAATAAAAAGTGATTTGTCTGTTAGTGATTATTCACTCACAAACTTTTTTGGTGAAGCAATAGTTATTGATTCAGAAGGTAGAGACATTATCGAGTGGTCACTAGAATATGAAAATCTTATTAGAGAAAATTGTATTTTGATAATTTATACAGGATTTAACATTAAACAAGAAAATTATTATTTAAAGCATCCAAATATAACAGAAAATATGGCTAGAAAACTTGCTAGTAAGAAGATTAAGATGCTTGTGTTAGATACACCTAGCCCTGATTATGAACCTTTTAATGTTCATAAGATACTCTTTAATGAAGGAATTTTTATTGTTGAAAATGCAACAAATTTAAAAGAACTATTAAACTATCAAAAAATCGAGTTTTTCGCTATACCTTTAAAAATTGAAACAGAAGCAAGTTTAGTAAGAGCATTTGCATTAGTTGAATAAAAAAAGAGTTCGTTATTTTAAACGAACTCCTAAGCAGTATGTTTCTAAAACATCAAGATTATCATTAGTAATAATAAAATCAGCATCTTTTCCAACTTTAATTGATCCTTTAGAATCAAAAAGATTGTGAAGCTTTGCAGGATTTACTGAAGCCATTTCAATTATTTCTTCAATTGAACAGTTGTTAACACGTCTAAAGTTTTTAACACCATCTTCAAAACGTAAAATACTTCCAGCAAGTGTTCCGTCTTCTAGTCTAGCTTCTAAGCCTTTAACATAAACCTTTTGTCCACCTATTTCAGATTCACCATCAGGTAATAATTTTGCACGCATTGAGTCAGTAATCAAAACAATATTTTTATATCCTTTTGATTTATATAACATTTTTACAGCGTTAAAACTTGAATGGATCCCATCAGTAATAACTTCTGCAAAAGTATTATCACTTAATAACATAGCACCAATGACCCCAATATTACGGTGGTGGAAGGGACTCATTGCATTGTATGCATGTGTGAAATGGTTTGCACCAAGTTTAATTGCATTAAACGCCTCTTCATCAGTTGCATTTGTGTGACCGATTGATGCAACGATTTTATTAGCTTTTAAATATTTAATAAATTCATCAGCACCTTCAATTTCTGGTGCAAAGGTAACATGTTTTACAAGATTACCAGATGCTTCATTAAACTTTTTGAAAAGTTCAACACTTGGTTTTCTAATTGCATCCCCTCGTTGAGCACCTTTAAATTTGATATTAATAAATGGTCCTTCAAGATGAACACCAACAATATCAGCACCCTTTGAAGTGCTTTTTTCTTTATATTCTTTAATGTTCTTTAAGGCATTGATAATGTTTTCTTCTGTTTCAGTCATTGTTGTTGGAAAGAAAGAAGTGATTCCTTCCTTAGGTAAGTTTGTTACCATAGCATCTATTGCTTCAAATGTTGCATCCATTGTATCAGCCCCTGAAACGCCATGAATATGTTGTTCAATATATCCAGGAATAAGAATTTTTCCTTTCATATCAATCCCGTCGATATTCCCTGTTCCAATTTCTGAAATAGTTTTATCGAATTTAATATAAGCATTTTTTAATATGCCTTCCTCAGTATAGATAGTTAAGTTTTTTAATGTAGTCATGTAATTATCCTCCTATATCTATTATACTACCAAACTTGTAAAGTCAAGTTAAGAAAGTATTAATTTATATGATATAATAGTACAAACAACGCGAGGTGATTTTTGTGTTATTAGAAGTAATAGCAACTACTCTTAAAGAAGCAATCGATATTGAATCTTCTGGTGCAGATCGTATTGAACTTGTAACAGGGATTAAAGAAGGTGGATTAACACCATCAATTGGGTTAATTGAAAAAATAGTAAATAGTGTTAAAATTCCAGTTATGGTAATGGTTAGACCACATTCAAAATCTTTTGTTTATGACAATAATGATCTAGAAGTAATTATTGAAGATATTAAAAGGATTAGACTAACGAATGCATATGGAATAGTCTTTGGAGCATTAACTAAAGATAATCAAATTGATGAAGAAGTATTAAAAAAAGTAATTGATGCTAAAGGTAATTTAAGTTTAACTTTTCATAGAGCAATTGATAGATCAAGAGATTTAATTGAATCAATGAATATTTTGAAAAACTATGATATTGATAGAATATTAACATCAGCTGGTAGTGATTCTGTGGTTGATTCTATTGAACTTTTAAGTCAAATGAATGAAATAGCAATTAAAAATGATATAATACTTCTTGCAGGTTCAGGTCTTAATATTACAAACATCAAAGATTTTGTTACTAAAGCAAATGTTTCAGAAGTACATTTTGGATCAGGCGTGAAATTTGATAATAATAATTTTAAGGAAATTGATTCTGAAAAAATAAAAGTTGTAAAGGAAATTATAAAGTGAAGAAAAAAATAATATATTCTGATTTAGATGGAACGTTATTCAATCTTGATAGTAATAATAAGAGTTATTTTTCAAATGAAAATATTTCTGCAATTAATGACTGGATTCGAGATGGTAATTTATTTGGTGTAGCAACAGGAAGAAATATTTCAAGTGTATCACCTTTTTTTAAAGACACAAAACTAAAATTTAATTTACCATTTGTATTATCAAATGGAACATTAGTCTACGATTATGCACATTCTAAAATAATTTATCAAGAAATTTTAAATAAAGAAGCACTTCAAGAAGCTATTGGCTATGCTTTTAAAAATGATGTTGTTCTTGCAATAATGTCACCATATGAACATTATATTATTGTGCAAGATAAAGAAAAAAGTATAATTGAAGTTGGTTTTCCATATACAAAAGTTTATGTTGATGAAATTGATTATAAAAATATTACTAAAGCAAGTTTTGTTGTAGATCCAAGTCAAAATGAAAAAGTTAGAGAAGAAGCAAAAGCTTTTAAAAGTTTTGATAAAATTGAAGTTATTCCATCAGGTTCATCTTATGTTGAATTAGTTAATAAAGACACTTCAAAAAGATCAGCAATTGAGATTGCTTTAAAGTATGCAAATATTAAAGAATATGATTTATATACTATTGGAGATCATATAAATGATTATGAAATGGTTAAAAATGCGTATGGATTTGCTCCACTTAATGCACATGATGAAGTAAAAGATGCGGCTAAGCATGTGGTTTGTCATCATAATGATGGTGCATTAGTAGAAATGATTAAAATCATAAGAAATAAAAGTATTTAATAGATATTAAGAATGTAATATAAGCAATATAGTTATAATGACGCAATAAGTTGTTTGAATAAATTAGAAAAAGTTATTTTATTACTTGATAAATTTACTGAAAGAAGAGCAAATCCTAGATATAAAATATTGAAGAATCAAGGTTATAAATTTATTGTTGCTGAAAATCATATAATATTTTACAAATAAATGAAGAGAAAAAAGATAGTTATAGTTAATATAATTTTGCACCAAAAAAGTGAATATCAAAGATTTTTATAAATAGTTTTGAAATATATATACATCCTAGATTTGCATAGGATGTATTTTTATAATAAAAGGTTATTTAATGGATAGGGTGAAGTTTTTGAAAATATAAAAAGTATCAATATATTTTACTGATTATATAAATTAAGCATTTTGATTATTAATCTTTCATTACTTTTTCATAACTGTAATAGTTAATATATTAGCAATAATTGACAAAATAAGTTAAAAATGCTAAAATATTAGCGATATGAATAAAAAGTTTGATATAGGAGATTTTGTTACAGTTGAAACGGAACAAACAATTATAAATAACTTGGTTGAAAGATTTAAAAAGAGAAGAAAAGAAATCGGGCTTACCCAAAAAGAGTTAAGTAGTAGATCGGGGGTAAGTTATGGATCGATTAGGAGGTTTGAATCCACTGGAGATATTTCATTATCTTCGCTTTTAAAACTTAGTGATGTAATTGGATGTTTAGATGATTTTAATGAGCTATTTAAAAATCAAATAGTTAAAAATTTGAGAGGTAGATAGTAGTGAAAAATATAGACAGAGTTTTAGTTAAATACAATGAGAGATTAGTTGGGTATTTGCAAATATTAGAAAATAATAGAATTGGATTTCAATATGATGAAGAGTGGGTTAAGAATGGTTTTTCTATTTCACCTTTTTCACTTCCACTAAGTGATGATGTTTACATATCAAAAAGTCCTTATTTTAAAGGCTTATATGGAGTGTTTAATGATTCTCTTCCTGATGGATGGGGAGAGTTTTTAGTCAGAAGAATGCTCGCAAAAAAGGGAATAAATTTTGAGAAATTGACACCACTTGAAAGATTAACTTTAATTGGTAGTAATGGACTTGGGGGATTAACTTATGAACCTATTCAAAGAGAATATGTGAAAAATGATAATATGGATTTAGATAACCTAGCTCTAAATACAAAAAAAATATTAGAGAGTAAAACTGAGAATGAGAATTTAGATGATTTGTTTAATTTTGGTGGTGCTTCAGGAGGAGCAAGACCAAAGGTTCATATATCATTTAATGATGAAGAGTGGATAGTTAAATTTGGTGCTTTAAATGATTCACTTGATGTTGGATTTGATGAATATATTGCAAATAAGAAAGCTAGTGAAGCTTCTATAAATGTTAATGAGTTTAAACTTTTTGAATCAAATAGATGTAAAGGCTATTTCGGCGCTAAAAGATTTGATAGAAAAAATAAGCAAAAAGTTCATGTTATTTCACTTTCTGCAATACTAGAGACAACACATCAAATACCTAATATGGATTATTATCATTTGTTTCAAGTAATTCAAAAAATTTCTATAGACAAAATGGATTTATATGAAGCATTTAGAAGAATGAGTTTTAATGTTTTATATGGGAATAGAGATGATCATGGAAAGAATTTTTCCTTTTTATATGATGAAGAGTTAAAAGGCTATAGGCTAACACCAGCATATGACATAACAAAAACAGATTATAAATTAGAACATGAAATGACTGTAAATGGTAATTCGAAACCTAATGAATCTGATTTGCTAAGTATTGCAGATGAGTTTAGATTATCAAGAAAAATATGTGAAGGAATAATTGAAAGAATAAAAAATATAATTGTTAATGAAAAGGATAGAATATAAAAAAGAATTATGTACCTATAATATATGTGAAATAACTTAGTTAACTGTTATTCATTTTAAAACAAGAAAAGTATTAATCAATGAGACTGTATAGTATAAAAACTATACGGTTTTTAATTTTAAAGTCCTTTTTGAAAGGATTATCTATCATTTATAAACGTGTAAGCGGTTACTATTTTTTACTATGTAAGCGATACAAGTTTAGTAAGCAAAGACTTTGTAAAAAAAAATGAAAGAATGTATAATGAAGGTAATGAAACGATTAGGAGGAAAAATATAACATGAGTCACGTATTAATTAAAACTTACGATCCATTAAAGCTGAAAAAATTAGAAATTTTGGATCAAAATGGAAAAATTGTTAACCCTGATTTAGACCCTAAATTAGATAAAGAAACATTATTAAAAATGTACAAAACAATGACTTTAGGAAGAGTTGCAGATACAAGAGCAGTTCAATATCAAAGACAAGGTAGAATGCTAACATTCCCACCAAATATTGGCCAAGAAGCTACACAAGTAGGTGCTATGGCAGCATTAAAAGAAGGTGACTGGTTATCGCCAGCATTTAGAGAATTGAACATGATGTTATATAAAGGAGTACCACTAGAAAATATTTATTTATATTGGTACGGTAATGAAATGGGAAGTAAGTTCCCAAGAGAAGCGCACGTTTTACCAGTAAATATTATTATTGGTTCACAAGTAGCTATTGCAGCTGGACTTGGTATGGCGGCACAAAGACAAGGTAAAGATGAAATTGCTGTTGCATCAATTGGTGATGGTGGTACATCACATGGTGATTTTAATGAAGCATTAAACTTTGCTGGTTCAATGCAATCTCCACTTGTTGTTATAGTTCAAAATAACAAATGGGGTATTTCAACACCAAGAAGTGTTGCTTCAAAAGCTGAAACATTAGCTCAAAAAGCAGTTGCAGCAGGTATTAAAGGAATCCAAGTTGATGGAAATGATGTTCTTGCAATGTATGTTGCAATGAGAGAAGCAAGAGAAAGTGCTAAAGCAGGCGTTCCAGTTGTTATTGAAGCATTAACATATCGTATGGGTGCTCATACAACATCTGATGATCCAACATTATATCGTGATAGTAAAGAAGTTGAAGAATGGGCTAAGAAAGATCCGATTGAAAGATTGAAAAAGTATTTAATTAGCAAAAAATGGTGGAGTCAAAAAGAAGAAGAAGCATTAGATAAAGAAAATAATGATTATGTTCAAGAAGTCTTTGGACGAGTTGAAAAAACTGGAGACTTAGATTTAATAGAAGTCTTTAAATATGTTTATGAAGAAATGACTCCAAATCAAGTAGAACAATATGAAAATTACAAAAAGTTTCTTGAAGGAGGTAAATAACAATGGCAGTATTAAATTTAATTCAAGCAATTAATCACACATTGGACCAACAATTAGAAAAAAATCCTAATGTTGTTGTGTATGGTGAAGACGTTGGGGTTCAAGGTGGAGTTTTTAGAGCAACAGCTGGACTTCAAAAGAAATATGGTGTTACAAGAGTATTTGATACACCAATTGCTGAGTCTTCAATTGTCGGAACTGCTATTGGTATGGCGATTGGTGGAATGAAGCCAATTGTTGAAATTCAATTTGACGGATTTATGTTCCCAGCATTTAATCAAATTGTTACTCAACTTGCAAGAACAAGAAACCGTTCAAGAGGAAATTGGACAGCACCAATTGTTATTAGAATCCCTGCAGGTGGTGGATTTAAAGGATTAGAACACCATTCAGAAAGTTTGGAAACTTATTTAGGACATATTCCAGGTATTAAGGTAGTTATGCCTTCAACACCATATGATGCTAAAGGGTTATTAACTGCAGCAATTAATAGTAAAGATCCAGTTATATTCTTAGAACCAAAGAGAATTTATCGTTCAGGTAAACAAGAAGTTCCAGAAGAATCATATGAAATTCCAATTGGAAAAGCAAAAGTGTTAAAACAAGGTGAAAATTTAACTATTGTTGGTTGGGGTGCTCAATTAAGAGAAATCAACGCAGCAGTTAAAGAAATGGAAGAAGAATTAAACATTACAATCGAAGTAATTGACTTAAGAACAATTAGCCCAATTGATAGTGAAACTATAATTGAGTCTGTTAAAAAAACAGGTAGATTCTTAGTAGTACACGAAGCAATGCGTACATATGGACCAGGGGCAGAATTAATTGCATTAGTGAATGAAAAAGCATTCTTGTATTTAGAAGCTCCTGCAACTAGATTAACAGGATTTGATATTGTTATTCCTTTAGCACGTGGTGAACATCACCATATGATTAATAAGGAACAAATTAAAGCTGAAATCAAAAAAGTTGTTGAGTTTTAATTAAGGAGATGAACAAATAATGTATGATTTTAGATTTGCAGATATCGGAGACGGTATTGAAGAAGGAAAAATTTTAGAGTGGAAAGTTAAAGTTGGTGACAAGGTAAAAGAAGGCGATACACTTGTTATTGTTGAAACAGATAAGGTAAATGCTGAATTACCATCACCGGTAGATGGAGTAATTACTAAAGTTGGAAAAGCTGAAGGCGAAGTTATTTTAGTTGGAGAAACTGTTGTTGTTATTGATGATGGCAAAGGTGGAGATTTACCTAAAGCTGAAGCTGCTGCACCAGCACCTAAAAAAGAAGAAACAAAACAAGCACCAGTTGCAGGCGTGAAAGCAACTTATGATTTTAAATTTGCAGATATCGGAGATGGTATTGAAGAAGGAAAAATTTTAGAATGGAAATTCAAAGTTGGAGATAAAGTAAAAGAAGGCGATACACTTGTTATCGTTGAAACAGATAAAGTAAATGCTGAATTACCATCACCAGTTACAGGAACAATTGTTAAAATTGGAAAAGCTGAAGGTGAAGTAATCAAAGTTGGAGAAACTGTTGTTTTACTTGATGATGGAAGCGGAAAATATATTGGTGGATCAGATGCTAAAACTGAAGCAGTTGAAGAAAATGGTGCTTCTGTTATTGGTGAATTAAGCGTTTCTTCAGATTTAATTGATTCAAGTGATGAGACACATAAATCAGAAGTTAAAACTAATAAAAAAGCTTTAGCTACACCAGTTGCTAGAAATTTAGCTAAAAAATTAGGTGTAAATATTAATGAGATTACAGGAACAGGATCTAACGGTCGTGTAATGAAAGAAGATATTGAAAAATTCGCTAATAAAGGAAGTAAAACAGAAGCTCCAGTTGCTGCTAAAGCAACAACAGTTAATGTTCCAGCAGCAAATGTTTCACGTCAAGGTGATGTAACTATTGAAGCAATCACTTCAACTAGAAAATCAATTTCAAAAGCAATGACAACTGCTAAAACAATTATTCCAGAAACTGTATTAATGGATGAAGTTGTTATTGATAATTTAATTGAACTTAGAAAACGTGCTAAACCACTTGCTGAAGCTCAAGGAATTAACTTAACATTTATGGCATTTATTTCAAAAGCAGTAGTAATTGCATTAAAAGAATTTAGAATCTTTAACTCAAGTTTTGATCATGATAAAAATGAAATCATTTATAAAAACTTTATTAATTTAGGGTTTGCAGTTGATACACCATCAGGATTAATCGTTCCAAATATTAAAGATGCTGATACTTTAAGTGTATTTGCTCTTGCAAAACAAGTAAGAGAATTAGCTGATAAAGCAATTGCTCGTAAAGTTCAATTAGCTGATATTCAAAATGGTACATTTACAATTACAAACTTCGGTTCAGTTGGAGTATCATATGGTACACCAGTTATTAATTATCCAGAAGTAGCGATACTTGGTGTTGGTAAGATTTCTAAGAAACCAATTGTAGTTGGCGATGAAATTAAAATCGGTAGTACACTACCATTATCAATAGCTGTTGACCATAGAATAATTGATGGTGCAGATGCAGGTAGATTCTTATTAAGAGTCAAAGAGTTATTAAGTAACCCAGAATTAATGCTATTAAGCTAAGGTGAAAATATATGAAAAATTATGATATTATAGTACTTGGCGGTGGGCCAGGTGGATATGTTGCAGCAATTAAAGCCGCACAATTAAAACAAAAAGTTGCTTTAATAGAAAAAGAAGTTGTTGGAGGTATTTGTTTAAATCACGGATGTATTCCAACAAAAGCTATTTTGAAAAGTGCTAAAACATATGATTTATTTAAACACGCTGATAAATACGGAATCACTGTTGATCCAGCTGTTATTGGTTTTGATTTAGATAAAATTGTTGATAGAAAAGATGATGTTGTTAAAAAATTAACTGGTGGGGTTGCATTACTTTTAAAGAAAAATGGTGTAGATGTTTATAACGGATACGGTGAAGTTGTAAGTCCAACAGAAGTTAAAGTTAATGACGAAACATTAACTACTAAGAATTTAATTATTGCAACAGGAGGAACAGCAATTGTTCCACCAATTCCTGGAGCAAAAGAAGCATATGAAAAAGGATTTGCTGTAACAAGTAGAGAGTTATTACAAGTTAGAAAAGCTCCTAAGAAATTAGTTATTGTTGGTGGTGGTGTTATTGGTGTTGAATTTGCAACAATCTTTAAATCACTTGGTACTGAAGTAACAATCGTTGAAATGGCAAAAACTATTATTACTCCAATGGATGATGAAGTAATCACTGCTTATACAAAATCATTAACAAAAGATGGAGTTAAAATTTTAACTGAAGCTGCTGTTAAAAAAATTGGTACAGATGAAGTTACATATGAAAAAGATGGTAAACAAGAAACAATTAAAACAGATTTAGTGTTAATTGCTGTTGGTATTGGACCGAATACTGGTGCTGTTTCTAAACTTGGTTTAGAAATGAAAGGCCGTGGTATTAAAGTTGATAAACACATGGGAACAAGTATCAAAGGTGTTTATGCAATAGGTGACGTTACTGGTGAACATATGTTAGCACACGTTGCATCTGCTGAAGGTGTGATTGCGATTGAAAATATTCTAGGTGAAGAAAAATCAATTGACTATAATCAAATTCCAGCTGCAATTTATGGACATCCAGAAATAGCAATGGTTGGATTAACTGAACGTGAAGCTAAGGCACAAGGTTTAAAATATACTGTAACTAAGTTCCCATTGGCTGGTAACGGTAAAGCACTTGCTGATGGTGAAACTGAAGGATTCATTAAAATGATTAAAGGATCTGAATTAGATGAAATATTAGGTGCTCATATATATGCATATAATGCAGTTGATATGATTGGTGAGATTGGTCTTGCTATGAAATTAGAATCAACAAATTATGAAGTTTCTGAAACAATTCATGCGCATCCATCGTTATCTGAAATAATTATGGAAGCTTCAATGGATAAACCAATTCACATTTAAATAAAAAAATATGACTGACTTTTAATTAAAGTTAGTCTTTTTTTTAATTATCTGAGTAACTGTGTGTGATAAGATGCGAATTTAAACTTTTCAGCGAAAAATTACGAAATATATGTAGTGAAGCGCTTTATTTTTTACAAAAAGTTGTCAAGTCACCTTATTGACATCTTGTGTAAAATGTGCTAATATTAAAGAATCACAGTTACATGATGATTGATTACTGAAAGAAGGAATGTGTAAAAAGTAAATTCAAGGAGGAAAGTATGAAAAAAGTTTTACTATTAATTAGTACACTTTTACTAACAGTTTTACTGATATCATGTAAAACCAAAGTTTACACAGTAACATTTAACAGCGATGGTGGAAGTAGCGTAGCAAAGGAAGAAGTAAAAAAGGGAGATCTTGCTACAAAGCCTGACAATCCAACAAAGGATAATTATGATTTCCAATTTTGGGTAGATGAAGATAATAAAGAATGGATCTTTACAACAAGAAAAGTTGAAAAAGATACAACACTTAAAGCAACATGGAAAGAAAAAACTCCAGTAGTTGAAAAGTTCAAACTTACGTTATCAGAAGGTTTATCAAGCAATCAAGCAAATAATAATGAGATTGCAAAAGGAACAGCAGTAACTATTACAGTTACAGTACCAGTGGATAAACAAATCAAAACATTTACAGTCAATGGAACAGACCAAAAAAATAATATTAGTAGTAATCAATTTAAATTTAATATTATGGCAAATACAACGATTGTATTAGTTCTAGAAAATAAGGAAGCTCCAGTAGAAAAAGTTACTGTTGAGTTTATTTTAGGTTATGAAGGAACTGCTATTCCTAATCAAGAAATAAATAAGGGTGCAAAAGCAACTAAACCTACTAATCCAGTAAGAGAAGGATACAATTTCTTAGGATGGACTACAGTAGAAAATGGAACAGCTTTATTTAATTTTGAAGCAGTAGTTAACGCTAATCAAAAATTATATGCCAAATGGGAAATAAAAACATTTGAAGTAACATTAATTACAGGAGATACTGAAACAAAACAAACTATAGCATTTAATGGAAATATTGCATTCCCAGTAACAACAAAAGCAGGTTATACATTTGTTGGTTGGTTTATTGGAGATAATGAATTTGATGTTGCAACAAAAGTTACTTCTAATTTAACAATAACTACTAAATGGGAAGTACTTGAATATACGATTACATATGAATTAGATGGTGGAACAAACCATACAGAAAATCCTCTAAAATATACAATAGAAAATGATACAATAACACTTCTTGATCCAACAAGAACAGGATATATCTTTGATGGTTGGTATGATGGAGAAGAAAAAGTTACACAAATAGAAACAACAAGATTAGAAAATGTTACATTAGAAGCAAGATGGACTGAAAAAGAACCAGATGTAACATATTTTGATGTTATTTTTAATAGTAACGAAGGAAGTTTGGTTTCTAGTCAAGAAATAAAAGAAGGAGAAACTGTAACTAAACCAGTAAATCCAACTAAAGAAGGTCATACTTTTGTTGAATGGCAATTAAATGGTGTAACTTATAATTTCGCTACACCAGTAACAGAAGAGTTGACATTAGTAGCTAAATGGGAAATTAATACTTTTGAAATAACAATTGATTTAAAAGATGGAACAACTCCAACAACACAAACAGTTAATTGGAATGAAACAGTAACATTAACTGATCCAGTAAGAGCAGGATATACTTTTGTAAAATGGATTTCAAATGGAATTGATTTTACAACTGAAACTCCAATAACTAGTGAGTTATTAATAGAAGTAGTATGGGAAGTAACTGAATATACAATTACATATGAATTAGATGGTGGAACAAACCATACAGGAAATCCTCTAAAATATACAATAGAAAATGATACAATAACACTTCTTGATCCAACAAGAGCAGGATATATCTTTAATGGTTGGTATGATGGAGAAGAAAAAGTTACACAAATAAAAACAACAAGATTAGAAGATATTATTTTAGAAGCAAGATGGACTGAAAAAGATCCTGATGTAACATATGAAGCAGAATTCTTAGCTAAATTAGAAGCAAGTTTAGAAGAAATAACAGAAGCAAAAGCAACATTAGATGGAAGAAATATTGAAGTAATATTTAGTGAAGGTGTAGAAGTAGCAGCAGTGAAAGCAGCAGCAGAAAGATTAGTTCTGGCATTAAGAGAATATGCAGGAGCGGGAAGCACAATCACAGTAAATGGAACAGAATTCAATTTAGCAACAGTAAATGTAGCAGATTTAGCAAGAGCGATCTTAGATGGAGTAAATCCAACAGAATTCTTATTAGAAGGAAAAGATATAGTAGTAGAATATAGTGCAAAAGTAGACTACTTAAGAACAGAACTAAACTTAACAGGAGAGTTAGTGTTTGGAGTAGAAGGAACAGAAGCAGGATTCTTAGCTAAATTAGAAGCAAGTTTAGAAGAAATAACAGAAGCAAAAGCAACATTAGATGGAAGAAATATTGAAGTAATATTTAGTGAAGGTGTAGAAGTAGCAGCAGTGAAAGCAGCAGCAGAAAGATTAGTTCTGGCATTAAGAGAATATGCAGGAGCGGGAAGCACAATCACAGTAAATGGAACAGAATTCAATTTAGCAACAGTAAATGTAGCAGATTTAGCAAGAGCGATCTTAGATGGAGTAAATCCAACAGAATTCTTATTAGAAGGAAAAGATATAGTAGTAGAATATAGTGCAAAAGTAGACTACTTAAGAACAGAACTAAACTTAACAGGAGAGTTAGTGTTTGGAGTAGAAGGAACAGAAGCAGGATTCTTAGCTAAATTAGAAGCAAGTTTAGAAGAAATAACAGAAGCAAAAGCAACATTAGATGGAAGAAATATTGAAGTAATATTTAGTGAAGGTGTAGAAGTAGCAGCAGTGAAAGCAGCAGCAGAAAGATTAGTTCTGGCATTAAGAGAATATGCAGGAGCGGGAAGCACAATCACAGTAAATGGAACAGAATTCAATTTAGCAACAGTAAATGTAGCAGATTTAGCAAGAGCGATCTTAGATGGAGTAAATCCAACAGAATTCTTATTAGAAGGAAAAGATATAGTAGTAGAATATAGTGCAAAAGTAGACTACTTAAGAACAGAACTAAACTTAACAGGAGAGTTAGTGTTTGGAGTAGAAGGAACAGAAGCAGAATTCTTAGCTAAATTAGAAGCAAGTTTAGAAGAAATAACAGAAGCAAAAGCAACATTAGATGGAAGAAATATTGAAGTAATATTTAGTGAAGGTGTAGAAGTAGCAGCAGTGAAAGCAGCAGCAGAAAGATTAGTTCTGGCATTAAGAGAATATGCAGGAGCGGGAAGCACAATCACAGTAAATGGAACAGAATTCAATTTAGCAACAGTAAATGTAGCAGATTTAGCAAGAGCGATCTTAGATGGAGTAAATCCAACAGAATTCTTATTAGAAGGAAAAGATATAGTAGTAGAATATAGTGCAAAAGTAGACTACTTAAGAACAGAACTAAACTTAACAGGAGAGTTAGTGTTTGGAGTAGAAGGAACAGCAAGAGCTGTAAGTATTTCTAATGAAAATCAACTTAGATTAGCGCTTTCTAATCCTAAAATAAGTACTATAGAATTGTCACAAGGATTTAATATTTTAAGTTCTGTGAAAATTAATAGAGCAGTAACTATTAATGGTAATGGACATGCACTAGATTTTTCTAGTGCTGTTCAAGATTCAAATAATAGTTTTAATCATGGAATAATCATTCAATCTAGTAATGTAATAGTTAAAAACCTAGTAGTTGATTCATACAGATATGGATTTGGTATTCAAATTTTTAATAGAATCGGTGTAGTTATTGAAAACGTAACTGTTAGCAATTCATTAAAAGGTGGAATTTTAGTTAATAGTTCTGAAGTAATGGTTAAAAATGTAACACTTCAAAATAATGTATGGGGTGGTATTGAAGTATCAGAAGGAAAAACTGGAACTGTAACACCTAAATTAACTGTTGAGGGAACAATAACTTACATTAAAGGAACTAGTGATGCTGAGGCTATCATTTGGATTGATGGTAAACTAACAAATGATGAATGGGTTGTAGGTTCAAATTTAAAGCAAGTTGAAAAAACAGTTTCTAATAATAGAGAACAAAGATGGTTTGTAGAACCGATTGTTAGTGTTACTGCTGAATTAACCGGAGAAATTAGAATTGTTGATAATATTGTTGAATATCAAATAAAATTATCTAATAATGATTTGGTTTGGGTTCCACTTGAGTCAAATGAATTAACTTACGATAAAGAATATGAAAGTAAATTTTATGATGCAAGTATTAATCTAGATGGTTTAGTAGTAACTGCAACTTTTGAATATACGAACAACCATGGTAGATCATTAACACAAAGCCAATATTTTTATCAATATATGTTAAAAGTGAATGGAAATAATGTTGAAGGTAAAGGAACAAAATGGTTAGATAGAATAAATGGAAGTTGGAGAGATTTAACAGAATATATTAGAGAAGATGTAGTAGGAACTTGGGTTGGAAGCACAATTATAGGTGAATATGGAGTAGTATATATTATCAATGATGTACTATACTATGCTGTTGAGACAATGCCTCAGAGATATTATGCAACATTTAAAGTTGATAATGTTATAGTTGAATATAGAGGACAAAAAGATAATCAATCTTTGATAACTGGTAGTACAAAAGGTAACAAGGATGGATACGAATTTTTAGGATGGTTTGACGAAGAAACAGATGAATTATTTGATTTTGGCCAACCATTAACAAAAAATGTTGTTTTAGTAGCAAAGCATGAACTTATCACTGAAGCAAATGTAGCAAATCAAAATGAATTATTAAATGCTCTTAGAAATGAGAATATTGTAAGAATAAATTTGCTAAATGGATTTGAAGTAACTGAATCCTTGAAAATAAACAGAAAGTTAACAATTGATGGAAAGGGACATGCATTAGATTTTTCTAATGCGATTCAAGATACGAATCCTAGCTTTAATCATGGAATAATTGTTCAATCAAATGATGTAATATTAAAAGATTTAATAGTTGATTCATATAAACATGGCTTTGGAATCCAAATATTTAATAGAGTTAATGTAGTTATTGATACTGTATCAGTTTTAAACTCATCAAAGGGTGGGATTTTAGTTAATAGTTCAGAAGTAACTATAAGAAACATAGTACTTGAAAATAATATTTGGGGAGGTATAGAAGTATCTAAAGGGAAGACTGGTTCAAGATTACCTAAACTTACTGTTGATGGAATAATCAAATTTGAATCTGCTGTATTACCTGCTGTATGGATTGATAAAGTAGGTGAAATAGGTGATGATTTAGTTGAAGGATTACAATTAAACTCATTTAAACCATTTGGTAAAGATCAAATATGGTTTGTAGCTTTTGAAGTTGGAACAAAAACAGAGTTTTTAACGAGATTTAATGATTTACTTAATCAGATAACAGCAGCAAATGTTGAATTATCAAATGAAGATATCAATGTTAATTTTAATGAAGGTGTAGATATTAATTTGGTACAATTAGCTGCAGAATCATTAATTAATGCATTAAGAGAAAATGTTGGTATAAATAGTACAATAACTATTAAAGATAAAACTTTTAATTTACAAACAATAACTGCAAGTGAATTGGCGGGTGCAATATTAGAAGATATTAGTCCTCAAGAATTTCTTGAAAATGGAGAACCGATTAATATTACATATACAGCATTGGTTGATTATGAAAGTGTAGAAATTAAATTAAATGGAACAATAAGATTTGAAATAACTCCTTTATCAAAGGAGTTTTCTCTTGTATATGGGGTTACCGGTAATGGAAGTATTGTTGGTTTAACAAACCAAATTCTAGTTGAAGGAACATTAGGGGAAGAAGTTACTGCTGTTCCAAATGAGGGGTACTTTTTTTCACATTGGAGCGATGGCGATACAAATCCAGTAAGAAGAGATAGGATAGTATATGGTGATAAAAGTATAACAGCGGTTTTTCTTATCTATAAATACGAAGTAAAATTCTTAGACTATAATAATCAAATAATTAAGAGTGAAGAAGTAGAGTATGGTGAATCAGCGATTGCACCAGAAAATCCGACAAGAATAGGATATACATTTAAAGGCTGGAGTGTGGAGTTTTCAAGAATAACAAAAAATATAGAAGTAAAAACAATATATGAGATAAACAAATATGTGGTGAGATTCATAGATCATGATGACAAATTACTAGTTGAGGTTGAAGTAGAACACGGAGAAATAGTGGTATATCCAAAAGATGAGCCAACAAGATTTAGAACACAAGAGTTTACATATAGTTTTTTAGAATGGGATAAAGACTTAACTGAAGTACTAGAAAATACAACATATAAAGCAGTATATAGTGAAATAAGAAATAAGTATGAAGTAGTATTTATTGACTATAATAATGTAACATTAAAAAGTGAAGAAGTAGAATACGGAAAATCAGCAATAGCACCTGAAGAACCAAATAGATTGGGGTACACATTTGTTAGTTGGAATAAAGATTTTACTAATATAACTGAAGAAACAGAAATATTTGCAGTATATGAAATAAACAAATATATAGTAAAGTTTATTGATTATGATGAAACTAAATTGAAGGAACAAATAGTTGATTATGGATTAAATGCAAATGCACCCGCTCTTACATTTAGAAGGGGATTCAAACATATAGGTTGGGATAAAGAATTTATTTCAGTAACAGAAAACATAGAAGTAAGAGCTTTATATGAAGATGTAATCTTTATTGGTGAGGAATTAAATGATAATTATTATGTTGTTAATAGAGTATATAACAATAGTACTATTAAAACTGAATCTATTGGCTTGATTCCTATTGTCTTTGGGTCAAATGATATTTCAAGTAATTATACTTTTGAGTATAAAGATTCAACAGGAAAAAAAATAACTACAGTTAATTTAGCTGATGGTGCAACAACATTTGTTTTTGATGTTATAGCAAAAAGTGAACTATATGATGATTTTTCAGGAAGAGTAGTTATTAAGTATCAATCAGTAACAATAGGAAATACTGATAAGTATATGACAATTGAAGATGCAATTAATATAGCTAAGAGTGGCGATGTTATTTTTGTGAGATTTAACACATCATTTTCTAAAGAGAATATTGCAAATGAAGTATATGGTAAAACAACATTTCAAGTTAAACAAGGTGTTACATTGTTGTTGCCATTTAATGCAGAATTAATAACTACATTAAATGAGACAAATACTGCTGCAGCAATAAATAGAAATGCTGGGTATGTAAAACTTAATGTGACAAGTGGAATTAATATAGAAGTAATTGGCACTTTCACAGTAAATGCTCAAAGATCACATGCAAGCACTAGATTTATGGGGTTTGTAACTGGGGCAAACTATTCAATGGTTAGATTAGAAAATGAAAGTTCTCTTAACGTCTTAAAAAATGGGCAACTTAACGTAATTGGTTTTATTTATGGTGATGGAGAAATAAACATAGAGAATGGAGCAAAAGTGCTTGAAACAATGTTTATACAATCATTTAGAGGAGGAAGTGCAACTTTTAATGTACAAAGTGATGTTTTTCCTTTCGATCAATTTACTGTTAATAACATTGAAAGTAAAATGAATATAAAAAGTGGTTCTATATATAGAGTCTCTGTTCTTTTATATATGAGTAGTAGTTTTAATTTTGCTGAATTAGAAATTATTGGAACTAGTTCAACAAGCTTAATTAAAATAAACGAAGGATTTGTTGAGAAAAAATATAATTCATTAAATGGTGAAATAACTTTATCTCTTTATGGTAATGCAGAATTAAATAATGCTGTGGTTAAAGTTGGTGGTATTACTGCTTCTAGTTCTGGAAAAGATATGCCATTTGATGGTAAGTGGCATTTTAATCTTAAAAGTGGAAGTGTTCTACAGATAAATTCTTATGTATCATTATTGCCCGGAGCAACAATAACTGTTGAAGAAAATGCAGAACTTAATATCTCTACTAGTGGAAGATTAACAATTTTTAATCCATACCAATATATTTTGGATGGAACAAACGCATATACTAAATACGGAGATACAGCTGTATATAATAGATATCGAATGGCTCCAAAATTTGATTTCAATAATTCGACTATAGCGGAATTAAATTTAAAGGGGAGATTAAATGTTGAAGGTGGAATTGCAGGAAGAGTAAATAAACAAGAAAATGGAATAATAGATATAAAAGATAATGCTAAGACAGAATACACAATTAATTATGTTATGGGAACTGGTAGTGGAGCAAATGTTAATTCCAGAACAGTTAGTTATTGGTCTGAAGAAAATACTAATTTAGTAAGTATTTATAGTAATCCTACGATAATTAAAGAAGGAAGTAAGTTGGATCTTAATATTTATGCACTTGTCCGTGATGTGAATGGTATAGCAATTAACAATACAAATGTAAAATTTATTATTGATTCTATTGGATGGGAATTTACAGTAAATACCGATAGTTCTGGTATAGCAATAGCAAGTTATTCTGTTGAAGAGGCAAGCGGAGAAAACTATAATGTAAGAGTAATAATTGATGATGCTGAATATAGGCAAGAAGTTAAAGTTACTAAATCATCTGGAGAATCGCCATTCTTATACAGTGTAGACTCAAATGGTAATGTGATATTTGAACATGAACCATTTCCATTCTCAATGCTAGAAAGTATAGAAGGTACAACTTATGGTAGTTTAAGATATTTAGAAGAAGTAAATGGTGAATATATAATTAGAGTTGTAGAAGAAGGTACTTCTGTTACAACTTTAAAAGATACTGTTTTATATGTTTTTGACTATAGTGATGAAGATATACTAGATGTAGTATTTGATATAAACGGTAATGTTCAAACTATAAAGAATTATACAAAGCCCATAAGTTTTGTTGATGAAAATAACAATTCAATGATTGAAAATGTATTGGTAAAAGATGGTAATTATGCACTTAAATCTGAACAAAATTTAGGTTTAATATATTATGATGCAATGTTTAAAAGAAGTGAGTATAATTCATTCGCAAAATTAATAATATCAGCTAGGGAATTAGGAAAATCAATGAAGATGTTTAATGATGTTACATCATCACTTGGGTCTATTGATAATCTTTGGTTAATGGATCAATTATTTAACAAGAATAATGATTCAAAGATTTCTTTGAATAATATTTTTGAAACACTTGAATTGGAAATACAGTTAAAAGTTAATGGAACTTGGATTAAACAAGGTAGTATACAACCAAAGACATATTTGGATGAAAATCAAATTATCGAACTTGATTTAAGTAATGTAAGTGATGAATACATTGTTGTTAGATTAGTTATGCCTGGAGTAATTAATTATGGTATTGATTACATTGCTATTGATTTTTCACTTAATAGTAAAGTTGAAGTTAAAGAAGCTAAACTTAAGAAATCAGTTTATACGAATAAATATGATATTAAAACAAATTTTGTAACAGGAACCGAACTAGTTTATGGAGAGTATGTAGATTTTTATTATGAAGTACCAGTAAAAGATGAAAAAAATATTAGAAAATTCGGTGTAGAAACTACAGGATATATTTATGCTGGTGAGGGAATATACTCACAAAATGAGAAAAACAATATAAGAAGTATGACATATCAAGAATTAGTTAACTATCTAGTTGTAAATGAAGATGAAAATATATTTGAGTTATATTATGAACTAGTACGAATTGGTAATTTAGATAAATCAGATATATTTAAAGAAATATTTGAGTTATTAAATTGATTAAAAGTGTGACTTAAAATATTAATAATATTTAGAAAAATATGTTTTTTAAAAGATAACTTTAAAATAACTGGGGTATTAAATATGTAAATTCGAAAGAAGGATATCTGAAATTATAGAAATCCTTCTTTTTTGATGCAAAAATATGTTTGCTTTTTTAAGTTTGGTTAATGTTAATAACTGTTTTTTGTCATTCATTACATTAAACTAGCATTTTAGAACATAAAAGGTATCTAAAACAAAAAAAGTTATATTATAAAATATATTAAGGGAGGAATTACTATGAAAGAAAAAAATCATAAAGTATTAAAAGTTATTTATTGGATCATTGCAGGATTATTCTTAGCACTTGGAATTGCATTTATCTTTGATTTTGCAGATGATGTCTTTGGATTAAACTTAAAGAAGATAGTTACAGGTGGAATATTAATAACCGTTGGCTGTTTAACGATTATTCCTATTTTAAAAAGTAAGAAGTATAATTATGAATGGTTGTTTATAATTGAATTAATTATTGTAATTGCTGCTTCAACTATTGGTTTTATTATTCCAGGTATTAATAAAGACTTTGGAAGTAATCTAGGTACTCCATCTCTATGGATTGGTCTTGTAGTAGCATTCCATGCAGCAACATATTTAATTCTAGGAAACTTTAATGAGAAAACAAGTAGTTTATTATTTTTCTTATATTTGGTTTTATTATTTTTAGGTGGAGCAATTGTTGGAGGTAATTTATTAGATAAGTATATTAATATTATTATTGTGGCAGGTCTTATCCTAATAGCAATCTATTTCTTTTTGAAAGGATTACTTGTTAATAAAAAAATTGTTAGTAAGACTGAATAAATATTTATGATAACTAAGTTTTAGTGATTTGAAAAGATACATTTTTTTGTATCTTTTTTTAGAGTTTAAGTCATAAAAATTAAACATTTTGATGTTCAATCTATAATATAGTGATAAAACAACTAAAGTTAATGTTTTTATGTTCATTAAATGTAAAAAAATGTTAAACTTGTTTTATAATTATATATATAAATATAGCGATGGTGATATAATGAAAAACATATTTTTGAAAATTAAATGGTTTATGAAAAAAGAGTGGAAGACATATCTTTTATTACTTATAATGCTTATTTTGTTAGCAGTATTATCTCTAATGCCTGCTTATTTTTTAGGTCAAGCGATTGATACAATCGTTTCAGGAGAATTAACAAGTGCAACTTTACTTTATTTAGTGGGAGCACTTGGATTAATACCGTTAATCAGATACTTTATGAGTTTTATTTATAATTATCAAATCAGTAAGTTGGCTCAAAAACTATCTTTCGAACTTAGAGATAAATATTTAAGACATTTGTTCCAAATGGATCTAAGTTTTTATTCTAAATATGAAAAAGGTGATTTAATTAATCGTGTAACAAGTGACTTAGAGGCAATTACTGTTGCTGCTACGAATCTTTTTGAAGGAATTATTTTTAACTTTGGTTTAATAATAATTACACTTGTATTAATGATTGTTACAATAAGTTGGAAACTGACATTAATTTCTGTTACTATTATGCCAATTGGATTAACAATTCTTAATATGATACGCCATCGTAAAAGAAAATATGTTTTAAGACATCGTGAAATATATGCAAAGATGACAGAAGTTGTTTTAGAATCTGTTGAAGGTCAAAAAACAATTAGAGCATATGGTGAAGAAAATAATGATTTAAAGAAACAAAAAGAAGCAATCATGAACGATATAAATTCATGGGGATATATTGTTAACTATGAAAACTGGTTTGCTCCATTGTTTGAAGTTATTTATGGTATTGCATATGTTTTAGCGTTTGCTTTTGGTGTTTATTATATTATTAATAGCGAAATTAGTTTAGGAGACTTGGTAACATTTGTTTCATATATTGGAATGCTTTATGGTCCAATTATTGCTATGTCAACAATTTTCACGCAAATTAACAATGCAACGATTTCTCTTGATCGATATGATGAGATTTTAAATGAAAAAACAGAAGTGATTAATACTGATGATTCTAAACATATTATTGATTTCAATGTTATAAGATTTGAAAATGTAACATTTAAATATCCTTTTGATAGTAAACCGGTTATTAAAAACATCAATTTTGAAATTAAGAAAGGTCAAACAATTGGGATTGTTGGACCAACTGGTGCAGGTAAATCAACATTAATTAGACAATTGTTAAGAGAGTTTAATGTTAGTGATGGTGATATTTATATTGATGATAGTAATATTAAAGAATATCGCATTGATGAAGTTAGAAATTTAGTTGGATATGTACCACAAGCACATACAATTTTTAAACGTGAAGTTGTTGATAATATTAGAGTTGGTGGTCCAAAAGCAACTGTTGAAGCATTAGACAAAGCAGTTAAAATTGCGGACTTTAAAAAAGATTTAGAATTTTTAGAACGTGGATTACATACAATGGTTGGTGAATCCGGATCAACATTATCTGGTGGACAAAAACAAAGACTTTCAATTGCCAGAGCGTTAATTAAAGATCCTGAAATTCTAATTTTAGATGATTCATTATCTGCTGTTGATGCTAAAACAGAGGATAATATTATTAATGATTTAAAGAGATTTAGAAGAGATAAAACTAATATTATTATTGCACATAGATTTAGTGCAGTAAGAGATGCTGACATTATTTTAGTTTTAGAAAATGGTCGAATTACTCAACGTGGAACACACGAAGAGTTATTAAAAGAAGATGGTTGGTATAAAGAACAATATATTAACCAGATAACAATGATTTAAGGGGGAATAACAATGTTTAAAACAATTAAAAAAGTTTGGCGTTATATTAGAAAATATAAAGCATTATTAACATTTGCAATCCTCGCAATGATTACAGTTCAAGTTTTAAATCTAGCATCACCATTAATTGTAAAAGCAATCATGGATGATTATTTGGTGGCTATTGAAAAACCTTGGTATGAAATAAATGAAAATAAAGATGGTGCTGTTCTATATAATAATAAATACTATTCACAAGACGATGAAAGTACTAATGGAATAATGGTAGTTATTAGTAAAGGTAAATATTATTTTATTGATGATTTAATTAGTGAAGAATATGTTAGAGGTAATAAAGAAATTATTGATAATGGCTCTAAAATAACTTTTAAGAGTCAAAGTGGAAGTGTTGTTACATATGATTCAAAGCTTTTGACTAGTAAAGAAGTAAGATTATTCTATGAACCAGTGGTTAATCCATTAATGGTCTTAGTAATTATTTTAGCAGTTAGATTATTTATGCAAATCTTATTTACATATATTCAAAGAATTTCAACAGCTAGACTTAATGTTAATATAGTAAAAGATGCGAGAATTGATGCCGTAACATCGCTTCAAAGAATGCCGATGAAATATTTTGAAGAAGAACCAGCAGGAAAGATTGCTAATAGAGTTATTAATGATGTTGGTGGAATGATGGGATTATTTTCAACATTAATGAATCTTTTATTAAACGCTTCTATGTCAATTGTTTTTGCTTATATTGGGATGTTTTATCTTGATAAGAATTTAGCACTTATCAGTTTTATAATTTTCCCACTTGTATACATATGGCTTAAATACTTTGTTAGAAATTTAAACTCAATTGCTGAAAAAGTTAATGAGCAAGGATCGTTAATTACTGCTCAATTAAACGAAATAATCAATGGTGTAAGTATTCTCCAAATTTTCAACTATGAGGAAGAAACAATTGGTAAATTTAACGATTTATCAAGAAGTTATATGAATGAACAATTAAAAGAAACTAGACTTCATCTATCTTTAGGATGGAATATGATTAGATTAATTGGATCATTAGTTACAGCATTAATTGTTTTCTATTTTGGTAATGGATATTTGACAGTTGTAGGATTTACAGTAACAGCAGGAACAATTTATGCTTATAATACTTATTTAACAGGAATAATTGAACCAGTAGGTGTTCTATTTAGAGAAATAGGTAATCTACAACACTCACTAGTAAGAACAGAAAGAATTTTTAAAGTAATTGATGGTGAACAAGAAGATGATTCATTTGAAATTCTTCCAAGAGTTAATGGAAATATTAAGTTTGATGATGTTTGGTTTTCTTATGTTGAAGGACAACCAGTCTTAAAGGGTGTTTCATTTGATATAAAAGAAAATAGCATGGTAGGAATTGTTGGACATACCGGAAGTGGTAAATCAACATTAATGAATCTATTACTTAGATTCTATGATTTTAAGACATATGATAGCGGAAGAATTCTTATTGATGATATTGATATAACAACAAACTCAAAACGATCATATCGAAAAGATATTGGAATTATTTTACAAGATCCAATGTTATTTACAGGTACACTAGCAGACAATATTAAATTTGGTGCTGATATTAGTGATGAAGAAGCAATTGAGATTTTAAAGTCTGTTGGTGGTGAATCATTATTAAATAAACTTCCAAATGGAATACATGAAGAAATGACTCGTGGTGGTAAAAATATGAGTATTGGTGAACGCCAAATTATATCATTTGCTAGAGTAATTGCTCATAATCCAAGAATTTTGATTATGGATGAGGCGACGGCTAACATTGATACTGAAACAGAAACAATGATTCAAAATGCATTAGAAAAAGTTAAAAAAGGAAGAACTTTGATTGTTATAGCTCATAGATTATCAACAATTAAAAGTGCAAATAAAATAATTGTGTTACAAAAGGGACTAAAAGTAGAGGAAGGAACTCATCAAGAGTTGCTTGCTAATGATTCTGTATATGCTAATATATATCGTGCACAAATAAAGAGTTAATTGATTATTTTAAAGAGTGAAAGATTTAAGGTCTTTCATTTTTTAAAATATAAATATAAGAAAAAGGTGAAATAATGAAAAGAAAAATTAAAACATTCCTATATACAGGAATACTATATATAATCCTTGCAATAATTATTTTAGTACTTATAGTATCTGATAAGAATTCAAGAACTAAAACTGATAATCTTGTTATGGGATTTTCAATGGTTCCTTTATTTGTTATTATTGGTATTGCATCATTAGTTCAATACTTCTTGAAAATTAAAAATAGATCTATTTTAGAATTAGTAGCTAAAAAAGGTTTTAGATATACAATTATAAGTATTGTTTTATTATTAAGTTTAGGAATAATAGTTTCAGGAGTATTATTGAAAAACTACTTTGTTATTATTATTGGTGTTGTATACCTTTTAGTACTTTCTGGTTTTATAGTTTTATATAAAAGTTTATTCAGAGATGATAAAAACTTTAATAACAAAATTACTAAAAGATATCTAGGAGTATTAGTTGGTGATGAGTACTACTTAAATGGAGTTAATATTCTTGATAATAATAATTACGAAGTTATTGATAAAAGAATTATTTTAAGTATTGATAATCGAGAATATGAAAGTGATGAAATTATTTATGTTAAAGGAAAAACATTCAAATTTTTAATTGCATATAAAATAGTTGGTGATTCTGAAAAAATTGCTTTTGCAGTAAGACATGCTGATTTTTATAAACTAAGATTTAATGATATTGATACTAATGCAAATACTGATATGAAGAAGAACTATGAATATATTCAAGCATATTATGAAAATAATAAAGAAAAATATAATGATCCAACATTCTATTATGATGAAGAATCAATATATCGAATTAAACCATATGAACATGAAGGAATATTCTTCATAATTGAAGAAATGTTATCTTCATGGCCATCATTTGGATATGATGATAACAAAGTTAGTTATTGGGAATTATTAGGAGTAAAACAAATTGATGTTAAATCATTTGATGAAGCAGTACGATTTGTTGAAAAACATATAAATGATTTAAAAAAGAATGAAAATAAAAACAGTAAATAAGAAAATAACGATTGAATCTTAATTGATTTGATCGTTTTTTTTAGAATAGTTAATGAAAACCTTTACATGATTTTTACAAACTACTTACACAACATGATAGTTTCAAAAAAAAATAAAAATTATAATATATGTGAAAGTGAGGTAATTTCAGATGAGAAAAATATTTGCGATTTTATTTACAGTATTATTGGGAGTTACTTTAGTGGCATGTACAAATGATAATAGCCCTAAAGATGATAAAATAACAGTTTATACAAGAGATACAGCATCAGGAACAAGAGATGCATTCTTCACAGCAATTGATTTTACAGATGCAATCAAAGATGATCAAAAATTAGTTAATGGTGTTTTAATTGTTGATGGTAATGGCGATATGATTTCAAAAATCAAAAATGATGAAAATGGTATTGGTTATATTTCATTAACAAGTTTAGCAACATCAGAATTAAAAGGCTTGAAATTTAACGGTGTTGAAGCTACAGAACAAAATGTCTTAAATGGATCATATGCACTGAAAAGACCTTTTAATTACATTGTTACAAGTAATGATACAACAGATGCTGACAAATTAGCAAAAGCATTCGTTGCTTATATGGGAACGAAAGATGCAGAAACAATTATTAAATCAAAAGGTGGAATTATTGAAGTAGATGCAAATGCACCAACATGGGAAAGTATTAAATCACAACATACAGTTGCAAACAAAGATAATAAAGATGTAACAGTAATCTTTGGTGGATCAACATCAGTTGAATCAATAGCTAAAGAATTAAGTAAAGATTTTAGTTCAAAAGCTGGTAACTTTAAAGCAGAACATAAACATACAGGTTCAGGTGATGCTTATAAGAATACTCAAGGTAGTGGAAAAGATGGCGATTCAGCATTACACATTGGATTTGCTTCACGTGGATTTAAAGCAGATGAAGCAGGGGCTGTTGGAACTTTTGGTCAATTAGCATTTGACGCAGTAGTTATTGTTGTTAATTCAAAAAACAAATTAAATTCAATTACTCCAGAACAAGCTAAAGAAGTTTATAAAGGTGATACAGCAAAATGGGCTGATGTAGTTGAAAAAGAAGTATTTAATGGTGAAGTTAAAGTTTATACAAGAGATACAGCATCAGGAACAAGAGACGCATTCTTTACAGCAATTGATTTTGCAGATGCAATTAAAGATGATGAAATACTAGTTAAAGGTGTTTTAATTACTGATGGTAATGGTGATATGATTACTAAACTTAAAAATGATGATAAAGGTATTGGCTATATTTCATTAACAAGTTTAGCAACATCTGGACTAAAAGGTTTAAAATTCAATGGTGTAGAAGCTAATGAAGCAAACGTATTAAATAACACATATGGACTTAAAAGACCATTCATGTATATTGTTACAAGTAATGATGTAACAGATGCAGATAAATTAGCAAAAGCATTTGTAGCATATATGGGAACAAAAGATGCAGAATTAATTATTAAATCAAAAGGTGGAATAATTGATGTTAATCCTGCGGCACCAACATGGGAAAGTATTAAATCAGAATACCCTGTTGCAAACAAAGATAATAAAGATGTAACAGTAATCTTTGGTGGATCAACATCAGTTGAATCAATAGCTAAAGAATTAAGTAAAGACTTTAGTGCTAAAGCAGGTAACTTTAAAGCAGAACATAGTCATAGTGGTTCAGGCGATGCTTATAAGAATACTCAAGGTAGTGGAAAAGATAGTGATTCGGCATTACATATTGGATTTGCCTCACGTGCCTTTAAAGACACAGAAGCGGGAGTTGAAGGTACATTTGGACAATTAGCATGGGATGCAGTAGTTGCAGCAGTAAATGTGAAAAATCCATTAGATAATATTACTAGCCAAGTATTAAAACAAATTTATCAAGGCGAATTAAAAAATTGGTTAGAGGTTATTAGATGAACGTTGAAAGTAAAAATGTAAAAATAAATAAAATAATGAATATAACAGTCAAGAGTATCTTATTACTCGCGACTGTTTTATCCGCTTCTATAATCATTTTAATTATTTGGCAAATCGCAAGTCATGGTATTAGACCATTTACTAATGTATATGGTGATAATAGAGTTGATTTTTTAAAATTTATAAGAGGAACTAGTTATAGTCAAACAAACTATCAAATAGGATTTATAATTATAAATACGTTGTATGTTGTTTTTTTATCAGTATTAATTAGTGTTCCAATTAGTGTGTTAACAGCCCTTTTTATCGCTAAAATAGCACCTAAAGTAATAGGTAAAACATTAACAACAGTCGTTGAAGTTTTAGCAGCAATTCCCTCAATTATCTTTGGGGTTTTTGGTTCAGGATATATTACAGTTTTAGTTAAAAACATTGCTGATAAGTTTGGAATATCAACTGCTGGTGGGTTATCGGTATTATCGAGTGTGATTGTTTTAACAATGATGATATTACCAACAATAACAATGTTATCTATTACAGCAATTAAATCCGTTCCAAGTAATATTGAAGAAGGTTCACTCGCTCTTGGAACAAGTAAAACCCAAACAATGTTTAATATCACATTAAAAGCTGCTGTTCCAGGGATTTTTGCTGGAATTATCTTAGGGGTAGGTCGTGCTTTAGGAGAGGCAACTGCTATTTCTTTAGTTGCTGGTAACATTCCAAGTGGTCCTAGTTTTTCACTCTTTGATCCAACAAGAACATTAACTTCAACAATCTTAATGGGATTTAAAGAAACTGAAGGATTAGACTATGATATAAGATTTTCAATTGGTTTAGTTTTAATAACAATCATTTTATTAGTAAACTTTATTTTAAATTATGTAAGAAAGAGGATAAGTAGTAAATATGAAAACTAAAAGAAAAGTGTATGATGGAATACTACAAGTAATTACATATTTAGCATCAGCAATTTCTGTTGTGATATTATTTGCAATTATTTTCTTTATTTTTTCAAAAGGAAGTAAAAATCTTAGTTGGAAATTTATAACTAGTGATAATAAAGAAGAAAGTTATATTGTGAAATCTAATGAGAATAATTATGATAAAAAATTTGAGAATAAAGGTAATTATGAATTTTTCTCAAATCGTTATGGGATTGCTTTTAAGGATTCAGTTAATATTTCAAAAGAAGTTATAATAGAAATTATCTATATTGATCCTAATTCTCCACTTAAAGAAATGTTGTTAGTTGAGAATGGGGAAAAAACATCTGTTAATCAAGGTTTCTATTTTACAACATATATTGATTTTACTAATGATATTGGGAGTACTGATTATATTTTTGCAAGAGAAGGAGCTGTTAATGTTGCAACAAAACTTGATCAAGCAAGAATAATTAATAGTTGGTCATTATCAAATGAAGGTGGAGGAATTAGAGGATCAATTGTTACAACGTTTTATCTTGTTATTTTGACACTAGCAATAGGATTACCAATCGGTATCTTAACAGCAGTATATTTACATGAAATTGCACCTAGAGGTAAATTCATTAATATCTTAAGATCATTTATTGATATGTTAACAGGGATTCCATCAATTATTTATGGATTGTTGGGTGCTGCATTATTAATCCCTGTTTCAAAACAAATTATTTCAACAAATGAGATAGGTGGTAATATTTTATCTGGAGCTTTAACATTATCAATTATGGTGTTGCCGGTTGTTATTAAAGCAACCGAATCAGCATTAGATGTTGTTCCAAAAGATTATAAATTAGCATCACTTGCTCTTGGAGCAAATGAAATACAAACAACCTTTAAAGTAATTCTTCCAAATGCATTACCTGGTATCTTATCAGCAGCACTTTTAACAATAGGAAGAGTAATTGGTGAATCAGCAGCATTAATTTATGCGATAGGAACAGTAATTAATGATAATATAAAGATAAGTGGTAAAGGAACATCATTAGCAGTACATATTTGGTCAGTAATGAACAAAGAAACGCCGAATGTTGAAGTAGCAGCAAGTATTGCAATTATTATCCTTGCAATGGTATTAGTATTAAATCTACTTGTAAAACTAATCTCAAGCAGATTAGAGAAAAAATTCAGGGGGTAGTCAAAAATGAAAAAAACATTTATAATTGAGAATATGAATCTATATTATGGAAATAAACAAGCATTAATTAATATTAATATGGAAATTAAAGAAAAAGAAGTAACAGCATTTATTGGACCTTCAGGTTGTGGTAAATCAAGTTTTTTAAGAAGTTTGAATAGAATGAATGATTTAATTGAAGATGCTAGAATTGAAGGATTAATTAAATATCATGATGATGATATTTACGACAAAAAGTTTGATGTAATAAGTTTAAGAACTAAAGTTGGAATGGTATTTCAAAAACCAAATCCTTTTCCAATGAGCATTTTTGACAATGTTGCTTATGGACCTAGAAGACAAGGAATTAAAAATAAGAAAGTATTAACAGAAATTGTTGAAAAAGCGTTAAAACAAGCCGCATTATGGGAAGAAGTTAGTGATCGTACACATGAATCAGCAATGAAGCTTTCAGGTGGTCAGCAACAAAGACTTTGTATAGCAAGAACACTTGCTATGAATCCAGAAGTTATTCTTATGGATGAACCAACTAGTGCATTGGATCCAATTGCTACGCAAAAGATAGAAGATTTAATTAATGATTTGAAAAAAGATTATACAATTATTATCGTTACTCATAATATGCAACAGGCAGCAAGGATTTCAGATAAAACAGCATTTTTCTTATTAGGAGAGTTGATTGAGTTTGATGAAACATCAGTTATCTTTTCGAATCCTAAAAAAGAACAAACTGAAAGTTATATTACTGGACGCTTTGGTTAATATGATATAATGGAGGTATCTATATGACAGCACTAAGAAGAGGACTACAAGAAGCAGTAGATGAATTAAAAAAAGAAGTAATTGAGATGGCTAATACGGTTATTAAAAATATTAATGATAGTATTAAAGCATTTGCAGATAATAACATTGACTTAGCAAAAGAAATTATTTTGCGAGATGATGTTGTTGATCGATATGAAGAAGAAATATCTAAAAGAGCATTAAAAATAATTTGGAAGGAACAACCACTTGCAGGTGACCTTAGATTAGTAACAGGTATTTTAAAATTAATTACAGATTTAGAAAGAATTGGAGATCATGCTATTGATATAGCAGAGATTACAATTAATACTGCTAATCTTAAAAGTGAACGTGTAATTCCTACAACAGTTAAAATGGCTGAGATTGCTAAAAAAATGGTTTTAGACAGTGTTGAAGCATTATTTAAGACTAATATCGAATTAGCAAATAAAGTTATTGCTGTTGATGATGAAGTGGATAAATTATTCCAAAAAATTATTAAAAGAATCGTTAAAGAATTAAAAGAAGAAACAATCGATCCTGATTTATCAGTATATCTATTAATGGTAGCTAAATATATTGAAAGAATTGGAGATCATGCTGTTAATATTTGTGAATGGATTATATTTATTGTAAGTGGAAATCATAAATCAACACCATTATTTTAGGAGGGCACGAAATTGTTAATTTATTTTGTTGAAGACGATCAAAGTATATCTTATATTATTGATAAAACTTTGGAAAAAATGGGTTTGGAAAGACAAGGGTTCCAAACAGGTAAAGAATTTCTTGATGCATATGCAAAAAAAGAGCCTAATCTAATTTTATTAGACATTATGCTTCCAGATACTTCTGGTTTAGAACTATTAAAAAAAGTTCGCGAAACTAATAAAGAATTACCGATTATTATTGTTTCAGCATTATTTAGTGAAATGGATAAAGTTATTGCTCTTGATGCAGGAGCAGATGACTATTTAACTAAGCCTTTTGGTATTTTAGAATTAACTTCAAGAATTCAAGCGAAACTTAGAAAAGTTTCAAGCAATAAAATCATTAAATATCATGATGTTGAGATTGATACTAAAAAGCATAAAGTTATTGCTGCAGGTGAAGAAATCATTTTTACAAATAAAGAGTATGAAATCTTTATGTACTTAATTAAAAAGAATGATGAAGTTTTATCGAAAGAACAAATTTTTCTTGATGTTTGGAGAACAAGTTTTATGGGTGAAACTAGAGCATTAGATATGCATGTTAAAGCAATTAGAAAAAAATTAGCGGATGTTAATTCAAAAGTAGTGATTGAAACAGTTTATGGTGTTGGATATAAATTAGGGGTTGAGTAGATGATATATGTTGCAGTTGTTTTATTAATAATTAATCTTGTTCTTTTATATTTTCTCTTAAGAGATAAAATTAATATTAATAATCATAAGAATAATTTGCTTATCGAACAACAACTTGAAAAAATTCTTGATACAATGCACCAAGCTATTCTTTTATTTAATGATCAAAGCAAACTACTTTTTTATAATAAAGATGCAGCAGAAGTTTTATCACTTGATAATAAAAGTATAGGATTAGATGCTGAAGCGATTTTAAAAAATGACAAAATTAAACATGCTATTGAAAATAAAATTGATTATTCATTATTTGATATTAATTACAAACGTGATATCTATGCTGTTAATGTATATTCGATTAAAGATCGTCCCAAAAGTGGAAATCAAGATGTTGCTATTATTGTTATTTTAAAAAATGTAACAGAAACTAGAGTAGTTGAGCAAACAAAAAAAGATTTCTTTGCTCATGCATCACATGAATTAAAATCACCTTTGACTGCAATTCTTGGTTATAGTGAGTTAGTTTCACTTGATATGGTCGAAGAAAATGACTATAAAGATATAATAAATAGAATCTATAAACAAGCTAATCATATGTCATTACTAGTTGATGATATGTCAACTTTATCAAGATTAGAAGCAGTTCCAAATGATGAGAATAAAGAAACTGTGGCACTAAAACGTGTTTTAGAAGATACGTTAGAAACACTTGATCGATTTATCGTTGATAAAAATATTAAGGTTAATTATCAAACAACAGATGTTAAATATGAAGCAGTTTTACTTGATATGAATAAACTATTTAAGAATTTAATTGAAAATGCAATTAAGTATAGTCCGAAAAATAGTAGTATTTTTATTAATCTATATAAAAATAAATTAAATGAAATAGTCTTTACAGTTAAAGATAATGGAATAGGAATTGCTCCAGAACACCATCAAAGAATCTTTGAACGTTTCTATCGAATAGATAAAGGACGATTAGAGCCAGGAACTGGTCTTGGACTTGCCATTGTTAAGCATATTATGATTAAATATCATGGCAAAATTGAGGTAGAATCAGAGATTAATAAAGGTACAACAATAACAGTTAAATTTAAATGAAATTGGAAGCTTATTTATGAAAGAATAAATGGTTTTTTTTCATGTCTTTTCATTTGAAAATGAAAATGATGTAAACATAATTTTGCCCTTGTATATCTAGTCTAAATGACTTATAATTGATTTACAAAAAATGTTGGGGGGAAAAAATATGATTAAAAAAATAAGAAAAAGAGATGGAAGAGAGGTTCCGTTTGATTCACTTAAAATTAGATCTGCAATTCAAAAAGCAATTGAATCAATTAACGGTGATAGTAAAAAAGCAGTAGAATTAACAACTAAAGTGATTGATACTGCTCATACAAGATATAAAGATCAAGTGCCTTCGGTTGAAGATATTCAAGATATTGTTGAGGAGATTCTAATTCAATATCAAATGAAGGAAGTTGCTAAGGCTTATATTCTATATAGAGAAGAAAGAAGTAGAATAAGAGACCAACAAAACCGCTTAATGAAGACTTTTCATGACATTACTTTTTCAAAGAGCGATGATTCAGATTTAAAAAGAGAAAATGCCAACATTAATAGTGATACACCTATGGGAGCGATGCTTAAATATGGAAGTGAAGGAGCAAAAGAGTTTAATAAAACCTTTGTTTTAAAACCAGAACATGCAAAAGCTCATGAACAAGGAGATATCCATATACATGACTTAGACTTTTTAACAATGACTATGACATGTTGTCAAATCGACTTAACTAAACTCTTTACAAATGGTTTTCAAACAGGCCATGGATCTGTGCGTGAACCACAAGATATTAAAACGTATGCTGCACTTGCATGTATTGCAATACAGTCAAACCAAAATGATCAACATGGTGGGCAAAGTGTTCCAAAATTCGACTATGATTTAGCTATTGGTGTAAGAAAAACATATCGTAGAAAATATCGTTATAATTTAGAAAATATCCTTGATTTTGAAGGCATAAATTTGAATGTTAAATCAGTTTTAGATGAGTTAGAAAATAAGGGGTTAGTACCTAAACTTTATAACGATGAAATTGAGCAAGAATTAGTTAAAGTTTTACCAAAAGATAAAGCTAGACATATCCTTGATTATGTTAAAGAAAGAGCAACAAAGGAGACAATTAGAGATACTTATCAAGCAATGGAATCATTAATTCATAATTTAAACACAATGCATTCAAGAGCTGGAGCACAAGTTCCATTTAGTTCAATTAACTATGGAACAGACACATCTCACGAAGGAAGATTAGTTGTTGAACAAATATTGTTAGCTACTGAAGCAGGAATGGGAGAAAGTGAGACTCCAATATTCCCAATTCAAATTTTCAAAGTTAAAGAAGGAGTTAATTTAAATCCAGGTGAACCAAACTATGATTTATTTAAACTGTCATTAAAAACAAGTGCTAAAAGATTATTCCCTAACTTTTCATTTATTGATGCTGATTTTAATAAAGTATATTATAAAGAAGGTAATCCTGATACTGAAATTGCATATATGGGTTGTCGTACTAGAGTTATGGCAAACGTTCATGATCCAGAACAAGAAGTTGTTACTGGTAGAGGTAATTTAAGTTTTACAAGTATTAACTTACCAAGAATTGCACTAGAACATAAAAATATTGATGAATTTTTCAAGGAATTAGATAAAAAAATTGATTTAGTTGCAGATCAATTGTTAGAAAGACTAGATATTCAAAAGAATTTCCATGTTTATAATTTTCCATTCTTAATGGGACAAGGTGTTTGGATTGACAGTGAAAAACTATCTAAAAATGATAAAATTGATGAAGTAATTAAACACGGTACATTAGCAATCGGATTTATTGGACTTGCTGAAACGTTAAAGACATTAACAGGTAAACATCATGGTGAGTCAAAAGAATCACAAGACTTAGGATTAAAGATTATTTCACATATGCGTAAACGTACTGATGAGTTAGCTAAACAATATAAATTAAACTTTAGCTTAATAGCAACACCAGCAGAAGGTCTATCTGGAAGATTTGTGAAAATGGATCGAAAGAGATTTGGAAGTATTGAAGGTGTAACAAATCACGAATTCTATACAAACTCATTCCATGTTCCAGTTTATTATTCACTAACTGCATTTGAAAAGATTGATCTAGAAGCTCCATATCATGCATTAACTAATGGTGGACATATAAGTTATGTTGAATTAGATGGGGATGCATCTAAGAATGTTCTTGCATTAGAAAAAATAGTTCGTTATATGCAAAAGAAAAATATTGGATATGGTTCAATTAATCATGCTGTTGATCACGATCCTGTATGTGGATTTGTAGGAATTATTAATGATGAATGTCCTAAATGTGGAAGAAAAGAAGTTGAAGGTGCTAAATTTAATCGTATTAGAAGAATTACTGGTTATTTAGTAGGAACATTAGACCGATTCAATGACGCTAAACGTAAGGAAGTTGAAGAACGTGTCAAGCATATTAAATAAAGATGAAATAAGATTATCAGGAATAATTCAAGAGTCAATAGTAGATGGTCCTGGTATGAGATATGTTGTCTTTACGCAAGGATGTCCAAAGCGTTGTTTTATGTGCCATAACGAAGCTACTCAACCATTAATTGGTGGATATATTGAAAAACTAGATAAAATTGTTGATGGGTTTAGTAAAAATCCATTATTAAGTGGAATTACGATTAGTGGTGGAGAGCCATTTATCCAACCTGATAAAGTTTTATATTTGGTTAGAAAAGCTAAAGAATTAGATTTAAATGTTTTATTATATAGTGGATATTATTATGAAGAACTAATAAAGATGAATAATGTTCATGTTAATAATATATTAATGGAGGCTGATTATTTAGTTGATGGACCTTTTGAATATATTTTAAAAAACTTAAATCTTTTATTTAGGGGTAGTAGTAATCAAAGAATTATTGATTTAAAGAATAGTTGGAGTAAAAAAGAACTTGCTATAATTGAATCATTTGAATAAATTTAAATGGAGTGACTCTAGTTGCTCCCTTTTTTTTTGATTGAAAAAAAGGTATAATAAACATAAGAAAGTGAGTTAGATATTATGAATATTGCTGATCAAATTAGAAATTTAATAAAAAAACTTTTTGAAAAATTTATTACAAATTCAGAATTAGTTGATTTTTTTGCTGCTATCGTAATGATTATTTTTTGGTTACTTCTTGCAAGTATTGTCTTTAAACTAGTAAAGAGATTCTTAATTAAGACAAAGAAATATGAGAAAAAAGAAACTAAAGAGCAAATGACGGTTAGAAGATTAATTAATAATATTGTAAAAGCACTTTTTGCTTTTTGGATTGTTATTATGATCCTGAAAGAATTAGGTATAGATATTATGCCTGTTTTAGCCGGTGCTGGTGTTTTAGCGTTTGCAGTAGGTTTTGGTGCACAAGAACTAATTAAAGACGTAATAAGTGGTTTTTTCTTAATAATTGAAAAAACATTTAGCATTGGTGATGATGTTGAAATCAACGGAAATGTTGGAACAGTTACTGATATCGGAATAAGAAGAACAAAAATGCAAAATTGGCGTGGTCAAGTAATTACCATTAATAATGGTGATATTAAAACAGTTGTTAATCAAACGGTTCTTTTCTCGGTGGCTATTATTGATTTTAAGATTAATGCTAAATTTGATATCAGTTATATTAATTCTGCTAATTTTAAAAAATTTATTTTAGATTATAAAAATTCAAATCCAGATATTATAAGTGCACCTGAAACAGCAGTAATTACATCTTTTGATAATGGGATGAACTTAAGAATTGTTTTTAAAACTCAAATTAGAAAACAAAATGCAATTGAACCTGATTTTAGAAATAAGTTGGCTGAGCATTTAATAAAGAATAATATAAGATTTGAAAATACAGTGTTTGTTAAGATGGAGGAACAAAAATGAGAACTTTATACTATGATTTCTTCAAAGAAAATAATCGTGAATACTTAATTGTTGTAAGTGATAAAGGGTTATTTCATTTAACAACAAAGGGTTTTAACGATAATAATAAGTATAAATTAGTAAAAGATGAAGTTAAAACTAGTAAGTATATAGATCAATTAAAAGAGTACTTTGGTGGAAAAAGGAAAGTATTTACTTTACCACTTGATTTAGAAGGAACCGACTTTGAACTTTCAGTTTGGAATGAACTACTTAAAATTCCTTTTGGTAAAACAGTATCGTATATTGATGTAGCAAAAGAACTAGGAGATACTAAAAAAACACGTGCTGTTGCAGGTGCCATTGGTAGAAATCCAGTGATGATTGTTGTTCCTTGTCATCGTGTTATAGGAAAAAATAAGAAACTTACAGGTTATTCTGAAGGCCTTGATGTAAAAGAAGAATTACTGAGATTAGAAGGAATAACAGATTATCGTATTTAAAAACAGAGATATTAAATAAAGGATTAATGAAACTAGATTTATTAAAGTCTAGTTTTTTTGTTTTTGACTTGCAAATAGTTTGCAAATGATATAGAATAGTAAATGCGAATGATTTGCAAGGAGGAATAATTATGAAAAACATACATCCAGAAACAAGATTAGTAATATTTGAAGATAGTCAAACAAAGACACAATATTTAATTGATTCTGCAATTACTACTAAAGAAACAGGTATATATACAATAGATGGTAATACTTATCCACTGGTTAAGGTGGATACATCGGCAAGTTCACATCCTTTCTATACAGGGGAACAAACATTTATACAAGCTCAAGGTAGAGTTGATAAGTTTAATAAAAAATACCAAAAACGAGGAACAGTTAAATGAAAAAAGTATTAAGCATATTTGTTTTAATGATAATTTCAATTACATTATTAGCATGTAATAAGAAAATAATTAAAGCGGAATATATCACGATAACAAATGAAAATATTTATTTAAATGTTGATAGTGAAGTAACGCTTGAGTATAAAATTATCCCTGCTGATACAACAAACAAAGATGTTTCAATTGTATCAAATAATGATGAAATTGCTACAGTAACAAACGGAGTATTAAAAGGTTTAAAAATAGGGAACACAATAGTTACAATCTCACTTAAAGAACAACCAGAAATTAAAAAAGAAATAATAGTAAATGTTGTTGATAAGTTATGGCCAAGTGTTTCAATTAAATCTTTTGCAGGTTTTGACTTACCAGCATTTCCTAATTTCACAAGTGTTAATGAAGTTAAGACTGATGAGAGTTTAAAACTTGAAATAAGTGGTGTTACAAATGATAGTGGTGCTATGTATCAATATAAAGATTTGTTAATATCTTTAGGGTGGATACTAGATGGAGGCTTTGATGAACATGCAGGGAAATTCAAGCATAATGATTTTGAATATACAATAAGCCTTCATAATAATATGGTTCATAATGGAACAACAATTGATTTACTAATAAGTAAAAAAGATCACGATCATAATCATGAAATACATACATGGGAAGAATTAAGTGAAGAAGTTTTTATACATTTTAATGTTGAGTTACCTTTATTTGAAGGAATAACAGAGTTTAATTTTATAAGTGAAGAAGCAGAATTTAAATTTAATATTAAAGTGGATAATAGAAAAGAAAAAATAACTGCATATCAAAATGTTTTAAATACAAATGGATGGGTACCAGAAGGTACTCCAACAACACATGCAGGTACTTATATCAAAGATAATGTTGAGATTTCATATCATGAATCACATGATGATGAAGATACAATTGATTTTACAATCTCTAAAGAACATAATCATGAGCATGAAAAAACATGGAATGATGCACAAAAAGCTGTTAGTGATAAATTTAAGATTACAATTAATAAACTTGAAAATGTTAATGAGATGACTATAATTGAAAAAAGTAATTCAATAATTGTTGATGTTACAATTGCGAGTGAACTATTGGAATCAAGTTTAGAAGATTTCTTAAATACTTTTAATGAAGAATGGATTAAAAACCCTAATAATGATTCTCATGTGGGATATCTTTATAAAAAACCTAATCTCACATTAAGTTATCATAATGAATTGCCACATGGTAGAAATATAATTACATTTACGTTTAGTATTATAGATGATGAACCAACTGGATGGCCAAGTGATGAAATTAGTAATGATTTAGGTTTTTCAATGCCTGATTTTAAAACGTTTAATCAAGCAGCTTATGATTCTAAAGAAAAAATATTAACAATTAATGGTGTTATTGATCGTGTAGTTAAAGTTAATGAGTATATTGAACAATTAGAAACACTTGGATGGACTATTTTTAAATCAAACCCAGTAACAATAATGATGGATCATTACTTGCATAACTATAGAATTACAATAATGATGATGCCAAGTAGTCCAGAAGTCGTTGATATTGTTTTTAGAGAATTAGCATTAACATGGGATGATATTACTAGATTTATTAATAATGAATATAAAATTGAAATTCCTAATTTTGAAAACATAAAAAGTATCAAAATAACAAATATTCCAAATGAATTTGTATTTAATGCGAAAGTTACAAATAGAGAAGCAAGCATCATAGCTTATCAAGAACTATTAACTAGTAATGGATGGGTACCAGAAGGTACTCCGACAACACATGCAGGTACTTATATCAAAGATGATGTTGAGATTTCATATCATGAATCACATGATGATATTGAAACAATTGATTTTACAATTTCAAAAGAACATGATCATGAACATGGATTTCCTAATGATGAAATCTTTGAGCATTTTGGATTTAAACTTCCAGAGTTTCCAGGACATGTTCATTTTAAAGTGAACCATTTGTCAAATGGGGGTTTAGAGATTGTTATTAGTGATATTGAAGATGATAAAGAGGCACTAGAAAAGTATGATTTATTACTAATAAATGATAGTTGGATTAAATCATCAACTAATAGTTTTCATGGTGGTAGTTATACTAAAGATGGAGTAAATGCTTTAATAACATATCATAATAGTATGGACCATGGTGGAAAAACAATTGAATATAAGATAACTAAATTAAATGATGATACTGTAAATGAATGGCCAAATAAAGAGTTAAAAGAGAATGTAGGATTTGAACTTCCAGAATTTCCAAATAGTAAAAGTGCATTCTTTGATGTAAAGGAAGAATATAGTGTTATTGAAATACTTGGGGTTGAAGATGATAGAACAGAAGTATTTAACTATTATGAATTACTAGAGGCTGATGGATGGGTAAACTCTGAAATAAAAAATGCTCATGGAGCAAGATATTTTAAAGATGGATTAGATTATTTTATTATTGTTCATAATTTGAAATATCACGGTGGAGATGTAATTGAAATCCAAATTCATAAAATAATTACAGAGGGATTCTATGAAGAATGGCCTGTTAGTGAGATTAATGAATTATTACCTAATAATAATTTAATTGCTTATTCAGGTTTTTCATCAATTTCACTTAATGACGAAGATTTATCAGTTGGCAAATTATTAATCTTAATTTATGGAGCAACGTCTTCGTCAATTGATAGCTATATAAATAGTTTAGAAGGATGGGTTTATAGTTTGAAACATGATGGATATATAAACAATGAAAAAACATTTATTATGGTAATTGAAGATCATTTAAGTACATATCGTACAATAGATATTACAATTCAAAAAATAAGTGAATATCCAAGTGATGAAATAAATGCAATTATTAAAGATGAATTACCAAAATATGGAGAATTAAATTCTACTCATTATGTTATTAAAAAATATCAAGATGATGAAGATTTTGACTTCAAGATATATGATACGAGTAAAGAAGAATTAGAATCATTTATTAATAGTCTATTAGACTTAGGATGGTTTAATAATGAATACACAGGTGCATTATATAAAGAAGATAATGATTATTTTATATACTATTCAAACAGTAGTGATTTTAGTATTGTTTCAATAAGTATAACAACTGATCCGTCATATGGAAAAGAACATCAAGATTTAACAAAACTATTTAATGAATATGGAATACCCTTATTTGATCAAGATTCTGAATTAGAGAACTTAGTTTATAGTGCTAAAGTTCATGGTTATAGTAAAGAGTCGATTGCTATTGATGTGAATGGAAGTGATTTAAGTTTTGTTAGTACATATGAAGCAATTTTAACTAATAATGGATTTGTAAAAACAGGTACTGCTTTCACTAAAGAAAACACTAAAATAGAAGTTATTTTTGATGATTTGTTTGAAACAGCTGTAATAATAATTATTTTATAAAATGAAAAAAATTGATATTAAAACAATTACTAGTATAAGTAATCTATTTAAAGTTATTTCAGATCCAACTAGAATTAAGATTCTTTATGTATTAAAAGATACTAAACTTAATGTAACAACTATTTCAGAATTAATTGGAGTAACACAAAGTGCAGTTTCACATCAATTAAGAGTTTTAAGAGTTGCTAATTTGGTTACTAAAGATAAAAAAGGAAAAGAAGTAATCTACAGTTTATATGATAAACATGTATATGATATATTTGAAACTGCGATAATACATGTTAATGAAGAAAAAAACTAAGGGAGACAGTCGTTTCCTTTATTTTTTTGGTATAATATTAAAGATAATGTATGAAAAGAGGAATTACTATTATGTATAAGTCTAAGTTAACAATGAAAGAAACTCAAAAAGCAATTAAGATAGTTAAAGATAATTTTGAAAAAGAACTATCAAAGAAGTTAAATCTTGATCGTGTATCAGCACCAATAATTGTTGAGAGTAATAAAGGAATAAATGATGATTTAGGAATAAAAAATAGTGCTTTAAATTTTCATATAAAAACACTAGGATATAACGTTGAAATTGTGCAATCACTTGCTAAATGGAAAAGAATGGCTTTAAAAAAATATGGTTATAATTTATATGAAGGCATATATACTGATATGAATGCAATTAGACCTTTAGATATTACTGATAAAACACATTCAATCTATGTTGATCAATGGGATTGGGAATTAGTTATTGATAGAAAAGATCGTAATGAAGATTTTTTAGAAGAAATCGTTAAAAAAATAGTAAAAGCATTAAAAGAAACAAAAGACTTAGTAAGAAAGTCATATCAAGAGCTTAAAGATGAAATTAAAGAAGAGGTATTTTTTATTGATGCTAGTGATTTATATGATTTATATCCTAATTCAAACGATAAAGAACGAGAAAGATTAATCACTAAAGAACATAAAACAGTCTTTATTAAAAAAATTGGTAAGAAATTTGAAAACGGAATGATCCATGATTTACGTGCAGCAGATTATGATGATTGGAATTTAAACGGTGATATCTTAATCTGGAGTGAAATATTAGATGATGCTATTGAAATATCATCTATGGGAATTAGAGTTGATAAAGATTCTCTTTTAGAACAATTAGAAGAAGTGAATAGAGAAGAAGATATTAATACACTTTATCATAAAATGATTTTGAATGAAGAATTACCATTAACAATTGGTGGAGGAATTGGACAATCAAGATTATGTATGTTATTACTAGAAAAAACTCATATTGCAGAAGTTCAAGCATCAATTTGGAATGATGACGAAATGGAGTATTTTGCTAAAAACAAAATTGATTATCTATAAAAAAATACCCTTTTAAAAAGAGTACTTAAATAATTATTTTGAATTTAAAACGTGAGATAGTGTTTCATCTAATGATTCAGGAGTTACACTAGAATCATATCGACCAACAGTATTACCTTCACGATCAATTAAAAACTTAGTGAAATTCCATTTAATCTTTCCTGATAAAGGTGATGACTCTAAGTGACTTTTAATGTTTGATGGATTTGAATTTTTTAAGTAGTGATAAAGAGGATGTTCGTTTTTCCCATTAACATTAATTTTAGCAAATGTTTGGAAAGTAGTTCCAAAGTTTATTGAACAAAACTCAGCTAATTTTTGATTACTTCCAGGAGCTTGCATAAGAAACTGGTTACAAGGGAAATCTAAAATTTCGAATCCTTGATCACGATATTTTTCATAAAGTTTTTGTAGTCCATCATATTGTTTTGTAAAACCACATTTTGTTGCAGTATTAACAATTAATAAAACCTTTCCTTGATATTTATCAAGTTTTATTTCTTTGTTGTTAGTATCTTCAACTGAAATATCATATAAATTCATAAATTTATTCCTCCTATATTTTATAATTAAAGTATAGCATAGCAATTCAAAAAAGACATTTGATTAGCATATTAAAAGATAAACCATATGATATGTTATTAAAAGAAATAATGATATAATAAACACGATTATTTAGATAAGTTTAAGGAAGTAGAAAAAATGAAATTTAAAATTGAAAGAATGGGTAGTGATGGTGAAGGAATTGCCTATCATAAAAAAAGCCCAGTATATATTTATTATGCATATTTAGGTGAAGAAGTTGAAGCAGAACTGTTCACTAATATTAGAGGGGCATTAGAAGCAAAACTTGAACATGTTATAACACCTTCTAAACATCGAAGAGATGTTACTTGGCCATATTACATGAAAAGCGGTAGTATTAATTTATTACATCTTGATTATCAAGAACAATTAAGATATAAAAAAGACATTGTTCGTTTTTTGTTAATGACTAAAATAAAAAAAGAAACTAAGGATGTAAAATTAGGATCAACAATCCCTTCAGATAATCAATTACATTATCGTAATAAAGCATATATTCCACTTGCATATCAAAATGGCAAAAATATGATGGCTAATTATATAAGAGGTGGAAATCAATTATTTGTTGTTGATAGTCTAATTATTGAAGAAGAAGCAATTGAAAAGACTGTTAAAAATATTTTACCAATTTTAGATAAGCATAAGATTAATGCATATGATTTAAAGACTAAAAAAGGAACAATTATTAGTTTATCATTAAGAGTTAATAAATTTGGTGAAGTTCAATTAACATTAGTAACTAAAGTTAAAACAAAATTAACAAACTTAGTTGATGAAATAATGAAAAAAAATCCTAATGTTGTTGGTGTATATGAAAACTATGTTCCAAAATATAAGAATAGTCCAGATATCTATGAAGGAGAATTAAAACTTTTAAAAGGTGAAAAGTACTTAACAATGTATCTTAATGATTATAAGTTTTATTTAACTCCGTTTGCTTTCTTCCAGTTAAATACGAAACAAGCTGAAAAAATGTATAACATGATTATTGAAAAAGCAACATTCAATAAAGAAGATGTTGTCTTAGATGCATATTCTGGAGTTGGAACAATTGCCACACATGTTAGCAAATATGTTAAACAAGTAGTAGCGATTGAATCAATTAAATCTGCAGTTAATGATATGAATTATTCATTAGAAGATAATAAAATCACAAACATAAAAACAATTACTGGTGACTTTGTCAAAATTATTGATTTTCTAAAACAAAAGTTTGATAAAATGATTTTTAACCCACCAAGAATTGGACTAGGTGAAGAAGTATGTAAGTATATTCTTAAATCAGCACCAAAAGAAGTAATTTATGTTTCATGTAATCCAAAGACTTTAGTTAATGATTTAAAGCTTTTATCAACAAAATATAAAGTTAAATCAATAACTCCACTAGATATGTTTCCACAAACAGCACACGTTGAAAACATCGTATTGCTTTCTTTAAAAACCGCTTAACAAAGCCGTTAGTATAATAGAACAAGAAGCATTTTTCCCTTAAAAACTGGGTTAAATGCTTCTTTTTTACTTTTTGCCCAATGTGGAAACATATCGAAATCAATGTGGAAACATCAAACTATGCTTTAAGCATATATTTTCTTGAGTGTGAGAACATCTATTTCGTAAAAAATTATATCACTACAACCCGATATAACATTTTAGCTAAGCCATCGGGTGTGTGATATGTTTCCACAATGATTGGTTCAGTTTTTAAGAACTCAAAACGTCGTTCTTTGAACTCATTGTCTGAATAATTCTTGGTTCCAGCAATACAGTATACAATCTCATTAGGACTTACGGATATCATTTTATAGATGAATGTACTTAAAATCTCTGAATATATTTTTTAAGTATAAATTACTATTATTAAATAAAAATAAGAGTAAAATTGAAGCCCTACACAGTTACTTTTTAGTAGACTGTCTAAAAATTATATTAGTATCAATATAGATTGTTTTAATTGCACTATTTGGTCTGTTTATTCTATCGACCAAAAGGTATAAAGCTTCTTGACCAAGTAACTCTTTATCAACGTTAACTGTTGTGATTGGAGGAATTGAAATTGTTGATTCAATAGTATTATCAAATCCAATTACTTGGACCTCATGAGGGATTTTATAATTCAGAGTTTTTAAAGCATTAATAACACTGGATGCAATACTATCATTAGCACAAATAAACGCTTGAGGTTTATATTTTAAAGCACTTATTTGTTTTGTCATCCAAGAAATATCACCGAATGGAGAATCATCGGGTAGAAGGAGTTGTTGTTCCATATCTATTCTATGACCAATATCACTTAATGAGTCTCGCATACCTAAAAAGCGTTCATTAAATCCAATACAGTGATCTCGGTCACCACAGAAGGTTAATCGGTTAAATCCGTTGGCTATTAAGTAGTTACAGAGTTTGTATATACTATCTCTACTTTCCATAAGTAAAACATCAAAATTTCCATTTTTATGTTTTAAATCAATACTAGCATCGATAAAAACAGTAGGTATTTTGGTTTTCAAAATATATTCAAGCAAATCTTTTGAATATAATTCGATTCCTATAATACCGTCAATCTTTAATGAGTCTAAATAATCTCCAAGTTGTTTGAATGTAGTATTAGTACCAAATGTATATTGGAATATTTCAATATTATATTTGGTGTCGGTTCTCTCAACACCTCGAGCAAAACTAATGAAAAAATCTAAGTCATAGATAGGCTTTCCTGCAAGGAGTAATATTTTGAGAGTGTTAAGTTCTTTTCTTTCTCTATAAAACCCATAACCTTTATAGCCTAGTTCCTCAGCCTTATCTATAATTAATTTTTTTGTTGATTCAGATACATGTTGATTATTTAATGCTTTTGAAACGGTATTTCTAGATAAACCGAGTTCTTCAGCAATCATATTAATTGTTATATTTTTATTCATATTATTATCACCAACCCTATTATATAGTGCAAATGCACAAAAGTAAAGCGGTTACGTATGCAAATGCACTAATTAAAAAATAAAGTTGACTCATAAAAAATGAGTTTATATAATTGAACTACAACGGAGGGATTTTTATGCAAAATCAGAATGTTCTTGAAGTGGACATTAGTAAAAAAAGACGAAATGCAAACCTTAAAAAAAGTTGGCCTTTAATAGTAATGTTATCAGGGGCGCTAATTTTTGTTTTTGTATTTTCGTATATTCCAATGTATGGAATTACAATAGCATTTAAAGATTATAATCCAGCACTTGGAATCTCTAAGAGCCCATTTATTGGATTTGATAACTTTAGACGCTTTTTCGAAGCTTATAACTTTGGATCGCTAATGTTTAATACATTTATCTTAAGTTTTTTAGGGTTTATAATTGGATTTCCATTACCTATTATTATTGCTTTACTACTTAATACTATTAGAAGTAAAAAAACAAAGGGAGTTTTTCAGACGATATTCAATGCTCCACACTTTATTTCAGTTGTAGTATTAGTAGGGATGATATTCTTATTCTTTGGTGAATACGGATTAGTCAATAGTATCGTTAAGACTTTTGGTGGAGATGGTATTTCCTTCATGCTTGAGTCTAAGTGGTTTAGACCCTTATTTATAGGATCAGGTAACTGGCAAGAAATGGGTTGGTCTTCAATTATTTATTTAGCTGCTTTAGCTGGAGTTGATCCTCAACTTCATGAATCAGCAACAATTGATGGAGCAAGTAGATGGCAAAGAATTAAAAATATCGATCTACCTGCAATCTTTCCGACAATATCAATATTATTAATTTTGTCTATTGGTAGTTTACTAAGCGTTGGACATGAAAAAGTGTTGTTAATGCAAACTGGGCCTAACTCAGTAGTTTCAGAAATAATCTCAACTTATGTATATAAGATTGGATTAACTGGAAACTCTGAGCCTGGATATGCTGCAGCGATTGGTTTGTTTAACTCACTAATAAATATTGTCTTATTAGTAATTGCTAATTATAGTGCTAAGAAATTTAGCGAAAATAGTCTGTGGTGATATTATGAACAATATAAGTAGAGCGAAAAGCGATAAAATATTTCATTTTTTTGTAATGTCATTAATGATTTTACTAGCAGTAATAATACTATATCCTTTATGGTTTGTATTAATTGCTTCAGTAAGTTCACCAGATGCAGTATTAAATGGTGAAGTTTGGATTTTTCCAGATATCATCGACTTTAGTGGTTATAAAAAAATATTTGCAGATAAGCAAATATGGGTCGGGTATAGAAATACAATTCTTTATACATTCTTTGGAACGTTATTAAATATTGTATTAACTATTCCAGCAGGATATGCACTATCAAGAAAAGAATTACCATTTAAAAAAGGTTTTATGTGGTTCTTCATTATTACAATGTTCTTTGGTGGTGGATTAATTCCATATTATGTATTGATCGATAAATTAGGTTTGATCGATAATCCATTAGTACTAATAATCCCGCAAGGATTGTCAGTATGGAACATGTTTATGGTTAAAGCTTATTATGAATCAAATATCCCAGGTGAGTTAATAGAAGCAGCTGAGATAGATGGTGCCGGTCATTTTAGATCATTTTGGTCAATTATATTACCAATATCTAAACCGATCGTAGCCGTAATGGTTTTATTTTATGCAGTGGGAAGATGGAATTCATACTTTGATGCGATGCTATTTATTCATAGTGAGAATTTATATCCCTTACAAATTATTTTAAGAAACATCTTAATTGTTAATGATAATTCCTCTGGAGGAATTACAGGCGAAGATATTTATGAAAGATTGAAACTTGCAAACCAAATAAAATATGGAATTATTATAGTTTCAAGTTTACCAATTATACTAATTTATCCATTTATCCAAAAACATTTTGAAGAAGGATTTTTAGTAGGAAGTTTTAAATAAGAAAGAAGGAACAAATTATGAAAAAATATTTAATAATTGTTGCGACAGCTTTAATATCACTGACACTAGTTTCATGTGGTGGTAAAAAAGGCCCAGCAAAATCATTAGAAGAACTTGGATATAATCCAAATGGTTTACCTATTGTAAAAGAACAAGTAGAATATAAAATTACTGCACCTAAAAATGCATTAGCACTTGATTATAATGATATGGACATTTTTAAAGAAATGTTAACAGACACAAATGTTAAAGTTAACTGGGAAAATTTATCAGAAGAAACATTCCAAACAACAAGAAACATGATTGTCGGGTCTAAAAAGAACCGTCCAGATGCAATGTATCATGCAGGATTTAGTGACCGTGACATTATTCAGTACTCAGCTTCAGGAACAATTATTCCTTTAGATAAGTATTTAGATAATATGCCAAACTTTAAAAATATCTTAGAAAAACGTCCAGACATCAAAGAAGTTATTACATCTCCTGATGGACATATCTATGCATTACCAAGAGTTGAAGAGATGGGATTATTACAGCATCCAAACATGTTATTTGTTAACAAAACATGGATCAATAAACTATCAGATGCAAATTTAATTAAAGATAAAAATAACAATACAATTAAAGTTGAAGTTATTGGTGGTAATTTAGCAGAGGATAGTACAAATAAAGATATTAAATTAAATGAATTAACAATTAAAATCAACAATGAAGTAGTAAGTGGATTTAACTTAGACCAATATGAAGCAATCTTAACGGCAATGAAAGACAATGCTAGCTTTTTAACACAAGAAGCAGACAAATTAATTCCATTAACATTTAGATATGGTGGTTGGCAAGGTAACCAAGCTGACTTATACTCAGCATTTGGTATTGCAGAAAATATCGATCATTTAACAGTAGTTGATGGTAAAGTTACATTTACAGCAACTGATTCGAAGTTTAAAGATGCTACAAATAGTACAGCAAGCTGGATTACAAAAGGTTTGATTGATAAAGAAATACTAAGTCAAAGTGACTTTGATTTACTAACAAAAGGAAAAGGGAATGCACAAAGATTAGGTTCATTTTACTGGTGGGAAAAAGAAACGGTTATTAAACCTGAATGGCAAGATGACTATGTAGCAGTTCCACCACTAATTGGACATGATGGAAAACAAAATGTTGGTATCTCAAACAACCACGAAGTTGTTAAAGGTCAATTCGTAGTATTTGAAAATGCTGAAAACCCAGAAGTTTTACTAACATGGATTGACAGATTTTATGATCCAATTATTTCAGCTCAAATTAATTATGGACCAAAAGGTATTGTATTTCAGGAAGAGTTAAATGAAGATGGTATGTTAGTTGAAAAACCATTACCAGAAGGTGTAACAAGTGATGAGTTAAGACTTAAAAATGCACCAATGGGAATTGTCTATTTATCACATGAACAATGGGAAAATACAATTGTTATGGAATACCGTGCACGTTTAAGATTAGTAATGTTAGAAAAATATATAAAACCATATGTTTATGAAAATGTAACTAATTTCCCTAACGTAACTTATACATTAAGTGAAATTAATCAAATTCAAAGACTAAAGAGTGATATTGATAGTTATACATATCAAACTACTACAAAATGGTTATTAAATGGTGGCGTATCAGATTCTGAATGGAGTTCTTATATTGCACAATTAAATAAAATGAAGCTTAATGAATTATTAGATATTCATCAAGCAGCATATAACCGTTTAAATAAATAATGATTAAATGGTATTCAAAAATAGGTAATTATGTATTTGATTATCTGTTTGCGGGATTACTAATCCTTATATCTACAATATTGATCGTACCTTTTTATGGGATCTATGTAGGTTTAATTGCATTTTTTAAAGAGGATAGTAATTATAAAACAATATTTAAAACAATTAAAGAAAACTTTAAAAACATACTTTTAATGTCTGTTCTTTTAACCATGCTCTTAGGATTAGTATATTTAACAATAGTTATAGATAGTAGTGGTTTTAGTAACAACTTCAATATTGTAGTTAGATATTTATTAATAGGAATTATTGTTTATTTATTAATATATCCTCCAATTATTATTATTGAAATGAAAGTAAGTTTTAAAGAGTTAATTAAAAATAGTTTATATTTATCTTTAGTAACATTCAAAAGAACATTATTTATGTTTATAATAACAGCAATTTTAATTTGGTTAGTTACTGTAGAACCTCTAACTATTTTATTATTTGTACCATTTATTCAAACAATCTCATATTTAACAAATAAATCAATGGAAGAAGTAAAGTCACATAAAGGAGACGATGAAGTATGAAAAAAATTATATTAGGATTAACAATACTTATATCAGCGATGGTATTAGTTGCATGTAGTAGTAAAAGAGAAGAACCAAGTTTAGAAGTACCTCTGGAAATAACTGTAAAAGTTAATGTAAAAACAGATATTACAACAGATATTTTAGCATTTGACCAAGATGGCAATGATATTAAAGACTCAATCGAATTAACAACTGAATCATCAAATGTAGAAATTTCAGGAAAAGAAATTACAGTTAAAGAAATAGGTTCAGAACTAGTTAAAGTAACAGTTACTGATTCAAAAAACAAAAAAGTTAAAACATCAAAAACAATATTTATTGATGCTATCGCTAATGATTCAGTTATTGAAGGTAAAGTAATTGACTATAAATTTGATGATATCTCAGCAGAAGCATTAAATGGTTTTAAAGTATTAGAAGGAGATAATGAAGGAATATTATCTGTTTCTAAAGGTAGTTTAGTATATGATAATAATGTTGAAAATGCTAAGTTAGTAAAAGCAATTGATTTAGATGAAGGATCATCATATAAAATCAAATTATTTTTACAAGCTTCAAAAGAATTAACAGATGTTAAGTTAAGCATTCTAGGTGTTACAAAAACATTTAATATTAATGAAGAGTTACAAGTGTTTGAAGTTGTAGTTGATGCATTTAGTGATCATAAACTAGAAGAATTAGTATTAGACTTAGGTCAAAATAAAGACTATAAACTGTTAGTAGAAAGATTATTTGTTGAAATTAGTAGTGGATTAGAATTACAAGTAATAGATCTATCAGAGTTTTCACACATTAATGATAATGGTGCTTCAACATTTGAAGTAAAAGATGACAAAGCAATATTAGATATTACAGAACCTGCTGCCGGTATTTGGGAACAAAAACTAATCAGAGAAGGAATACAATTAGTGGCTAATAAAAAATACATCTTATCATACACAATTAAGGCAACTGAAGATATTAAATATGAATTTATTGCACGTGTATTAGACCAACAAAGTAATGGCCGTGATGAAAACTATGTTTGGTCAGGTCCAGAAGTAAAGAAAAATGAAGAAAGAACTTTTAAACACGTATTTGAAACAAACGATAAAGATATTAATGATTTTGAAATGTTTTTCCAAGTTGGAAATCAAAATTCTCCAGTTACAATTGAAATCTCAGATGTAAACCTAGAATACTATAATGTCTTTGAAGAAGAAGTAACAAGATTTACAGGAGTTACAGGTATCAAAAGCTTTGAAGGACAAGATGCAGAAGCATCACTATATATTGATTTAGATAGTAAAGAGTTAGTTTATGACGTTAAGCAATTTGGTAAAGTTGACTGGCACAATAAAGTTTTCATTGAAGACTTATTATTTAAAGCAGATTCAAGATATAGAATAGATCTTAAAATCCGTGCTGATAAAGCTGCTGAATTATTCTTCGCTGTTAACCCTATGGGACAGTGGGAACCAAAGATTGCAGATACAATTAAACTAACAACTGAATATCAAACATTTAGTTATGAAACAGAAAGTTTCCAAACTTTTAATCAAAACTTTGAGATATTATTCCAATTAGGTGGATTTAACGAAGGAAGCGCAAAAATTTTCTTTGAAAGTATAACAATTACTCAATTAGTTAAAGGTTAAAAAACATAAGGGAAGTTTATCTTCCCTTATTATTTATAAAATTATAGAAGTATGTATAATGCTTAGAAGGAATGATTTATTATGAAATATACATTAGATAATGCAAACAAATTTATATTAGAAAACAAAGATAAAGTTAATTTAAAACATCGTCATAAACTACACTTAATGCCTGAAGTTGGTTGGATGAATGATCCGAATGGATTAGTATTTTATAAGGGAGAGTACCATGCATTTTATCAATACTATCCATATGATAGTAAATGGGGTCCAATGCACTGGGGACATGCTAAGAGTAAAGATACTTATAACTGGGAACATTTACCAGTAGCATTAGCACCAGATTTACCACACGAAAGTGGATGTTTCTCAGGTGGTTCAGTTGTACATGATGACAAATTATACTTATTATATACATCACATTTTGATGACGGACATCAATTACAAGAACAAAGTCTAGCAATTTCTGACGATGGTATAAACTTTAAGAAGTACCTAGATAAGCCGTTTTTAACAGTTGATGATTTACCAGAAGATAGTTCAAAAGTTGATTTTAGAGATCCAAATCCAATTACAATCAATGGTAAAAACTTTATCTTAATTGGTTCAAAAAACAATAATGATGAAGGCCAGTTTTTAGTTTATCAAACTGAAGATTTTAAAAACTATAAATATTTAAGTAAAATAGGACCAAACAAAATGTTTGGTGTAATGGCAGAATGTCCAGATCTATTCGAATTAGATGGTAAACATGTTTTATTATTTTCAGGAACAAGTCTTAAAAAAGATGGTAATAGATTTAGAAATGTTAATAGTTCATTATATGCAATTGGTAACTTTGATACAGAAACAGGACACTATGAAATTGAATATGTGGATGAAATAGACTTAGGTCATCATTTCTATGCACCACAAACTATCTTAAATGATAAAGGTGAAAGAATTATGATTGCATGGATGGATATGTGGGAAAAACCATACTATACAGCTGATATCAATCATAATTGGACCGGTGCTTTAACTTTTGCAAGAAAGTTAAGTATCGTAGATGGAAAATTAATGCAAGAGTCATTTAATACAGAGACTATCTTTAATAAAGAATCAGAGATAAATAAACCAATTAGTAAAGTATTTAAAGCGATTATTAATGCAGATACTAAAGAAGAAAGTGTTATTAAATTTGGTAGTGAAGATGACTACTTTACAGTAACAATAAACAAAGACTTTGTTACATTAGATACAGATACTACAAAATTATATCCACTTGAAAAGAGATATGTTGAAGTAGATAATTTAGATAATGTAGAAATAGAAATTTATATGGATGTATCATCTATTGAATTATTTGTGAAAAATGTAGATAAAACAATAACAACATTAGTTTATTTTGATGAAGAGACAATTAATGTTAAACTAAATAAGGAAAGAGAAAACATCGACATTAAAGTGTGGGAGAGAAATGAATAGAAAAATAATCTTAAGTATTTTAATAATTATTACAAGTATCATTCTTGCTTCATGTAAGAAGGAAGAATATATCGATGTTGATCAGAGTAATATGGAACTTTTTATTAATCACAAAGATGGTAATATTGGTGACGTTATGCCATTTTATGATGGTGAAGATTGGAATTTCTTCTATCTTCACGATAGTGTACCAAACCCAGGATTTCATCCTTGGTACAGATTTTCAACGAAAAACTTTTATGAGTTTAAAGACCACGGGGAAGTAATTCCTGTAGTCCATGATACAACTAATCAAGAACTTGCATTAGGTACAGGTTCGGTAATTGAAAAAGATGGTAAATATTATGCGTTTTATACAGCACATAATGGAAGATTAAATCCGAAAGAAACTATTAGAGTATCTGTAAGTAGTGATAATATGGAAACTTGGGTTAAAGATGAAAACTTTGAAATTAATCCAAAAGATCCAAAATATAACTTTGATTCTAATGATTTTAGAGATCCACATGTTGTTTATATTCCTGAAAAAGAAGTATACTATATGCTATTTACAACAAGATATTTAAATAAAGGAGCAATCGGATACTTAACTTCAAAAGATTTAGTTAACTGGGAGAAAGAAGATGATGGAATCTTTTTCTTAAATAATGAAGTTAATGGAACATTAGATGTAAGTTCAAATCTTGAATGTCCAACATTATTATTTCATAATGGTACTTGGTACTTAACATTTAGTGATCAGTGGCCCGTAAGAGCCACACATTATCTTTACTCAAAAGATATTGATGGTGAATTTATTAAACCAACACTAAACGTATTTGATGGAACAGGACTTTATGCAGGTAAGATTGCAGCAAGTGATTCACAAATGTTATTAATGGGTTGGGTATCTAGTGACTTTAACCGTCCAGTAGAATTTGGTTGGGGTGGAAACTTTATTGCTCATGAGTTAAAACAAAAAGCAAGTGGCGAATTATATGTTGATATCATTAGCCAGTTAGATAAAAAAATTAGTAACAATCAAAAATTAACAGTAACAAAAACGAATACTAAATTTGATAAAGATAAAATCAAGTTTGGTGGTAACGATTATGAATATGTTATTTTTGATGATTTAACAGGTATAAATAAAATAACAGGAACAATTAATATTGATTCATTAGATGATAAATTTGGTATATTATTTGATACTGATGGCTTAAATTCAGGTTATCGCTATGATTTAAATGTAAAAGAGAAGTTAATGTCATTTAACCGTGGTAGTGTAATTGGTAATGATACATATAATTACACAAATAATGATTTGTTTTTAACAAAGGATCAAGTAAACTTTACGATTCTTTTTGAAGAAAGATTAGAAGCAGCAGGAAGTATTGTAACTTTATATATTGAAAATCAAGTTGCTTTAACAGGAAGAATGTTTAGAGTAAGCGATACTAACTTTGGTTTTTATAGTCAAAATAGTAAACTTGAAATTAGTAATTTAAAATTATATAAGTAGGTGATTACATGAAAAAAATCGTTAGTTTTGGAGAACTTCTAATTGATTTTATTCCACACGAAAAGGAAACAAGATTAAAAGAAGTTAATAACTTTACTAAACATGCTGGTGGTGCACCAGCAAACGTTAGTGTTGCTGCTTATAAAAATGGTAGTGATTCATACTTTGTAGGTCAAGTAGGTAATGATAGTTTTGGAGAATTTTTAATTGATGAATTAAATAACCAAGGACTAAATACAAACTACATATTAAAAACAAGTGAAGCTAATACTTCCCTTGCATTTGTAACACTTGCTAAAAATGGTGAAAGAGATTTTGTCTTTTATAGAAATCCAGGGGCTGATCAACTTTATAAAATCCAAGATTTACCAAAAGAATTACTAGAAGGTTCAATCTTTCACTTTTGCTCAGTATCATTAGATGACTATCCAATTAAAGATGCCCACTTTGCAGCAATTAACTATGTGAGAGAGACTAATGGTTTTATTAGTTTTGACCCAAATCTTAGAATATCACTTTGGAATGATTTAGAAAAATACCGTAGTGTAATTAATGACTTTATTCCATTAAGTGATTTAATTAAAGTATCTGATGATGAATTAGAATTCATTACAGGTATTAAAGATCAAAATAAAGCAATTAAAGCTTTATTTGTTGGAAATGTTAAATATGTAATCTTAACATTAGGTAAAGAAGGTTCAAGAATCTATTTAAACGGAACCGATGAAGTTTATGAAGCTAAATCATTTAAAGTAATCCCAGTAGATACAACAGGTGCAGGAGATGCATTTATTGGAACATTTTTATCAGAATTAAATAAAAGAAAATTAATAATTGATAAAACTAATGCAGAAGAAATACTAACTATTAGTAATGCCACTGCAGCTTTAGTTACTACAAAATATGGGGGAATTGTTTCAATTCCAAACTATATTGAAGTAAAGGAATTTATTAAAAATAAATGAATAAAGAGATTGAACTGATACTTGTCAAGTAGACAGGTTAAATATTATAAAAATTAGATAGCCAGATTCCTATATTCCATAGGAGTTTGGCTTTTTAATTTGCTTTGCAGTCTCATATTATTGTAAAACTCAATATAATCGTTAACTGCTTTTTCTATCTCAATTGTATTATTAAACTTATTAATGTAAAACATTTCTGTTTTTATTATTCCCCAAAGATTTTCAATAGGTCCATTATCTATACACTTACCAACTCTAGACATACTATGGGTTATACCTTGCTCTTCTAACATTTTTTTAAATTGAATACTTGTATATTGATAACCTCTATCACTGTGAAATAATGGGCTTGCACCTGGATTTAGTTTTAAAGCTTTCTTAAATGTTTTATATAATTGCTCATTATTTGCAGTAGTGCTTAATGTATAAGCTACTACTGAATTATAAAATAAATCCATAATTGCACATAGATATAATTTCCTACCATTAGTTGCTTTAAATTCAGTAATGTCACTTAACCACTTTTCGTTAGGTTTTGTTGCCATAAAATCTCTTGCTAAAACATTTTCAGCTACATTTGCTGCGTTTAACTTATTACCATTATTAGTTACTAAGTTCTTTATTATTTCATACTTCATTTGTTCCATTGCTTTTAACTCTACCTTCCTCATAGTAAGTACCTCCTTGATGTGTACTTACCATTCTATATACTTTAGGACATTATTGAAAGATAACTATTAAGACATTATCATAAGATAACCACAAAAATATTATTTATGAAATCAATCGACTTTACAAATTATTACCTTTATAATATAATAGTGATAATCGTTATTATTATCATATATGGAGATGCGTTATGAAAAGAAAATTAAAAATTGATTTGATGAGTCTCATTATTTCTGTTGTATTCATGGCTATTGCTTATTTTGTAAAAGATGAAATTATTGAAATTATTTTTTGGAGTTTAGCTTTTATCATAGGTGGAAGATCAAAAGCTGTTGAAGGCGTTAAAAAAACAATTGAAGAAAAATCATTAAATGTCGAATTTCTCATGATATTGTCTGCTTTAGCTGCGTTTTTTATTGGTAATTATCAAGAAGGCTCAGTATTAATATTTATATTTGCTTTAAGTGGTGTGTTAGAAGAATATGTCCTTAATAAATCAAGTGATGCATTAGAGTCTCTCATGAAGTTAATTCCGGAAACAGCGATTAAAATTCAAGATGATAGAGAAATGATTGTGAATATCAATGACTTAATCATTAGCGATATCGTGTTAGTAAAAGTCGGTCAGCAAGTTCCAGCAGATGGTATCATTGTTAAAGGTTCAACGGTCATTGATGAGTCAATGATTACTGGGGAATATATGCCAGTAGCTAAAGAAATAAATAGCACGGTTCTTTCAGGAACAATTAATCAAGCTTCGGCCATTTATGTTAAGGTCAGTTCCTCAGCAAAAGACTCTTCAATGCAAAAAATTATTGATTTTATACAAAAGGCTCAAAGTGAACAAACAAAAACAGAAATTGGTATCGAAAAATTTGAAAAATATTATGTGTATGTCATTTTAATAGCCGCCGTCTTAATGATGTTCTTACCACCGTTTTTTAAGATTTGGGATTTTAATACATCGTTTTATAAAGGGATTGTTTTGCTTGTTGTGGCAAGCCCTTGTGCTTTAGTTGCCTCAGTTTCACCGGTGATGCTTTCAACAATGAGTAGAGCAACGAAAGAAGGTGTTCTAATTAAAGGTGCTAATGCCATCCAAAAACTGTCCAATGTTAAAACAATTTTTTTTGACAAAACAGGCACAATTACTGCCGGTTATCCTAACGTTATTTCAATAGATTTGTATGCCCCAAATAAAGACCAAATATTATCATATATATATCATATCGAAAAGCAATCCAATCATCCACTTGCAAAATCTATTGTTGCTTATTTGGAAGATAAGATATTAATTAAAAACATGGAACTCAAAACCATTGAACAAAAAGGTCGAGGTATGGCATCTGTTATTGATAATCAAGAATACTTTGTGGGTAAAACAAACTTTAATGACATCCGGATTAAAGAGCAGCAGGAAAAAGGTTATACAACATCTGAAATCACTCTAAACGATGCGTTGATTGGTATTATTTCATTTAGTGATAAAATTAGAGAAAATGTAGGTAGTACGATTAAAAAGATGCAAGGTATATATATAGAAACAATCATGTTAACAGGAGATAATCAATTTAATGCAAATAGCATCGCAAAAAATATAGGCATTGACCGCGTGATTGCCAACTGTTTGCCTGAAGATAAGGTTAAAGAGATTAGAAAAGCAAAAACAAATGGGATGGTAGCAATGATTGGTGATGGCATTAATGATGGGCCGTCGCTTACAGTAGCTGATGTCGGTATCGCCATGGGTTCTGGAAGCGATGTGGCGTTAGAAACCGCTGATATCGTTTTAATGAATAATAACATAGAAAAAATACCCGAAATCATTAAATTATCAAAAAAAGCCAAAAGTATTTACACACAAAATATTATATTTTCAATTACAGTTATTATAGCCTTAATTTTTATGAATATTTTTGGTATCGTCAAACTTCCTCTTGGTGTGGTGTTTCACGAAGGTAGTACAATTTTAGTCATTTTAAATGGCCTTAGAATGTTATCAATTAAAAAGCAGTAAAATAATGATGTTTTGGTATATAATATAAGTGGGTGATATGATGAAAATAACCAAACAAGGTCAACAAATATATGATTTAATTTTATCTTCAGATGGACATATGACGGCAGAAGAAATACTTATTGAATTAAAAAACCAAAACTTAAAAATTGGGATAGCAACGATATATAGAAATTTAAATGCCCTTTTTACTGCGGGATATATTAATCGTGTGAGACATCCGGAATTAGGGTACATTTATGATAAGAATAAAAGTGAACATTACCACTTTTACGATAAAGAAACTAAGAAAATATATGATCTTAATATTGAGTATCAAGAAGAATTAGATAGATTAGTTGAAAAAATATTCGGCGGGAAAGTTGAATCGCATTCGATTATTTTTGAAGGTGTTTTAAATGATAAGAAAGATCATAAATGATCTTAGTTAACCTAGGAGGTAAATAGTGTTATCAAAACATGAAAAATCTTGTTTGTTTAAAGTGCCGATCTTTAATCACTTAAATGAAAATGAACAAGCAGATATAAGTAATTTGATACGTGTCAAAAGGCTTTTAAAAGGGGATTTTTTATATCATATGGGTGATACAGGCGCTGCTTTATATGTTGTTCATCAAGGCAAAATAAAAATTGCTAGATATAATGATGACGGTAATGAACAGGTTATAAGGATATTAAATCCAGGGGATTTTTTAGGTGAGGAATTACTTTTTACAAATATAAAAGCTAACAACTTTGCAGTATCTTTAGAAGATAGCGCAGTTTGCATGTTAGAAGGTAGTAAGTTAAAAGAGTACATTATGGATAAACCCCAAATTGGGATTAGAATGCTAAGTGAACTTTCAACGCGGTTATCAGAAAGTGACAATAAAATCGAAAGTTACAATTTAGATTTGTCAGAAAAAAGAATTGTTGCTTCAATACTAAAACTAAGTAAGGGTAATCATATCTTTACACTTCCTTTTTCAAAGTCTGATTGGGCTTCAATACTGGGAATGAGTAGTGAAACTTTAAGTAGAAATCTAGCGGAACTTAAAAAAAGCAATTTAATTGAATTAGAAGGACAAAGAACGATAAAAATTATTAATCATGATAATTTAAAAAGATTTGCAAACGAATAATAAAAAAATAATAATTTAGATTTGAAAAATTGACCTAGGTCAATTTTTTTTGTGTTTTGAGTTGCTATAATAAGGGTAGAAAAGGGAAAAGAGGTGAAATGAGTAAAATGAACATACAAAAAACAATTCTTAATTATAAAAATCAAATCGCATTTTTAAGTTTATTCTTAATTGTTATTGCTTTTAGCGGTCATTATCTACTTGGGCTTGAAAAATTATCTCAAATTGCATTAATGATTGCATCTATTATAGGTATCATTCCAATCGCAATACAAGCTTATCAATCGATCAGAGTGAAAGTTATTAGTATTGATGTTTTGGTTACAATCGCAGTGATTGGTGCTTTTGTGATTAAGAACTATGAAGAGTCTGCGATTGTTACGTTTCTGTTCTTATTTGGAAGTTATTTGGAGAAAAAGACACTTAATAAAACACGAAGTGCAATCAAAGAATTAACTGAAATGGCACCAGAAACAGCACTTAAAAAAATGAGTGATGGCATGTATCAAGAAGTAAGCATTAATTTGGTCGAAGTTGGTGATTTCTTACAGGTGAAAACGGGATCAAAAGTACCAGTTGATGGTAAAGTTATTGAAGGAGAAGGATCAATCGATGAAGCAAGCATTACGGGTGAAAGTGTTCCAGTTAATAAAAAGCAAAGCGATCATGTCTTTGCTGGGACCATTTTAGAAAATGGAACATTACACATTATTGCTGAAAAAGTAGGGGAAGATACGACCTTCGGTAAAATTATTGAACTGGTTGAATCGGCGCAAGATTCTAAATCAGAAGCAGAACGCTTCATTGATAAATTTTCAACTTTTTATACGCCACTCGTGTTAGTTTTAGCGATCATTGTTTATCTTATTTGGCAAGATATTGAACTGGCCATAACGATTTTAGTGCTAGGATGTCCTGGTGCCTTAGTGATTGGCGTTCCAGTTTCAAATGTTGCCGGTATTGGTAATGGTGCAAAACAAGGTATCTTATTAAAGGGGAGTGAAGTTATCCATGATTTTAGTAAAATAGATACAATTGTATTTGATAAAACAGGGACACTAACTATTGGAAAACCTGTCGTTTCAAGTGTTGAATATTATGGAGCTGATTTAAAAAAAACACTAGGTTACTTATACAGTATTGAAAAAGAATCGCTTCATCCACTTGCTAAAGCAATTTTAGATTATATTGGAGAACCTGCAACGAATTATCGTGTTTTAAAAAACGAAGTTGTTAAAGGTGGTGGTATCATTGCCGATATTGAAGGTATAAGAATTGTTGTAGGCAATCAGAAATTAATGATAGATGAACATATCGAACTTGATCAAAAGATGTTAGAAGATATTAAGAATTTTGAATTAAAGGGACACTCGATTGTTTTAACAGCAGTTGATAATGAATTAGAACTATTAATGTGTATTAAAGATCAAATTAGACCGGATGTTAAAAAACAATTAGATCAGTTAAGAAAGCAAGGTGCTAAAAATCTCATCATTTTATCAGGAGATAATCAGGGCACTGTTGGTTTGGTTTCCAAAGAATTAGGAATGACTGAAGCATATGGCAACATGTTACCAGAAGATAAACAAGCATTTATCAAAAAATTACAAAGGGAGCATAAGATTGTTGCTTTTGTTGGTGATGGTATCAATGACAGTCCTTCACTTGCAACTGCTCAAGTGGGGATTGCAATGGGAAACGGAACCGATGTTGCGATTGAAACAGGCGATGTTGTTTTAATGAATTCGGATATTTCAAAATTACCTCATGCTTTTGGACTTGCCAAAGCAACCGCTCGCAATATGAAACAAAATATAGGGATAGCAATTGGTGTCGTTTTATGGTTAATCATCAGTTTATTGTTTAGTGAATGGATGAATATGTCAATAGGAATGTTGGTTCATGAGGCAAGCATTCTAATTGTGATTTTAAATGGAATGAGATTACTAAAATATAAGAGAAAGCCAACTATTAGATGAAAGTCAAGTATTTAATAAAAAATAGTTGAATTGATATAGTGACATGCTAAAAAAGATGTCTATGAAACATCAGAATTTAGATCTTTGATAATTAAATACGGTTAATGAGAAACAGTATAAACACTATTGTTCTTTAAAATAGAACGAATGACTCTAAGTAACTTTTTAGTAACGTGACCAATAATCGTTAAATAATGCTTACCTTGAGATTTTTTCTTTAGAAAATAAGCATTAAAAATAGGGTCATGCATAACAGTTATTTTTGCAGCTTGAAATATAGCCCATCTAAGGATGGATGAGCCACGCTTAGAGATTTTAAAACTGCCTTCATACTTACCAGATTGATAAACAGAAGGGTCAAGACCAGCGAAAGCTAGTAAGGCATCATCAGACTTGAAACGATTAATATCACCAATCTCAGCTAAAATAATGGCACCAGTTTGAATACCAATACCAGGAATCGTTAGAAGTGTTGTTTTAGATTGGTTGAGATGATGTTCTAGTAAATCATTAATTTGACTTACTTGAAGTTCAATACTTTTAATTGTTTGAACAGATTGTTTAATTGATAGTGAAAGAGATTCGCTATCAATGCCAATAGATGCTTTAACAAATTCCTTAATCACTTCAGCCTTAGTTAGACCATGTCTACCTTTTGAAGATTTCTTTAGAAGTTCAGTTAAAGTGTTAGTTCTAACACGTTTTAACTCGGATAGAGAAGCGTAAGACTCTAAAAGAGTTAATGAAGCGTTAGAAAGAGTATTCTTAAAGATTTTATGGTACTCAGGGAAAGCTTGATCAATATAAGCTTTAAGTTGATTGGAAGTCTTATTTAATTGTTTTTTTAAAGATTTTCTTTGTCTAACTAATATTTTTAGTTCATCAATATGGTATGATAATAATGTATAGGGTTTGAAATCATTTTGATTTCTAATAAGAAACATACAAATGGCCTTGGCATCAATAGAATCAGTCTTCGTTTTACGAACTGAAGAAGCCTTACGGTCCATATTGGTTAATAATGGATTAATGAACATAACATTGTATCCCTCGAGGATTAAAAAGTGTAGAATATTTCTACTATAATGTCCAGTTGATTCAAGCCCTATACGCACATTAGAATCTTTGAAGAACTCTTTAGCCAATGAAATTTCGCTAAGGAGTTTTTTATATCCTAATCGTGAATTTTCAATGGTAAAATGTTTATTAAAAACTTCACCTAAATGATTGGTGATAACGATGTCATTTTTAATTGAGGCGACATCAATACCTACTAAAATCATAATAAAACCTGCCTTTCTATGATTGATATACAAGCTTAGTACTGTGGGCTTTAATGAATGTAACCTAATAGGAAATGACCAGTCAAATGCCGTATCCAACTCATAACCATATTTAATTAAAGTCACAGCTATATCCTTTCTCAACCAGTCATAGATGCTGTAAGGAGTTAAGAAAACTAGTCTGTGATATCATCATAATTTAATTATAATATAGTCCGCTTTATAAAATCTTAAAAGAAGGAGATCTAATGTATATATGAGGACTACATATATATATTAGGAGCAAAACTAATGAAAAAAGCGATAATTCAATTAGAAACATTAACATGTCCATCATGTTTACAAAAGATTAATCGTGCTATTAAGGGTTTAAATGGTGTTAATCAAGATAGTGTTAACGTTATGTTTAATTCAAGTAAAGTAAAACTCGAATATGACGATGAAACTGTTTCTATTAAAAGCATTGAAAGTGCCATTTCTAATTTAGGATATGGCGTTAAAAAAACCGAAGTTAAGGATCTTTAAAAGCCTTAAAAAAGTGTTCTAATAAACATAGAGATTAGATTATTCTATGTTTATTTTTTTATAGTTCTATTATTGTAAATAATTTGAAAAGGAACAATCAACAATATCAATAATTTTTAAATCATGATAATATATAGATGACTATCAATATAGAGGGAGTCTTATTATGAGAAAACAATATCAAGAAATGGCGCAAATCCATAAAGTTTTAGGTGATCCAATTCGGATTGAAATCATTGATATTTTATCTTATGGTGCACGTTGTGTATGTCATTTACTTGAATCATTTAGCATTACACAACCAACATTATCATACCATTTAAAATTATTGGAAAAAAACCAAATTATTCATGCAAGCAAAAAAGGAACATGGGTTTATTACGAATTGAATTACAAGTTCCTAAACGCTTTTTATGAAGAATTTAAATATTAATTAAAGCCAAAGGCAAATCATGATTTTTTTAATCATGCAATATGTGAAAAATAATAGTGGAGGAATATATGAAGAAAGTTGCATTTGTTTGTGTTCATAATTCGTGTCGTAGTCAAATGGCAGAAGGATGGGCCAGGAAATTAGGTAAGGGAATTATCGATGTATATTCAGCAGGAACAGAAGAATATCATGAAATTAAACCACTTGCAGTTGAAGTGATGAAGGAAATAGGAATTGATCTTCAAGGGCAATATTCAAAACAACTTGGTGATATCCCTGTGCCAGATATTTTAATTACTATGGGATGTGGTGCTGAATGTCCTTGGATACCTAATGAACATCGTGAAGATTGGGGATTAGATGATCCTTCAGGAAAATCAATTGAAGCATTTAGATTAACAAGAGACCTAATTAAAGAAAAGGTTACACAGTTATTAGAAAGAATTGAATCAGGAGACCTTAAATAAAATGGGCAAGGTTAAATGGCATGTGTTTTTATGGGATGTTTTTCTTGCGTCACTTGGTTCGTATGGTGGACCTGAGGCACATTACGGTATTTTCTCATCATTACTGGTTCAAAAAAGAAAGTATATAACGGAAGAAGAACTAACAGAAAAAATTGGATTATATGCGATTATTCCTGGACCAAGTAGTACCCAAACTGTTACATCAATTGGATATCATGTTGGCGGACCTGTTTTAGCCATCTTAACGTTTCTTGTCTGGGCGTTTCCAGCAATTATCATTATGAGTTTGATTGGTGTTTTCTTTACTGTTATCAGTGGTCATGAAGGATGGAGACCCATCATGACTTATTTACCAGCAATTGCCGTATCTTTTATCATTTATGCTGCGTATTCATTATCGAAAAAGGTTTTAAAGAAACTTAAAGATTGGATAGTCTATGCATTAATGCTTATCTTAGGCATACTGTTGGTAGGATATTCGATGTGGATCGTTCCAATCATGCTTCTTTTAGGAGGGAGCATCTATTTAATGCCACATCGTAAAGAACAAACTATAATAGACGACAAACTAAAGCCAAAATGGCTAATTTTAATAGTTGTAATTGGCATCGCGATTTTAAATGAAGGCCTTAGAATTTGGTTTAATAGCAATCTAGTTATTTTATTCACATCATTTTACCGATATGGTTATTCCGTGATTGGTGGAGGACAAATTGTTATACCACTCATGATTCAAGATTTAGTTCAAGCGCAATCCTTGATATCATTAAATGATTTTTTATCAGGATACGCTATTGATCAAGCGGTACCTGGACCACTTTTTAGTTTTGCTGCCTTTATTTCCTCAAGATCATTTGCAAATTCTAATTTTGCATTTCTAGCCGGTTTAATCGGTGGGATTAGTATTTTTCTGCCTGGACTTTTATTAGTTTTCTTTATTTTTCCGCTTTGGAAAAAAAGTCGTAAAATTAAGAAGATTAGATATTTTTTGTCAGGTGTTAGTGTAACAGCAGCAAGTCTAATTTTAATGACAGCGATTAATCAAACTATAAAACTACCCGTTGGCTTTGCTGTATATGGGGTGGTCATTATTGGCGCTTTATTATTAATAAGTAAAAAAGTGCCTGCTCCTCTAATTGTGCTCTTAGCTGCAATATTGGGATTCGTTATTTGAATAAATAATTTCATTAGATTTTATCATAGTAAACTTAAGGAGTTATTAAAGTTTTAATTGATAAATTAAAATATAATTACCGGTCAATAATTTACTATAAAGAGTCAAGTGTTTTAATAAAATAAACAGTAAAAGACCTCGATTTCGAGGTTTTTTACTAGATGGGTTTATTTTCACATCAATATTTGCTAGCTTTGATGCTCAAATTTAAGATTTTTAGTTTCTAAATGATACATCATTCTAAGTAATTTTTTAGCGACATGTGAGATGGAAACCCAATGTGCTTTACCCTCATTTCGTTTCTTTTGATAGTATTCATAATACTCAGGAATATGCATCAAAATTGTTTGTGCAGCATACATTAAATAATATCTTAAGTAACCTGAACCATGCTTAACCATATGACCATTTAAATCCATTGCTCCAGATTGTTTAGTGCTAGGTTCTAAACCGGCAAACGATAGTATTTTTTCATAGGAATCAAACAATTCAAAGCTACCGATTTCTGAAATAATACCAGCGGTTGCTACTTTACCAACACCAGGAATGGAAGAGATATTGTTAGGGATTTTTTCCATAATTAATTCGATTTCATGCTCAACTTGTTCGATTTGTCTAGATATTAAATTGTGATCTTGTATACATATATCTAACTCTATGTTGTTAACATTAGAAGCAGAACCAACAGTGTTTTTTGCTAAAGAAACTAATTTGGTTATGTGATTGGTATCTAAAATCTTTTTAGCGATTGATTCAATCTGTTTAATTTGACGCAGCGTTAACTTAGAGATGTTATCAGGTGTTCTATAGGTTTCAAGAACATACATGGCCGTAGGTCCTAATTGATTGTTAAAAAAGGGTTTAAATTCAGGAAATACGACATCTAAGACGTTTGTTATGCGTACTAAGGATTTCGAACGTCTTTGGATTAATTGTTTTCTTAAACGAGTTAAACGCTTGAGTTCACCTGTATGATATAATAAAGATGAATAAGGCTTATAAGTTGTTTCTTTAATATACATGGCGATGTAAGTAGAATCAATCTTATCTGTCTTTGTTCTTCTAAGTGTTTGAGAACTCTTACGCTTAGAAACTAATACTGGGTTTAGAATCATAAAACTAATGTTGTTTTCAAACAAAAATTGTTTTAGGTTTTCAGTGTAGTGACCAGTTGATTCAAAACCTATTTGAATTGAACTAGAGTCATAGGGTTTTAATGCAGCTAGCAATGCGTTAAACCCTTCTCTAGTATTCGTGATTGTTGTTGGTTTAATAATGATATTTCCATCATCATCAATCAAACAAAAATCATGTTTAAATTTGGCAATGTCTATGCCTAGGTGATACATAAAAATCACACTCCCTTAAGTTTTAAAAGCGCTGAAACACTAAACTCTTTCTATTCTATTCGTAATTAGGCATTTAGATCAAACGTCAAAGCGTTATTTTACTGATTAACGATTAAAAGAAAAAGCTGTGCTCTTAATTATTGAACAAACAGTCAAAGCCGTAAATTAGTGAGTAAAAGACACACAGCGATTTTCATCATTATATCGAGTGTCTTTAAGACATTAAAAGATTCTATAAAAGATTAATGATTTAAAGACATTATTGATACAATCATAATATAATTAGTGTGCACGGATAACTTGATATAACATACACAATATATTGATGTATCTATGGAATAGCCTACAGTATGAAGGTATAGAGGGAAAAGCTGAACATCTTGTTTATTTAGATAAGAAAGGTACAGAATTAGAAAAACTAATAATAGGCACAAAACAATCAATTATTAGAGGTGCTGCTGGTAGAAAATCACCACTTGGTGGTAGAGTGAAATCTGGTGATGTTTTATATTTTGTTGAAACAGGTGGTAGTTTACTTGTTACGCATAAAGCAGTAGTTAAAACAGTTTTAGAAACAAATAAAATGACAGAAGATGAATCAAAAGAATTTGTTGATGCTCATGCATCACAATTAAATCTTGCTAAACATCAATATGAAAGATGGGTGGGTAAAAAATTCTTATGTGTGATTACAATTGATCATATAGAGATAATTGAACCATTTGAATATAATCGTGAAAAAAATATGGATGACTGGATTATCACAGATGACATTAATAAAATAAAGAAAGTTGTATTTGTTAATATATAACTAGGTCAATAAAACAAATAATGTTGGTACGAAATTAGGTCAGTATACCCACGCATAGTATAATAACCTCATATAAATTAAATGATGTGAGGTAGAAAGAATGGTATCAATATACATGAAGAACGATATATTATCATTAAAGCGTAACGGTATGTCAAATCGAAAAATAGCTCTAGAATTGAACATTTCAAAAGATACAGTTAATAAGTATGTTAAAGAAATGAATAAACTAACAAAATTAATAGAAAATGAAACAGACAAACAACAAATAATTAAACTTCAAAAAGAGTTAGTAAGTGCACCTATAAGAAAAGGTGTAAGTGTTAGAAAGATATTTAGTGGTAATTTGAAACAAAGATTTTATGAGTTACTAAAACAAGATGAAGATAAAGATTTAATACTAGGTTTAAACAAACAAAAAGTAACAGCATCACTTCTTCATAGGAAATTAAGATCAGAGGGATTTAATGTAGGTATAACAACAATTCAAATAGAATATAAGCGTTATAAGAATAGAAATAAGGAAACATTTATAAAACAAAAATATGAGCCAGGATTTAGGGCAGAATATGATTTTCATGAAATTAAAGTCATAATTGATGGTAAGTTAAAGAAAGTGCATCAAGCAACAGTAACACTACCATACAGTAATTATATTTTCGTAAAACATTATGAAAATCAAAAGTTTGAAACATTCATTGATAGTTTAGTACACTTCTTTGAAGAAATAGGCGGAGTACCAAAACAAATCGTTTTTGATAATATGCGAAATGTCGTAAGTAGATTTGTCTATGGTGGTTCTAAGATTTATAATGAAGAATTAATTAAACTATCTAACTATTATGGTTTTAAAATTATGACAACGAACCCAAGAAGCGGAAATGAAAAGGGACATGTAGAAAATAGTGGAAAAATAGCTAGAACAGAGTTATTTACATTCAGCTATAAATTTAACTCACTAAAAAGTTTAAGAGATTATGTATTTGGTGAAATAAATAAACTTAATCAAGATAAAATAAAATTAATAAACGAAAAAACTCAATTAATTAACTTACCAAAAACAAGATATGAACTAGGAAGACTTGAACAATCAAAAGTAAATCATGAATCAATAATAATGATTGAATCTAACTATTATTCAGTTCCTGATTCTTATGTTGGTAAAAGTGTATATTCTAACGTTTATATAGGACATATCAACGTTTACAACTTAAAACACGAACTAATAGCAAGTCATAAAAAAATAGAAGGTAATAAAGAACATTCCATCAATATTCTTCACTACACTTCTACTTTATTAAAAAAGCCTGGTGCACTAACAAATTCACTGGCTCTAAAACAATCTCCAAAAATATATCAGGAGTTATTTCATAAATATTTTACCACAAACCCCAAAGATTTCATTAAATTGATTAGTGAAAATGATATTTATGAATTAAATGAGTTATTAGTAAAACTCAATAATGGCAAAAACATAAAGTGTAGTAAAACTAATGAAATTAGTATTGAAGAGGTTAGTTCAAACCAACTAACACAAATATCAAATTTATTTAATCAGGGAGAAAATATTCAATGAAGACAATTGAGCAATTAGCAAACAATTTAAAACTAGCAAATATTAGAGATAACTATCAAAGCATTATTAGTGAAGCAATGGATAATAATGCAAGTTACGAAGACTTCTTAAATCTAGTATTAACTAGTGAAGTGAAGGCTAGAGAATCAAATGGTATTAATCGTAGGATTAGAATGGCTAAATATCCGCACCTTAAGTATTTACATGATCTAAAGTTAGAATCATTTCCTATTGAAGTTTCTAATCAAATTAGAGAACTTCAATCATTACGGTTTTTAGATGAAGGAAGAAATGTAATATTAGTTGGTAATCCTGGTGTTGGTAAAACTCATACAGCGATTGGACTAGGTATCGCAGCTAATATGAAAGGTAAAAATGTATTATATATTACAGTGCCTAATCTAATAACAGAATTAAAAGAATCAATGACGCTAAACCAACTTACTAATTATAAAAAAAGGTTCATCACATATGATTTAGTCATATTAGATGAACTGGGATATATTGGCTTTGATAAAGAAGGTAGTGAGTTATTATTTAATTTACTTTCAATGAGAAATGAAACTAAATCAATAGTTATTACTACTAACCTAGCATTTACTAGGTGGGAAGAAATATTTGGTGATCCAACATTAACAGCAGCAATGGTTGATAGACTAGCTCATAAGGCAACTGTAATTAATATTAAAGGTGATTCTTATAGAATTAAAGAAACTAAGGCGTGGTTAAGTAATTAGTACTGACCTAGTTTCGCACCAATATATTGACCTAGTTTGGTATTGACATTTACAAAAGTATTGTAACTGTCTGTTTAAAGATAAGAATTAGTGGAAATATATCAGAAAAAATTGGTATAAGAAGTAAGTCAATTATTTTAGCCCTTTTAGTGATCATGTTAATAAAGAATCCAGTAACTTATAAAAGAGAAATGATGTATGAGAATTCTAGTATTAAAAATAAAAATCTACTAAAAGGATATATAATAACGCCAAAAGGTATGTTGTAAATATATATTAATCAGAGAATACCAAGGATACATTTATAAAAATATTTAGTGATAATTTTAGAGATAACGTATAGACGTTTAAGTTAAATTGAATTAAGAGAGGATGAATTATGGGTATAAGCTATCAATTAGAGATTAAGGATTTTAATGCTGTGAGAATGGTTGGTAAAAAAACAACAGTGAAGTTTGGTGGAAATGCAAAGAAACATTGGAAATCTTATCTTGATAATGGGGATAATGATTTATTACAAAATTTAAAAAATAAAGTATCACCAAATGAAGATTGTATTGGATGGATGGGGAATTCTAATCTAGAAACAAAAACATTTATTGAAATGCCAGGAGTTTTTCTTCTGGAAAATAGTGATATTCCTGAAGGATTCGACTATATTGATATACCTAAGTGCAAAATGGCAATCCTTTGGATAGAGGGCGATACACCAAATCTTGAACGTGGCGCTCATAATCACTTACTAAAATATTTAAAGAAAACAGATTACATTGAGGATTACAGCCTAGCATTTTCAATGGAATATTATACGTCAATTGGCTACACGCATTTAAATAAAGAAAATCCGGTATATAAATTTGGATATTTATTACCATGTAGAAGGAGAAATGTATGAAATTTAGATTAATTAGTATACCAGCTTTTAAAGCAGTTCATTCAGGAGTGGATCAAGCCTTTGATTTTAATCCAGAAGGAAAACTTGGAAAATTCAATGCCTATTTTTCTGAAATTACTGTTAAGAATCAAGATAATTTTTCACCAAGGGATTATTTGTATTATGATAAAAAGCAACAAGGACTAGTTTGGATGTATGCAATATTTGAGGGTCTTGATACAAAATCATTTCCGGTTATGGATTTTGATGGTGGATTATATGTGACCTATTTTTATAATGATGGGGATAATAAAAGAAACGAAGAATTATATGGAGAAGCAATCAAATGGATTAAGTCTTCTGATTATTTAGAACTTGATGAAAGAGAAAATCACTATGCTATGGGACATATCATTACACCTCCATTTATCAAAGAAAATCTTGACAATGCACAAATGGAAAGTTTTATTCCTGTGAAGATAAAGAACAAAGCATAATCAATGGAATACAGAATATGATTGAAGATGTTGAGTATAAATTAGAAAAATTCAATGATGATTTAAAATCATTGTTTATAACGGTTAGAAATATTATTTTTGAGGTTGAACCACTTATAGAAGAACGCCTATGGGCAAGTTTGCCTTCATATTATAAAGATAAGAACTTTATTAGATTAATTCCTTTTAAAACTTATATTAATATAGAAGCAAAAGCTATTTCTTTACATATTGATGAATTAAATGATTATCAAATAACACCTAAAGGTATGATGAAAATTTTTGTTAATCAGCCTATACCTTATAAAGTTTTAAAAATGATTTTTATAGAAACATTACAATAAAATTATAATAATGAAAAAGAAAAACTTATCAAATAAAATGATATGATTCTCATTAAGTAGACTGACATCAATACTTTAGCCTACAAAAAAGTTAAGGAAAATCAAGAATTAAGTAATTTTATAAATGGTTAAATAAGAGTACCTAATAGTGTGCAAATAAGAATCCCCAATTCTTAGCACTAAAGGAACTCTTTTTTTGTTAGAATAATTATTAACGAAAGGTTGATGATATTATGACAAAAATAATACTAGAACAAATAACAAGTATTAAAGACTTACTACTATTTAGTAGAGTATATAAGGAGGTATTAATAAAATTGAATATTAGTAAACTAGCCAAAGGATTTGAATAAAGTTTGCAAGTAAGTAGGGTATTTCAAACAATCAAGATATTTAAATCAATGTGGATGTGTTATTCATATATAAAAGCATGAACTTCAACTAATGTTATCATTCAACATAAATAATAGTGACATAATTATAAAAAAATGTATAATAATTATAAAGGAAACTATGAAATGAATAAAGATATTACTATAGATGATTTTAAAAATAATTTATAAAAAGAAAGAGAGTGAGTAATTTATGGAATGCCCTTACTGTAATAAAGAAATGGAAGAAGGTTTCATCCCAGCAAGTAGAATGAGAAATCAATGGATTAAAAAAGGAGGTAAAATGCCTTCAACAGTTTTTGGTACATCTAAAGATGGCTTTGCTTTATCTGAAATGCCTGTGTGGAAAACTAAAAAAACAATATCTTATTATTGTTATAATTGCAACATTGTTATCATTCCTGTTAAGAAGTTTAATTAATGATAATCTAGTAATTTTTGAAGAAATATAAACTAGAAATTAATAAAATGAAAAAGTTTGACAATGTAATAAAGGAGAATAATTGATAAGAAATTAACGAATAGGGGAAATAATATGAAAAAAGAAATTTTAATAGATGTAAATAAATTACATAAAAAAGTCAAAAACTTTATATTATGTGCGATAGATGAGGATGGGTATCCAACTGCAAAAGCAGTTTTGCCTGCAATAAAAAGAGATAATGTAAATAAGATATATTTTGTTACAAACACAAGTTCAAAATACGTTAGTAATGTAGAAAATAATAGTAAAACATCAGTTTATTTTTATAATTCATTATTTTATAAAGGTTGTTTACTTAGAGACTAACTATAGAAAGTAAAATGAAATGATAAATAAAATACAAAAAAACCTATAAATAGGCTCAGGTGTGAATATAAAGATAAATAATTAGCTACAAATTACTTAATCTTATTTAAATCAAATGGTGTTTTATTAATTTGAATGTGAAAAATAATGCGGATTAATTTTCTGCAAATATGTGTTAAAACCACTTTATGATGTTTACCTAATGTTTTCTTGTTATGATAGTAGTCATGAAATTGTGGAATGAATCTTAAACTTAAAAGAGCATAGTTATAAAGTTTCTTTCTAAGTAAAGAAGAACCTCGTTTAACAATTTTACCCTGATGTTCCTGTGTACCTGATTGACTAACACTAACATCTAATCCAGCATAAGCTATTATTTGTCCGGAATTAGTGAAACGATTGATATTACCGATTTCTGCATAAATAGAAGCGGCAGTGATTATTCCAATACCTGGAATAGTGTGAATTAAGGAATCGGTATCGTTGTACAAAATTGTTATTTGTTCATCTAATTGGTTTATAAGCTCTGTTAAATGATAATAGTTATCTACAATCATGGGAATCAAGGATTCATAGATTTTACTAGATATACCAACCGATACTTTAGCTAAATGTCTTAGATTAGAAAACCTAGGATAACTAAGTTTACCCATTGACATTTTCCTTAAAGTATCATAATGGTCATTATTAAGATTTGCAATCTTTTCCTTAGTTTTAAACTTTTTCAAGATATATAAAGGGGTTTTACCTAATATATTGTTAAAAAAAGGTTTAAATTCTGGGAATACCTTATCAAGGATGTTAGTGAGTCTTACTAACTCCCTGCTTCTAGACTCAAGATAATTTTCTCTTAGTCTAACTAATTCTTTTAAATCATTTTCATGATAAAATGATGTATGTAGGGTTTTGTAATCAAAGTGACCTAACATACTTGATATTAATTTAGCGTCAATTTTATCAGTTTTAGTCTTTCTTAACGAGGTAGCCTTCGAAAACTTATTCGTTAATTGAGGATTGAACTCTAAGTAGGTATATCCTAACTTAGATAAAAATGATTTTAAATTGATTCCGTAGTGTCCAGTTGATTCTAACCCTATTTTTATTTGGGTTTTATCACCTAGTGCTACTAACTCTTTTTTTAGAGTTTGGAATCCTTCATGGTCATTATTAAATGTAAATGACAAAACCGTATCGCCTGCATTAGTAGCTATAAAGCAGTCGTGTTTAAATTTTGAGATATCTATTCCTACATGGAACATAGATCTCGCCTCCTATTTATTTGGCGCGTAGTTTGCACGGGAATCCTATTTCTATATCCTTGTGATAAAACGTCGAAGCGTTAACTAACTAATTGATAGTAAAAATAGGAACCGTGGTAAGAGCCTCTAATGAACGTCAAAGCGTTATTTATATGAAACAAATCCACGGCGCCTTAGTTAAATTATAGTACAAAATTATGCGGAAGGAATGTATACTCACCGAATACTATAATTATAAATAGAGTATACAAGGTACTATGAAAATTGTTAATGATTTAGATGTTAAAAAAGAATTTTGGAAAGATGGATATAAAAGTGCATATCCAAACTCGGAATTAAAACATAAAGATCCAGATTTTTGCGTTTTAGAATTTATTCCTTTTGATGGAAGATATTATTCTATGTTTAAAAAAATAGATTTTAAATTTTAAGGAGTAATATATATAGAAAAATTGAAAGTGATATTTTACCTCATTATGATTATATTAATATTCCAAAATGTTTAGTTGCAATCCTTTGGATAGAGGGCGATAGTCCTAATTTAGAACGTGGAGCACATAATCTTTTACTTGAACATCTAAAGAAAACGTCATATATTCCAAATTACAGTTATGGATTTTCGATGGAATATTATTCTAATATAGGGTATGTTAATTTAGATATAGAAAACCTTGTGTATAGATTTGGATATTTTTTACCAATTAAACTTTTATAGTTGAAAATATTTTTTATTTTATGATTATCTTTGGAAAAAATGTCGAGTTTTTTCTATTCAAATTAGTTAAAATTGAATTAGAAAGAAGGTTATTGTTGTGAATATATATGAGATACTACAAAACGCTATTGATAAGATAGAAGGCAAGTTAGAAGAGAAAATAAATATTGAAGAAATTTCTTTAAGCAGTGGAATGTCAAAATCAAATCTATATAGATTCTTTTTATCAATCGTTGGATATTCAGTTAAAGAATATATCAGATTAAGAAGAATAAGTGAGGCTGCTATGCATTTAAAATCCGGAAAAACAGCAACTTATTTATCTTTTTTATATGATTATGAAAGTTTAGATACTTTTAGTAGAGCATTTAAAAAAATAACTGGGTTTTTACCATCTCAATACAAGAAACAATACTCTTTCTTTAAGTTTAAAAAAATTAACTTAATTGAAAGGAATTTTATGAGATTAGAAGAAAAAGCATTAGACATCCAAATTTTAAAACATATGAATGATTTTGAGGTTGTAACGTTTAATTATTATGGTAAAAACCCAGAAGATGGTGCATTTGCATTATTTAAAGAATGGGTTAAAAAAAATAAACTAGATATTGTTAGTGAGGGATTAAGAGTCTTTGGATATAACAATCCTAATCCAATAGATGATAGTGGTATTTATGGATATGAAGTTTGTCTTACACTAAATGAAAAAGTGAAAAAAAATGCTAATCCATTAGATATAAAAATAATTAAAGGTGGCATGTATGCACTTGTAACAGTTAAAAAAGAAGATAGAATGGATATCGGGGGAAAAATTGCAGAAACCTGGCAAAGATTTGGATCTTGGCTTCAAAATAGTAAATTTCAATTATCAGAAAGACAATGGCTAGAAGAACATCATGGTTTTGATGAGATGTTAGATCATATTGGAAATATCGATTTATATATGTCGATTGATTATAAAAATACAAATGTAAATACTGATGAGATTAGAAATTCAAAAATATTTGATGTAAGTATTTATGATTTTAAAGGTAGTAATGCTATTGATGAAGGAAGAAAATATAGTATGAAGTGGTTAAGTGATCATAATATTGACTTAACAAAACCTAGTGAACCAATTTATATTTTTGGAAGATATGACTTTAGAAAAGAACAAAATGATGATTTTGTATTTCAATTATGTATTGTAACTCCAGATAGTATTAAGGTTAAAGGTAATCCACTTAAAGGTAAAATACTAGGAGGATTAGTTGTAAGACAAGTTGTTTTGTTTAAGGATTTGAATAATTCTTGGGAATACTTACTTAATAAGTATTCTAAACATAAAGAATATAAACTTAAAAATACGATTGTTTTTGAACAGTATTTAATTGATGAGAACATTAATGAACAAATGAGAGTTTTACAAGTTTTAGAATTAGATAAAAAATAAAGATGTAAAGTAAGAAGTCAATTTATTAGTATTGATTTCTTTTTCAAATTAAGAATGAAGGTGATTTCTTTTTCAAATTAAGAATGAAGGTGACTAACTATTAAAAGTCAAGTGTTATTTTAAAGAAAACACGAAAAGACCTCTATTTGCTTAGAAATGAGGTTTTACTAGTTATTACAGATGACTTTTACTTAACCGCCACAGTTTAAGTAAAGAGTTATTTTAGAAGACTCGAATCAAAATATGTTTTAGTTGTTTCTAAGTGATGTATAACTCGAATAAGTTTCTTTGCTAGATTTACTTGCGCTACCCTATGGTGTTTACCTTCTTGTTTCTTCTTATGATAATAAGCATAAAATAAGGGGTTGTTAACCATCAATATCAAAGTTATATTGATTAAGGCGGATCGTAAATATTTGCTGCCACGTTTAACTAGTTTACCGGTAGTAGACATGGTTCCAGATTGTTTAATTGTTGAATCTAATCCAGCATATGACACCATCTGAGAAGGACTATCATAAAGAGAAATATTACCGTATTCAGCTAGAATAATTGCTTCGGTAAGTATTCCAATACCTTTAATACTTCCAAAGTATGTAGGATATTTCTTCATTAATTCGGTAATCCTAGATTCAATCACTTTGATATCTGTATTAAGTTTCTCAACGTAAGATATCGAAGTACTAAGTCTATCTAAATGATAGTCTTGGCTAGTACCAATTGTTTCTTTTGCTAATTCCTTAAGTTTCATAAACTTAGGATAAGAAAACTTACCCATTGATTTTTTTCTAATTTTATCATAGTGAAGATCAGTCATCTTGGCTATTTTATCTGGAGACTTAAAATAGCTTAAGATATATAAAGAAGTATCTGAATAGCCTTGTTCCTTCATAAAAGGATTAAACTCAGGGAAAATAATATCAAGTGTTTTGGTTATCATGTTGTATTGAGCAGTCCTAAATGAAATAAGTTTTGAACGTTCACGTGTTAGTGATTTTAAGGCACTTATATGATAAGATTGATGATGATAGGCTTTGTAGTCTACAGTCATCATATACTCAGAGATTAATTTTGCGTCTTTCTTATCTGTTTTTAACTTTCTTAGTGATTTAGAGTCGCTAAACTTCTTGACTAAGAGAGGGTTAATTTCCATGAATGAAAATCCATGGGAAGAAAGAAATGATTTTAAGTTATCTCCGTAATGACCTGTAGCTTCAAGGCCTATTATCATTTCACTTTTGTTAAATGGTTTAAAGTGTTCTAATAACTCCTTAAAGCCTGATGAATTGTTTTCAAAAGAAAACGACACACTTGTTTCAGTGGCGATGAAACAGTCGTGCTTGTACTTAGAGATATCTATTCCAATGTAGATCATAAGTACACACCTCCAATTAAATTTTTGGTACTGTGTTAAGTCCAGCAAGTCTTTATCTCATAATCATGTAAAAAGCGTCAAAGCGCTAACTAACTATTGCTGATTAAAATAAAGACCGTGGTAAGCGTCACCTTCAAACAGTCAATGCTGTATAAATATGTAACAAATCCACAGTACATTTATATTATATTAAATTAGAAAGAAGGGAGTAAATAATTAAGTTGTATTCTAACTAACCTAATACAATTTAATTATTACATGAGTTTATGAAAAAAATCAATATTCCAAATATTGTTACATTAATACGAATAATATTGGTAGCTGTTAGCATATTTTTCATTAGAAGTAATCATTTTTTTATTTTTTATATTCTTGCTGGGTTAAGTGATGTTGTTGATGGTTTTTTAGCTAGAAAACTAAAACAAGAAACTATACTTGGTGCACAACTTGATAGTTTTTCTGATTTCTTTTTATTCTCAATAACAATTATCTGGATAAGTGTTAATAAAAATGAATTAGTATTAGGATATATAACGATTTTAATAGTTTTATTTGTTATTAAGCTTATTGTTATTTTTATTAATTATTTCAAATATAAAAAAATGTTTATTGTTCATACAATTGGAAATAAAGCTTTAGGCTTTCTAATTTTTTTAATTCCAGTAATAACCAATTTTGTTAATGATATTTATTATTTCTTTGTACTAGTTTTTGCATCGTTAGTAATACTTGAAGAATTAATGATTTCTATTAAGTATAATGATTTTAATATTAATAGAAAAAGTTTTTTCATAGATAAGGATAGGTGAGATAATGCTTTGGAATCCTTGGAGAGGTTGCCATCGAGTTAGTGATGGTTGTAAGTTTTGTTATATTCATAAAGGTGATTATAAAAGAAATACTGATACAAATCTAATTGTTAAAACGAAAGATTTTTATAAACCAATTGAAAAAAATAAAAATGGTGAATACAAGATTAAGAGTGGATCAATTGTGTATCTTTGTTTTAGTTCCGATTTTTTAATTGAAGAAGCAGATGAATGGCGACTAGAATGTTATAAAATGATAAAAGAAAGAAGTGATTTAATTTTTCTTTTTTTAACAAAAAGAATTGATAGATTTGAAAATATATTACCAGATGATTGGAATGATGGATATGATAATTTAGTTGTTGGAGTATCTGTTGAAAACCAAAAGAATGTTGATAAAAAGTTAAGTATATTAAACAGATTACCAATAAAACATAAAAATATTGTTTGCCAACCATTAATTGAACGTATTAATATCGAACCATATTTGAAAGATATTGAACTTGTTGTCGTTGGGGGAGAATCAGACATAAATGCTAGACCATTAGATTTTGATTGGGTTTTAGATATTAGAAAACAATGTATGAAACATAATGTGAACTTTAACTTTAGGCAATGTGGAACGAATTTTATTAAAGATGGTGAAAAGTTTTTTATACCAACAAGAAAGTTAACAGAACAAGCAAGGAAAGCAAATATTGAATATAGAAAATAAGTAAAATATAATATATTAAGTGGATCTCTTATAAAAAAGGTACAGTTTAAATAGGAAATTTATTATAGATAAATAAAAAAAGGTGGATTAATATGAAAACATATGTAGCATTACTTAGAGCGGTTAATGTTGGTGGAAAGAATAAAGTTCCAATGAAAGAACTTAAAGAAGCATTTGAAAAATTTGGGTATATTAATGTTAAAACATATATTAATAGTGGCAATGTTATTTTTTCAAGTGATGAAAAAGATATTGAAAGCATAAAAAGAGCCTCCGAGGAAATTATTAAAAAAGAGTTTAATCTTGATATTACTGTTTTAATTATTGAAATTGATAATCTTATTGATGTAATAGATAATATACCATTAGAATTACAAGAAATAGATAAAGATTATTATGATACGATTATTTTTGTTATTCCGCCAACTTCTACGGAAGAAATATTTGAAGCCTTAAAATCTAAGGTAACAGAACATGAAAGTATGTATGTCTATAAAAATGTTTTTTATTGGCGTGCCAAATTATCAGCATTTCAAAAAACAGTTCTTTCAAAATTTGCAAGCAGTAAAGTCAATAATTTAGTAACAATAAGAACTATTAATACAGCTAAAAAGATTCTTGAGGTTCATAAAAAGTAAAAACAATCTCTTGGAAGAAGAATAACTAGATGAGACTAATATGAAGATTAATGTCAATGATATATATGATATAATTTATTTATTAGAAACAAAATGCAACAAGATATATAGTTTCTTGTTGTATTTTTCTTTATTGGAAGGAATTTATTATGAATATTTATGAGTTGTATATAAAAAAAGAAATAGCGGAGTTAGAAAGTTTAGCATTAAACATGAATAATGCTTTAGCATACCTTTATTTAGGAGTAATGTATTATGAAGGGTATGGAATTGAAGTGAATTTAAATAAAGCAATTGAATATTTTAAAAAGAGTTATAACAATGATCAAAACCCTAAAGCAGGATATTACATTGGCTGGATGAATGAAATGGGTGTTAGTGTACAAGCAGATTTAGAAAAAGCGAATTATTACTATTATATTTCTTTTGAAGGATTATTAGAAGAAGCAACTAATGATACTTATAGTGCTTATTTATTGAGTGTTTTCTATTTTGAAGGACTAGGATCTATTGAAAAAGATTATGTTGAAGCATTTAATTGGTGTGAAAAAGCTGCACTAGAAGGTTTACATAGTGCACAATTATTTTTAGCTTTTTTTAATAGAGAAGGAATATTTATTGAGAAAAATGATGATTTAGCATTTTATTGGTATGAAGAAGCAAGTAAATCTGAAACACCAAATACAATCTATAATTTAGGATTATGCTATCAAAATGGACTTGGTACAGAAGTGAACGATAGTGCTGCTTTTAATCAGTTTTTAAAAGCAGGAAATAAAAAACATTTAAATGCTCAAGCAGATTTAGGGAGATATTATTTTTATGGGATTGGAACTACAAAAGATGCAGTCCAAGGATTATTTTGGTATCAAACTGCTGCTGAAAGAGGTCATAGTTATGCACAATATTCACTTGGATATTTCTATGAATATGGGATCGAAGTTGAAGAAAGTTTAGATAATGCTTATTATTGGTATAACGAAGCTGCTAAAAATAATTATGCACCTGCAATGCAAAGTTTAGCATTTTTTTATGAGTATGGATATGGGACAGAAACTAATCTAGAAGCTGCATTTGAAATATACAAGGAAGCAGCTGAATTAGGATATCCTGCATCAATGTATAGTCTAGCAGAATGTTATAGATATGGAGTTTTTGTTAATGAAGATTTACAAGAAGCAATTAAATGGTATGAAAAAGCTAAAGATAATAATTTTCCAAAAGCATTTTTAACATTAGGTTATTTCTATGAAGAAGGTATTGGATATAAAAAAAATTTAAAAATGGCTCTTGATTATTATGAAAAAGCGGCAATGCTAAATGATTCTATTGCAGCAACAAATCTAGCATATCTATATGCTGAAGGTGTTGGCACAGAAAAGAGTATTGAAAAAGCTGTTTATTGGTATGAAGAGGCTAGTAAACAAGAAAATGCGAGAGCTCAAAATAATTTAGGATATATTTATGAGATGGGTCAATATGGTGAACCAAATATTGAAAAAGGTCTTGAATATTATGAAAAAGCCGCAAATAATGGATTTATAATTGCTCAATCAAATTTAGGTGTTATATATGAACATGGAAAAATGGGATATATTGATTATGAGAAAGCTCTCTATTGGTACGAAAAAGCCGCACAAGGCGGATATGCTACTGCACAACATAATCTTGGTCAATTATACGCCTATGGAAAAGGTACAGAAGCAAACTATGAAGAAGCAATCAATTGGTACTTAAAAGCTCATGAGCAAAAATATACATCTGCAACTGTTAGTTTAGGATATATGTATGATAGTGGACTTGGAGTAGATACTGATTATGAAAAAGCCCTTTATTACTATGAAATTGCTGCAGAACGTGGCGACGAAGTTGGACAACATAACTTAGCTTATATGTACGATAAAGGTAATGGAGTATCAATAGATTATGAAAAAGCAGTTTATTGGTATAAGTCTGCTGCAGAACAAGGATACTCAAAATCACAATTAAATTTAGGACTTAAGTATGAACTTGGAGAAGGTGTTGAAAAAGATTATCAAAAGGCCTTTGAGTTTTACGAAAAATCAGCGATTCAAGGAAATTCAAGCGCACAAGCTAATCTTGCATATCTTTATGAAAATGGATTAGGAACGGAAAAAGACTATCATAAAGCAATGAATTGGTATCTCAAAGCAGCTAAAGATGAGAATGAACGTGCTGAGAATAATATTGGTTATATATATGAATGTGGTCTTGGAGTTGATGTTAATTTAGAAGAAGCAGTTAAATGGTATTTAAAAGCAGCAGAACATGGTAATGCAATAGCTCAATGTAATTTGGCCTATTTTTATGAAAATGGAACAACGATTGATATTGATGATGAAAAAGCATTTTATTGGTTCAATGAATCTGCTAAAAATGGTAATTCAAGCGCTCTTTATAATTTAGGGAGATTATATGAGCATGGTATTGGAGTTGAACAAGACTATAAAGCAGCTTTAAGTTATTATGAAAAAGCTGCTGATTATAAGAATTCAATGGCAATTAATAATGTTGGTTTATTTTATGAATTAGGATATGGAGTAGATATTAACTTAGAAGTGGCTTTTAAATGGTATAAAGAAGCAGCATACTTAGGATATAGTGTAGCAGAGTATAATTTGGCATTATGTTATGCTTATGGTAAATTTGTGGAAGTTGATTCTAAAATTGCATTTATGTGGTATGAAAAATCAGCAAAACAAGGATATGCAAGTGCTGAATATCAATTATATAAATGTTATCGTGACGGATTTGGTGTTAAAGAAAATCAAGACAAAGCAAATTACTGGTTGAATGAAAGTGCTAAACAAAATTATCAAAGTGCAGTTGATGAAATTGAAAAAAATAAGGTAGTCCGCTAGGATTACCTTTGTCTTTATACTTATTTAATATATTCTACAGGGATTTCTTTATAATCTTTTAAATCTAGATTGATCGATTCGATAATCACATCATCTAATGGTTTATCTTGAAAATCTGTTCTTACTGATGCGATTTTATCAACAACATCAATCCCTTCAATAACTTGTCCAAAACCAGCATAACCTCCATCAAGATGAGGACTATCTTTATGCATAATAAAAAATTGAGAAGTTGCAGAATTTGGATTTTGGGTTCTCGCCATCGATATTACACCGCGTGTATGTAATAATGGATTTTTAAATCCGTTTTGATTAAATTCACCCTTTATTGGATCATTCTTAGATGCACCCCAACCACCTTGAATCATAAATCCTTTAATAATTCTATGGAAGATTAATCCATTGTAATAATTATCTTTAACGTAAGATATAAAGTTTGCTACTGTGTTTGGTGCGACTTCTGGAAACAATTGAATTTTAATGTCACCAAAGTCTTTAACTGTTAGTGTAACAGTTGGATTTTTATCATTAATATAAGCCATATGAATCTCCTTTTTCTTTTATATATATGATTTTACATAAAAAACAAATATTTATCAAATAATAAATAGCATATTGTAAATTAATTGAATATAACGATGGATATATTGGTTATAAAGATACTAAATATTGAAACTATATAAGTTAAATGTTATTATAAATTAAAGCATAAAGTTAATAGCTTTATTTTAGGAGGTATTTTTATGCATTTTGTTGCAAGTGATTTTGATGGTACATTATTAATAAATAATGAAGTTAAAAAAAGTGATATTGAAGCAATTAAAGAGTTTAGAAAAAATGGGAATATATTTTCAATTTGTACTGGAAGACCAATTAATTCAGTTCTTACGGAATTAAAAAAATACCAAGTACCTTTTGATTATATTATTGGTGTAAATGGTGCAATAGCAACCAATCAAAAAATTGAAGTAATGTATTCACATGAACTTGATTCTAGGACAGTTCATCTTATTCAAGATATTTTAAGTAAGCACAATGTTAAAGAATATATGCTTTCTAATGGTATTGATCAAGCAAGAATAATTGGTGAGCAAAATATTAATAAGTTAGATGTTGATGTTAATCAAGTTAGAGGATACTATGTTGACACATATAATCCTGAAAGTGCATTTAAACTAGCGGCGCAGATTAATGCTGAACTAGGGGATGATGGAATTACTGCATATCCAAATAATCAGTATGTTGCAATTGGAATGTCAGGGATTCATAAAGGACATGGTGTGGATAGATTGACAAAACTAATAGGATTTAATGGGGGTATCCATGTTATTGGTGATGATTATAATGATATTCCTATGTTTAAAAGATATGATAGTTATGGGATTAAAAGTGGTGTTGTTGATGCAATCTCATTTGCAAAAAATCAAACAAATTCTGTTTCCGATGTTTTAAGTAATCTTAAGTAAATATAAGAATATCGAAAATTTCTAAACAGATGATATACTCTTCTAGTATAAAAAAGATTTGTTGAAACTCAAAATTTGATTATAGTTTAAATGGTAGAATAAAATAAATAGTTAATATTGATTGTGTACTTTGGATTATTAAAAATCCAAAGTATTTTTCTTTGTTTATAAATATGAAAAAAATGATAAAATAAAACATATTAATCATAATAGTTTTATTTGTACGAAAAATAGTATAATATAGATAAACTCAAGTAGGTGGTGTTAGTGATGAAAAATGAATACTTTTTAAAAGCACAAGAGAGATTAAAGAATGAGTTTGGTTTGAATATTCTAGATGACTTAATATTAGATAGTAAAGAACGCGTTTTCCTTTTTTCTATTAATGTTGAAGATGATATTGAATTTACTGTAATGTTGGGAAATTTAGAAATATTAGGACTTGAAAATAAGAATAAAATAATGTTGAGTGAGCTTTTAAATTATTTTGATTTTAATAATGATTATGCAAGAGTCTTAGGGAAAAAAGAGGCATTTAAACAATTAAAAGATTTCTTTTTAGAAAATAATAAAGCACATAAAATTGTTTTTCCAATTTTAGTTAACAATAAAAGATATTGGATAAATGCATATCAAAGACCAGTATCTAAAAATTCTAAAATAAATTATTGTGTTTTTTCTGAAATTAGTAAAAGTATGTCAAATGAAGAAATTGCATGGTATAACTCACATATTGATCCTCTAACAGGCTTATATAATAAATATACTTTTGATTATCATTATAATATAAGATATACAAATGAAAATCTTCATGTCATTTATTTAGATGTTGATAATCTTAAGAAAATAAATGATACATACGGTCATAAAATTGGTGATCAAGTTTTAATTGAATTGGCAAGTGTATTGAAAAAATATGAAACTGAATATAATCATTTCTATAGAATAGGTGGAGATGAGTTTTTAGGATTAATTTTTATGGATGAAATAAGGATTAAAGAATTACTTCAAAAAATATTAGATGAAATAATGAAAAAAATATTTAGTGATGAAGAGATTAAAGTAACTATTTCAATTGGTGTAGTAAGAGCACTTCAACGTAAAAATTTAGTTGATAAAGCTGATAAATTGCTTTATAAGGCTAAAAATCAAGGCAAAAATGGATATGTATATGAAATTGAAGGAGAATAAGATTATAAATCTATATTTTAATCTTTGGAAAGCGTGAATTATATGATAAAACCTAAAAAATTAAATAAAGGTGATAAAGTTGCTATTGTGAGTTTATCTAGTGGAATTCTTGGAGAAAAGTTTACAAGTCATCAACTTAATCTAGGAATTGAAAGATTAAAAAGTTTTGGACTTATTCCTGTATTTATGCCTAATTCATTAAAAGGATTAGAACACATTAAAAATAATCCTCAAGATAGAGCACAGGATTTAAAAGATGCATTTTTTAATGATGAAATAAAAGGTATTATATGCGTAATTGGTGGGGATGATACTTTTAGAACTTTACCATACTTAATGGAAGATAAAAGCTTTATCGAAAAAGTAAAATCAAATCCTAAAGTTTTTACTGGATATTCAGATACAACAATAAATCATTTAATGTTTTATAAACTTGGAATGGTTAGTTATTATGGACCAAATTTTTTAGTTGATTTAGCAGAATTAGACAGTGAAATGTTACCATATACTAAAGAAAGTTTTATGAGATTCTTTGTTAATGAACAACAAAATGAAATTAAATCTAGTAGTCTATGGTACGAAGAAAGAAGTGACTTTTCGAATTTAGTTTTAGGAACTAGTAGAATATCACATGCTGAAAAACGTGGATTCGAATTTTTTAGAGGAAAAAATAGTGTTGAAGGTATATTGTTAGGTGGATGCTTGGAAAGTTTATATGATGCTATTGTGAGTGAAAGATATAAAGAAGAAAAAGAAATTATTGAAAGATATAGTCTTTTTCCAAGTGATTGGAAGAATAAAATATTATTTCTAGAAACTAGTGAGGAAAAACATAATCCAAAACACTATCGAGAAATGCTTAATGAATTAAAAAAGAAGGATATTTTTAAAAATGTTTCAGCAGTTATAGTAGGTAAACCACAAGATGAAGTTTATTACAATGAATATAAAGATATTATTTTGGATATAACAAGTGAGTATATGGTTCCAATTGTTTTTAACTTAAATTTTGGACATGCTCATCCAAAAACAATAATCCCATATGGAATAAAAATGAAGATAGATTTTAAAGATAAAAAAATATTTATAAATGAAACTATGTTTGAAAAATAATATAGTGAGTATAAAAAACTTGATATCCAATGGAAGATTATTACAGTATCTTTCATTGGATTTTTTTGTTATATAGTAAATTCTATTTTATCATTCAAAAACAGGGTTAGTTAAAAAAAACATAAATATAAACAGAAAAAAACCTTAAACAAGGTTCAATAAAGTACTAAAATAATTTATTACTTATAGCCTTTAATTTTGCGATAAATATCAAGAGGCATAAAAGCAGTCATACCACAAACAGGACATGTTTCAATAGGAAAAGGAGTACCAGTTATAGACATAGAAAATAACATATGAGAATGTTCAATAGTTTCTTGGAACTTACATTCAAGACATTTCATGATAACCTCTTCAAACATAGGTTCAAAATCAATGAACTTTTCATAAGACAAAGCAGGAGCAGGAAGATTACCTAATAACACTTCGCGTAAATAATCTTGATATTTTGATTTGAGATTATCATCACTAATTTCAAACTTTTTAATAGAATAATATTTAGGCACTAAAAAACACAACCTTTCATAGGGAAATAAGACAATGAATAATCAAAAGTCATTTTGGATCCACACTTACAAATGTGTGGATCGAACTTAAAAGTATTATAAAGTAATACAGTATATTTCAACATAGATTTTAACATACGAATTCTATTAATCCATAATATTTTGGGTATTTTAGGAATAGTTTTAGATTTATTAGCATAAAAACCAAAATATCTAATAAGATGAAAATGCTTATCAGGAATATGTCTGATAAGTTTGATGATAAAAGCATCAATAGATTCGGTAATAAACTTAGTACCTTGATAATTAGGATCATCACTAGTTAGACCATCATCTTCATGAGGATTAAACTTCCAGGTAATAGTGTTACTAGCATAATCAATAGAAACAATCCTAGATTCACTAATAGCAGGATGAGAGCCATATCTAGCAATGTAATTAGCAATATCTTTAATGGTAGTAAGTTTAGAGTTATTAGGAGGAGCATAGATATAAAACCCTTTAGAGTAAGTCTTAATTAAATAGTATTTTAGAATGTTGAAAGCTTTTAGTTCGCTAGGATGAGATTCATTTAAGTAGTTAGACATTAGGTTTAATAAAGAGAACATAAAATATTTTCTTAACTGTTCAAAATGAAAATAATGATATTTTTTCACATTACCAGAAGAACTAACTTTGGCCTCAGCAACTAAAGCATGAATATGTGGATTAGGTTTTAAATCTCTACCAAAAGTATGTAAGAAAGAAACAAAACCTAATTTATAGTTATTAGCAATTTCTTTTTTAGAAGTGATAGAAGTATTAGTAAGAGTATCATTAACAGCATCAAAAAGTAAGTTTTGCATATCACGATATTTAAAGAAATAAATACGTAGTTCTTCAGCAACAGTAAAAACAAAATGCCTATGAGAAACATTAATAAGTTTAGACTGAATCTCTATTGAACGAAAGTCACGATATTTTTTACCACAAGTAGAACAAAACCTAGAGTTACAAGAAAAAGCTGTAAAAGTGAAATTATCACAACGTTTACAGCTAAAAGCAATATATCCCTTTCGATAGTCCTTGCAGAAAATTATGTCTTCGACATTTTTAATAACTGAAGAACGTAGTTTATCTATATTATTAGATTTAAATTTATCCCAACAATTTAAAAAGATATCTTTGATAGTAATTTTATTATCAAATTTATCTCTAATATGTTTCAAATTAAAAAGTCTATTAAATTCATTTTGATAAACTCTATTACTTATAGATTTAGCAATCATTAAACTTTCAGTATAAGTATTAAGTATGTAGTCAGTCTTTGTCATATACATATTATATATTAAAAGTGTTCAAAGAGTACATTAGGCGAAAATTTATTTTCGCTTTTGTTCTAGACGTCATAAAATTGATATTAATATGTATGCTACGTTAAGTAGCCAAAAATTTATTGACATTAAGGAATGAATTAATTTAAACTTAAATCAAGGAGGATGATTATATGAATACTGAATTGTTTGCAGAGAGATTAAAAGAATATAGGAAAACAAATAATCTTACACAAGAGGAATTAGCAAATATCTTATATGTATCAAGAAAAACAATATCTAAATGGGAAACAAAAAGAGGTTTACCAGAGATTTATATGCTTGATAGTATTTCAAAGCTTCTTAATATTACAATTGATGAATTACTTAAATCAACAGGTGATTCAAAAGTATTGATTAGTAAATTTAATGAAGATAAGAAAAAGTATTTGGGATGCAGTTTAATAATTGATTTAGTATTTATTATAGTATTTGTTTTATCTGATATACCCACAATACTTAATAATTTACTAAGGAATATATCATTAGGTATATTAGTTTTAAACTTTGGATTTTTTATAATTATGAAAATTTTGAATTATTATACAAATGCTTATCATAATAGAAAAAAATCTTTAACAGATTATTATTTTATTTATTATGATGTAAATAAAAATATTATTGCGGGTAATATTGTTTTTGGATTTATTAGTTTTTTAAAAGTTTGTACATATGTTTTCGCCCCAAAGAATATGATTGAACGATTAACAATATTAGGGAGTGTTATTGCATTAATCATAACAATTATAATAGTAGCAACAAGAGTAAAGGAGATTATCAGATATGTCAAGAATAGACAAAATTAAAGACACATACAAGAGTAACAACAATGAGTTATTTGATGGATTATTATATGGTGAATTAGATGTTATTAATACTAAATTAGTTTCAAAAGCATCTATATTTATTTTTACAAATTTTTGGATACAACTAAAAGGCATTCTAAATGTTTTTGGTAAAAAGAAATATATGGTTATTATTTCTAATAAAGGGTTAAAATTGCAAAGAATTAGAAGAAATGGAATAAAAGTTGCTGAAAAGCCGATTATGATTAAATATAATGATCTAATAAGTGTTAACATTAAAAAAGTAACAATAGGCAATGATTATAAATTAAATTTCATTAATAATGAAGGAGTGAAAATAGTTTTTGAATTAAATATAAAAAATCAAAAAAATGATTTAAATAAGCTTATTCCTTATTTAAATAGAATTAATAATAACTTAGAAAAACAAAATTGACAATAAAAAGATGATGTGTTAGAATTACATAATATATTTTCGGAGGATAAGTATGATTACAAGTAGTTATAGAGATTCAAATGAAATCTTAAAGGTTAGTGATGTGGCAACAAAATATCCTAAAAGTTTTAAAACAATTATTATTACATTTCAAGCAAAAGTAAAAACAAAATTAATTGAAATGAACTTGATTAATGAATTACCAAATATTGAAATAGGATCTTCAAGTGGTAAATTTCCAGTGTATGAAGTAGTTGGTTTTGAAGATATTATCTTTTACTTTTCTCCAATAGGAGCACCTATAACAGTAGGTATTTTAGAAGAAATAGTATATACATTTGATATTAAAAATGTTGTCTTATATGGAGCTTGTGGTGTTTTAGATAAAGCGATAACTTCAGGAAAAATTGTTATTCCGACAAAAGCATATCGTGATGAAGGAACAAGTTATCATTATATGCCAGCAAGTGATTTTGTTGATATATATGAACATGATAAAATATCTAATATTTTCGCTGCTGCGGGTATTAGTTATGTTAAAGGATACACATGGACAACGGATGCTTTTTATAGAGAAACAATGGAAATCTTTTTGGAAAGAAAAAAACAAGGGTGTATTGTTGTAGAAATGGAAATAAGTGCAGTTGCTGCATTTGCAAAATTAAGAGGTGTTAATTTTTATCCTTTCGTATATGCTGCTGATAATCTTGATTCATCAAATTGGGATAAGAGAATTCTTGGTTCCTTGGATATTGATTCCAGAGTAAATTATTTTTTAGTAGCAAGGCTTTTAGCAAGTAAACTATCATAAGTAGTGATATCTTTTTTAAAAAATAATAGTTTTAAAGTTAATGAGATTAAAATAAAATATACCTTATACATTTAGAATACTGGTTTTATCAGTGCCTTATGTATGAGGTATATTTTTTAAATATTAGTAGAACTTGAAATCTAATCTCCAAAAAACACGATTAAAATGATTACGTTCGAACTCTTTTTTTATAGTATTGGCCATTCCAGGATAATCGGTAATAATACCTGCAATATTTGATTGAATGTAAGTTTGCATTCTTGCTCGATCGTTTACCGTCCAAATAAAAAGAGATTTATTATATCTTTCAATATCTGATAATATTCTGGCTGTTATTGATGATGATTCAATTGAGAAGAAATTAACATTATAGTTTTCTAGTGAACCAAGAGTAAATCCGATTATATAACCTGTTGTGATATTTGGATATTGTTCTTTAAATTTTATGATAAAGTTTAAGTCAAGTGATTGAAAAATCACCATTTCCATCATATCGAGTGCTTCGATTTTAGTTATTATATCATTCATAAATGTAATACTATCTTGGTTTGTAGTTTTAATCTCAATTAGTAAAGGTTGATTTAATTCTTTAGCTAATGATAAATATTCATCAAAAGATGCAATTTTTGATTCATAACCGTTGTGTCTTAGTGTTATGTTTTTTAGTTCTGCTAAAGTAAGTGATTTTATTGTGTTAGCTCTATTCGCAAGTCTTCTAAGCGTTGAATCGTGAAAAACAACTATTTCATTATCCTTTGTTTGTTGAATATCGATTTCAACATAGGAAGGATTATGAGTATTTGCAATTCTTAATGAATCCAAAGTATTCTCAATCGCGTATACTGATTCACCTCGATGAGATACAATCATAATTTCACCAGAAAGATTAGGATTCTTTTGATTGTTATGAATAATGATTGTTAAGCTTAAAAATATTAGCAGTGATAAACTTATTGTTACCATCTTTTTAATAGGTGTTACAAAATTTGAAGAAGTAAAAATTATGTTTTTAGCTTCAATTTGGTGATAACTTACAACAGTTATTTGGATTAAAAAAATTGTTGATGCAGATAAGATTATAACATATGTAAAAACAAATAACTCTTGTAAAGTTGATCTTATGATGTTGCTATGTTTTGGGAAAAGACTACTTAATATAGAATATAAACCATAATTGATTCCATAACTTAACAATATGAATAATAATGACAACAAAGTAATTATTAATACTAAAAGTAGTATTTTAAGCAAGTTTTGTTTAGTTAATTGCCAGCTTTTTTTCATAGATTCAATGAATGATAAATCTTCATTAGTAAAAATTGCAAATGTATAAAAGAATCGGAGGTTTAAATAGAAAGAGAGTATAATACCACTAATATAGACTATAGTATAAAATGTGTTTTCAAAGATAGAATCAACAATAAAACGAGGAAGATGGATTTTGGCAGTTAAACCTGATGCTACTCCTAAATTTCCGTTAGGCATTATTAAAAAAATATAGATGATTAAAACTAAGAGATGTGCGGGTTTAATTTTTTTCAATGCTTTAAATGGTGTTTTGATATTTGTTTTTTCTTTACTATAATCTCTACTTGCATAATAATTAGTTATTGTTATTTGAAGAACAACAAAGATTGCTGAGATAACAATGATTGTAAGTAATAGAAAAATTGTTATTGGATTTTTAAAAATAACAGTAAAATTTTTGTTTGTTATTCCACCGACATTTGCAGTTAGTAAAGCAATATTAAAAACTCTTTTACCAAATTCATTCATTACAAATAAAGCAAGTGCTTCAATTCCTATTATTGTTATAATATATCCCCAAAAATTCTTTTTTATTAATTTTAAACTGTCTTTAATAACGTTGAAAATATTTATTTTACTTTGCATCGTATCACCCCAATTTTTATATTTATATTATAACTTATAAATATTTTAATTGAAAATGATATAATAAAACTATAAAAAATATAAGACGAGGATAAACATGACAACTAAAAGATATATTCTATTTATAGTACCATTAGTAATATTAAACATAAATCTTTTAATAGTAAGAAAAATAGAAAATAATGTGATCGCTATTATATGTAATATAGTAAGTATTGTTGTAGCAATAATATTTATGATATGGTTTTATAAAAAAAATAATGAGGAGAAATAAGCTGTGAAAAAATTGTTTTTAACTTCATCTTTTAAAGATGTACATGAAAAATTATATGAATTTACAGGTGATTTAACAGGAAAAAGAGTAACATTTATTCCGACAGCAGGAAATGTTGAAAAATTTAATGTAAATATTAAATCAGGAATTAAATCAATTGAAAAATTAGGTATGATTGTAGATTTACTTGATGTTTCAAAAGCAGATAATAGCGAAATAGAAAGAAAAATTTTGGAAAATGATATTATATATATATCAGGTGGTAATACGTTTTATTTATTACAAGAGTTAAAAAAATCTAATGCATTTGAAATGATTAAACAAGAAGTTGAAAAAGGTAAATTATATATTGGTGAATCGGCAGGGTCAATTATTACATCACCAAATATTGAGTACATTAAACTAATGGATACAATAAAGAAAGCGCCTGAATTAAGTGATTTAAAAGGTTTAGCTTTAGTAGAGTTTTATACTGTTCCACATCAAGGAAATTTTCCTTTCAAGAATGCAGTTGAGAAAATATTGAAGACATATGCTAGTGAATTAAATTTACAACCAATAAGTAATAAAGAAGTTATTGTTGTTTCAGGTAAAGAAGTGAAAATAATTTAACAACAAAAGTCATTAAATACTAAACTTAAAGATTAAAAGGAGAGATAGCATGGCAATTAGACATTCATTAAAAATGAAAAAAGTTACAATTGAAGATTTAGATCAATATAACGAATTATTGCGTTATGTATTTCAAGTTACTAATCGAGATTTAACTCAAACTGGTTGGGAAGAAGCAGAAATAATTAAAGATAAATCCCCTGCACTTGAAAAAGCTAATGTTATTGGATGGTTTGATCAAGATAAGTTGGTTTCACAAATAGCAGTTTATGATTTCAATGTTAGAATTTATGGAAAAACGTTTAAAATGGCTGGGGTAACTGGTGTTGGAACTTTTCCGGAATATGCAAATAAAGGTTTAATGCAGAAACTGATCTATCAATCTTTGGTTGAAATGAAAGAAAAGGACCAAACTATTGCATATCTCTTTCCATATTCAATTCCTTACTATAGAAAAAAAGGATGGGAATTAATAAGTAATAAAATTAGTTATGAAATTAGTGACTATCAATTACCTAAATATCATAAGGTATCAGGCGATGTTGTTAGAGTTGATCCTGAAGGTGATGAGGTAAAAGAAGCTTATTTAATATTCGCTATGAAAACGCATGGGGCCTTATTAAGAGATGATATCGCATGGAGTGAATATTTTAGATGGGATAGACCAGATATTATGGCTGCTGTTTATTATAGTGAGAAAGAAAAGTTAGAAGGAGCTTTAATATATTATATAGATGAGGAAATATTTTATATTAAAGAGATGCATTTTTTAAATGAAGATGCGAGAACTGCTCTATGGAATTTTGTAAGTGCACATTTTTCAATGATAAGTAAAGTTAAAGGGGATACTTATACTGATGAACTACTATCATTTTTATTAGAAGATGCAGATATTAAAGAGAGTATCTCACCATATTTTATGGGGAGAATTGTCGATGTTGTTGGTTTTATAAAACAATATCCATTTAAAGCAGATACACATGATAGAAAATGGATATTTAATTTATCTGATCCATTACTTGAATGGAATTCTGGCACTTTTGAATTATTTATTTCGAAAGATGGAAAAGGAGAAATAAATAGAGTTCAAAAGAAGGTTGAAGATAGTATAGATATTGGATCCCTTACTACGATGCTTTTAGGATATAAACGTCCTGAGTACTTAAAACAAATAAGAAGAATCAATGCAAGTGATGAAACAATAGATATGTTAGAAGATGCTATAGAACAACAAGCTCCTTATTTTTCAGATTATTTTTAGAATTTAAAAGTGTTTTAATATAAGTTTAGAATTTATATTGACAAAACACTTTTTTTATATTAAAATAATGAATGAATAATTATTCATTAGGAGGGAATATGCAAGAACAACGTTTTGAAAACATGCGAGAGGAAGCAAAAAGTAAAATTAAAGATGCAGGTTTATTGCTGTTTTCTACAAAAGGATTTACACAAGTAAGTATACAAGATATTGCAAAATCTGCAAATATAAGTACGGGATTAATGTATAGATACTATAAATCAAAGAAAGATTTATTTGAAGAACTAGTTTTTGAAGCAACCAGTTCGATGGACTTTTTACCACAAATGATTGAGTATATCAAAGATCCTAAAATTGTTGTTTTAGAATTAGTTTCAGGAATGTTAAATTCAATGACTGAAAGTTTTAAAACAGCGAGATTATTATCATTGATGTCATTAGCTTTTTTAAATGATTCAATCGATAATAGAGATTTCATAATGGAAAAATTTAGTAATCTGTATGTTCAACTATCGAAGGTTTTAGAAGAAGGTCAAAAAAGTGGTGTATTTAGAAGTGGAAATGCTTTAGCAATGGCTACACATTTATTTACAACTATTCAAGGTGTTGCAAATGCTCAATTGGTAAATGAGAATTATGTTTTACCTAGTGTTGATATGATTACTGCATTTATAATTAAGTAAAGAGGAGAAAAAAATGGAAAAATTTGGTTCATCAATGTTGTGGTTTTGGACTGCATATATAGTAGTTACATGTATTGGAATGTTACATACAACATTTAATATTTTTGTCTTAAAGATGAAACCTATGGATGAGAATTCAATGGGTGAGGGATATGAGAAAACTAAACCGTATCACGCTATATATAATATAATTATATTTCCAATTTTTGCTTGGATATATTTTAGTGGTCTAGATGAAGTAACAATTTCAAATGTTATATTTACTTCATTAATATGGGGTGGTGTTGCAGTTGTATTTGATTATTTTGGCTGGATTGTTATTAAACATCCGTGGTCACTTACAGCAAAAGAGTTTTATATTAACTACCAACCTTGGATAAGTATTGTATATATAGTGATATTTAGTAGTCCATTTATTGCATATTTCTTGATGTAGGCTCAAGTCAACTTGAAATTCAGGTTGACTTTTTTGTTGTTTGGAACAATAAGAGTGTCGTTTAGAACATTTTAACAGTAACTCTAAAGAATTAAAGTATAATTAAAATAGATTGAGGTGTTTGAAAGGGGAAGTATTAATGAAGAAAGTAGTTGTTATTGGGGCGGGAACTGCAGGACTTGCAGCGGCGGTTAGATTACAACATAAAGGTTATGATGTAACTATATATGAAAAAAACAAAAAAATAGGCGGGAGAATGTATCAATTAGACATTGAAGGTTTTAAATTTGATGTTGGACCAACGATTGTAATGATGAAAGATATCTACGAAGAACTTTTTATATATACAGGAGTTAATCCTAATAACTATATTAGGATGGTTCGCTTAGATCCAATGTTTAAGTTAGAGTTTCCAGATGGAACTATTCTACACGCTACAAATGATTTAGTTAAAATGACTGAAGATAATGAAATGTTTAGTGAAAAAGATGCTCAGGGATATTTAGCATATTTAGCAGATGTCTATAAGCGTTATTTAGTTGCTAAAAAATATTTCATTGAAAGATCATTTAGAAAACCAAGTGATTTTTATAATTTGGGAACAATGCGACAAGCATTGAAATTAAAAACATTTAGCAATGCATATGATTCAATTGGTAAATTTGTAGAAAGTGAGAAATTAAAACAATCACTAGCTTTTCAAACTTTATATATTGGAGTCTCACCATTTACGGGGCCATCAATATATACTATCATTCCAATGATTGAGCTATTGTATGGTGTTTGGTATATTAAGGGTGGTATGTATCAAATGGCTAAAGCAATGGAAAAAAGATTTTTAGAGCTTGGTGGAACAATAAAATTAAATCAAAATGTTGAAGAAATAGTAATTGAGAATAAAGTAGCAAAAGGAATTATTGTAAATGATGAGATGATTGAAGCAGATATTGTTTTATCAAATGCTGATTTCCCATATGCAATGGATAATTTGATAAGAGATAATAAATATAAGAAAAAGTATATTCCTAAAAAAATTGATAAGATGACATATTCATCATCATCATTCATGATTTATTTAGGAATGAAAAAGAAATATCAAACAAGTCTTCACACGATATATTTCACTTCGAATTTTAAAAAGAATGTGGATGATTTATTTATGGATAATATTCCAGATGATCCATCATTCTATGTTTATTCACCAACACAATTAGATGAAAGTCTTGCTCCAGCTGATAAAGAAGTTCTTTACATTTTAGTACCGGTTCCAAATCTACATCATACAAAAAACAAATGGGATAAAAAGGAAGAGTATGCTGATTTTATCTTAGATATACTAAGTAAAAAAGAAGGTTTTGAAAATGTTAAAAATGATATTGAAGTAATGAAGATATTTACACCACATGATTTTGAAGAAAAATTCAATTTAAAATTTGGTGCAACTTTTGGTCTAAGACCAACATTATTACAAAGTAATTACTTTAGACCACAAGTTAAATCAAAATATGTTAATAATCTTTATTTCACAGGAAGCAGTAATCATCCAGGAGCAGGTGTTCCAATTGTTTTAACATCGTCTAAACTAGCCGTAAATGAAATATTAAAGGATGATAAAAATGAATAAAGGATTAATGTTAGATTATAAGAAGTGTGAAATGGTTATTAAAAAGTCATCAAAAACCTTTTATAAAGCGTTTAGTATGTTAAAAGATGAATCAAGAAGAAATGCGGTTTATGCAATATATGCGTATTGTAGATATGCTGATGATATAATAGATGAGGCTAACAATTTTGAAGGTTTAATTGAACTGTATAAGGAACTTGCAAATTTTGTGACACATAACGTTGCTAATAATTATATCTTTAGAGCATTATCGGATGTTAGAAAAAAGTTATATCCGAGCAATTTTGATTTTAAACCATATTTTGATATGATTGAAGGTCAAAAAATGGATTTTGATTTTAAAGAGTATAAAACACTTGATGAACTAATCAATTATTGTACAAAAGTGGCATCAAGTGTTGGTGAAATGCTTGTTTATGTATTAACTGATTCAAAAGAATATAAATTGTTGAAAGAGATTTCTTTTGAACTTGGTGTTGCAATGCAACTTACAAATATATTAAGAGATGTTGGTGAAGATTATGATAATAAAAGAGTTTACTTACCAACAGAAATTTTAAATCAATTTAATGTTGATTTGGACACAATAAAAAATAAGCAAATAACAGAAGAGTTTAAAAACCTTTTTGATTATATTGCAAATATAGCTTATCAATATTACGATAAAGCAAAAGAGAAATTATATTTATTTCCTAAAGACTCTAGAATACCATTACTTATAGCACTTAAATTTTATAGGGGAATAATTAAAGCGTGTAAAGATAGTGAATACGATGTTTTAACTAAAAGAAATTTTGTTTCAAAAAAAGATAAAATCATTCTATTGGAAGAGGTAAAGAAAGAGTATGAATAATATATTAGGGGTTATCTTATCATTTGTTTTTGTGTTTTTAATAATTGGAGCATCAACAATTCTTCAAAAAAAACAAATAATTGGGGAAGAAGGAACAAGAAAACTTGTTCATATAGGAGTATCTAACTGGTGGTTTTTTGTTATTTTTATGTTTAATAATATGTACTATGCAATTATTCCACCAATCATTTTTATTGTTTTAAACTATTTATCATATAAGAAAAATATTTTTAAATCAATGGAAAGAAAAGAAGATAATAATTTGGGAACAGTTTATTTCCCAATTGCGTTATTAATTCTTGTTATATTCTCATTTACGTTTATGGATCCAATTCTTGCTGGAATAGGGATTTTAGTGTTAGGTTATGGTGATGGAATTGCAGCAATCATTGGAAAAAAATATGGTAAAATAAAACTATTAAATAATAAGACATTAATGGGAAGTGCAACAATGTTTATCGTTTCATTTATTGTTTCGTTAGTAATGTTAATGGCATTTATGAATTTAAGTGTTGATGTTGCTATTGTCTTATCAATTGTTGCTGCATCAGTTGGGATGCTTGTTGAACTTATCACGCCTTTTGGACTAGATAATCTATCAGTTCCAATTATTGTTAGTATCTGTTTAAATATATTAATAGCAATTATTTAAAGAGGAGGAATTCCAATGGAAATTTTTATTGGTTTTTTATTAAGTACAATTATATCTTTAGTCGCATATCGTAAAAAATCATTAGATTTGTCCGGATTAGTAATGGCTGTAATTATGGGGACACTAATATATTTCTTTGGAACATATATTGTTTTTACGCTTTTAATGTTATTTTTTATATCATCAAGTATCATTACAAAGTTTAAAAAAGATGAGACAAATGATCATGAGAAGAGGGGAAGAAATTATATTCAAGTTATTGTAAATTCACTTCCTGCATTAGTTTTTTGTATAGGTTATTACTTTACTAAAAATCATTCGTTTTTAGTAGTTGCTGCAGTTGCAATTGCTGCATCAACATCTGATACCTGGGCATCTGAGATTGGTAAATTATCAAAAGGTAATGTTGTTTCAATTATCAATTTTAAGCTAATTTCAAAAGGTGAATCTGGAGGGATTAGTTTAGTTGGAACTATTGCATCACTTATAGGAAGTTTTTTTATAGGTATTGCATTCTTAGGTTTAATGATCATAGAGTTTAAATATAGCAATCAATATTTAATTTATCTAATTATCTTGATATTTGGAGGATTTTTAGGAAGTATAGTTGATAGTTATATGGGAGTCTTACTACAAGGGAAGTTTTTAAATAAGGAAACAAATACTAAAACAGAGAAAAGGGTTAAAGGAAATTCTTATTTGTTAGTATCAGGTTTTTTCTTTATTAATAATGATGTTGTTAATTTCTTAAGCACAACAATAGTCGCAATTATTTTTGGGTTTATTGTTATTAGATAAAATTATAGGGGGAGATACAAATGATTTTTAAAAGAAGTTTTTGGTTTAATCTGTTTATAGTTCTTGGAATTATTGGTTTAATTCTAAGTATACTATTAGATAACTATGAATATAAATTAATTAGTGATATAAGATTTTATACATATATTGAATATGTTCTTTTATATGGTTTAATAGTATATTTTATTATAAGTAATAGTATTCATATTGTAAAAATAATAGGGCATAAAAAACATTATAAATACCTTGTACCTATAACATCGGTTTTGATGATATTAAGTGTTTTAGTTATCCTTATAGGCTTGTTGTTATCTAGAAATCAAATTGATTATAAAGGATTAGATTATAGTCAAACAAGAAATATTTCAGAACTTGGCGAGGGTTTTTTAAAAACTGGAATTGAAACATTTGCTGTAACTATCTTTTGTGGAACTGTATATGCAGTAACATATGAGAACGTTAGAAAAACAGGGTATTATTCAAAAGATGAATAAAAAAAGAAGAAAAGAATTATTGTCCACTAACCAAAAAAGAGATAGTAAATATGTTTTATATTGGATGCAGCAATCAATGAGAGTTTCCTATAATCACGCCCTTTTAGAGGCAATAAACATTAGTAATCAAAAGAACTTACCATTACTTGTTTGTTTTACTCTTACAGATGGATATTTAGGCGCGAATAGAAGACATTATGAATTTATGCTACAAGGTATTAAAGAGGTTTCTAACGAATTGAATGAAATGGGAATTAGCTTCGTTATAAAAAAGGGAGAACCTTTTGAAGCATTAAAACCACTACTGTTAGATGCTGATACAATTGTAATGGATTATGGGTATTTAAAGCCGCAATTAAAGTGGAGAAGAGAAGTCTATGATTACTGTAAAGGTAATTTAGAAACTAATTTAATTATGATTGAGTCGGATTTAATAGTTCCAGTTAAAGAAGCATATGAAAAAACAGCTTATGCTGCATATGCAATTAGACCACACCTTTTAAAGAAAATGAATGATTATTTTGATTTCAATGGATTAAAAGAGATTAATAATAAAGCTAAGTTAAGGATTAAATCAGATTTTAATTTTGATAGATTTCATGAAGAATTAGACTTATTAAAACTAGATCATTCGGTAAAATTAAACGGTTTTTTTAAAGGTGGATATAGTGAGGCAATTAAACATTTAAATCTTTTCTTTAATAATCAATTAAAAGAATATGAAAAGCGTAGTGATCCTTCATTAAATATTCAATCATATATGTCAATTTATCTTCACTTTGGTCAAATATCAGTTTTAGATATTATTGAAAGGCTAAAAGAATATGTTTTTAAATATGAAACAAATTATGCAAATTACGATATGTTTATTGAACAGTTAGTTGTTAGAAGAGAACTAGCATATAATTTTGTTACTTATGAAAAAGATTATGATTTGTATGAGAAAATGACTTTGCCTTGGGCGTATGAAACAATAGACAAACATAAGAATGATAAAAGACTTATAGACTATAATCTTGAAGAATTAGAATATTCAAAAACTCATGATGAATATTTTAATGCTGCTATGACTGAAATGAGAGTTACAGGTTTTATGGCTAATTATATGAGAATGTATTGGGCTAAGAAAATTATGGAATGGTCAAGTAGTATGAAATTGGCGTATGAAAGAATTGTTTATTTGAATAATAAATATTTTCTTGATGGAAGAGATGCTAATTCATATATGAATATCGCTTGGTGCTTTGGTAGACATGATAGGCCATGGAAAGAAAGAAATATTTTTGGAACTTTAAGATATATGAATGCTGACGGTTTAAAAAGAAAGTTTAAAATAGATAAGTATGTAGAAACTGTTTTGAATAACTATAGCATCTTAGAATAATTTTACTTGAATAAATAGTTATGTTTTGAGAATTTAATTTAAATATTAAAGGAGGAACATAGGGGATGATGAGTGATAGTTTAAAGTATGTATCATTAGAATTTGACGATTATGAACTATATAAATTAGTTCAAAGGGATTTTAAACTGTTCTTTAAAAATCATGATTTTCAAAGTTTAAATATGTGCATGAAGAACATATTTAATTGTTTAGAAGATTCGATTTTTAAGAAATATTTTGTTAAAGAAAATAAGAATTATTCAGTTCTAATTAATCTGTGTGGTGTGGCTGATAGTCTTATTAATAAAAGTGATTTGAAGGTAGATTATATACTTGATGTTTATCAGGAAGATATGGACTCAATTTATTTTGATGGGAACTATCATATAATAAGAATGCTTGATGAACTTCAGAATTCGGATTCAGCTATTTATTTTATTGTTACAAGTGAAGATAATTTTAATGTAGCTACAATGTTTGAAGAACAGTTAAGAGTCAAAAAGTGTGTTTCATTTATCTTTGTAGATTCTAAAAATAATAATGATGTTAAAATGATTATTAATAAATTTAGTGATGTATTAAGAAGACAAAGTTTTAATCTTGAAAATGTTAATTGTTTCAAAAAAAGAATCAATAATAACAATGTGATTACTTGTGATTACATTAAAGTTAGTCAAAAAAATATGGAAACAATTATTATAACTCTTTCGGTTTGTGAGAATATTGTCTTTGATATTTTTTATAAAGAACATAATTTTATATTGATATAAGAGTTTTAGTTTAAGAAAGTAAGAGAACAAGTGTAAAAACTTGTTCTTTTTTAAGTTAGTTAATAGATTACTTTTTTGATATAATAGGTATGAGTACGGAAGGAAAATTGATATGGAAATTTGTAAAATATATTTAAAGAAAAAAGAAGAAGAACGTTTATTAAAAGGACATTCATGGGTATTTGGTAATGAAATAGATAGATTTGAAGGTAAGATTAAAAGTGGAGATATTGCTTATGTTTATTCATCAAAAGGTGAATTTATTGGAAAAGGATTTTTAAATACAACTTCAAAGATCTTTGTTAGATTATTAACGAGAAATGAAAATCAAGTTATTGATAAGAATTTTTTTTATGAACTAATTTATAGATCTAATAAATCAAGAGTAGATTTAGGATATTCAAATAGTTATCGTGTGCTTTTTGGTGAATCTGATGGTGTTCCAGGATTTATCATTGATAAATATGATGAATATTTGGTTGTTCAAATACTTTCATATGGCATTGATTTGATTAAAGAAATGCTAATAGAAATATTAGTGGAAATATTTAATCCAAAAGGAATATATGAAAGAAGTGATGCACCAGTTAGAAAAAAAGAAGGATTAGAATTATTTAAGGGAACGATATATGGTGAAGTTCCAGATCGAGTTTTGATTAAAGAAAATCATTTAGATATGTATGTTGATGTTAAAAATGGCCAAAAAACTGGAACATTTTTAGATCAACAAGATAACTATAATGCTATAAAACCATATGTAAAAAATAAAGATGTTTTAGATTGTTTTTCAAATATAGGTGGATTTGGATTACATGCTCTATCATTTGGTGCTAAAAATGTTACATGTGTTGATATATCAGAACATGCAACAAATCAAATAAAAGAAAATGCTACATTAAATAACTATAAAGTTGAAACAGTGACGAAAGATGTTTTTTCACTTTTAAGAGAATATCAAACTGAAGGTAAGAAATTTGATACAATTATCTTAGATCCACCAGCATTTGCTAAAAAGAATGATGATACAAAAAAAGCTTATCAAGGATATAAAGATATTAATTTAAACGCCATGAAATTAATTAATGAAGATGGCTATTTAATTACTTGTTCATGTTCTTATTTTATGAATCCAGCATTATTTATGGAAATGGTTATGGATGCTGCAAGTGATGCTAAAAAAGTAGCACAAATGATTGAATTTAGAACGCAAAGTAAAGATCATCCTGCACTCCTTGGTTCTGATGAATCTTTCTATTTAAAAATATTAATTGTAAGAATAAAAAGTTTATAATAAATAGAGTATAAATAAAATATCTGAGTCAATTATAATAATCTAAGTAATCAAGAATATGTGAGTATTGATAAAAATGTTTTGATGGATACTTTAAATGTATTTGAAATAATTAATCAAAAACTTATTTAATTTAGTGTTCTATGTAATAAAAAGGAAGATTTAGACTTTAGATTCTTCCTTTTTTTATATAAAAAAGATTTAATTTAATTTTGTTTATATATTTATATTTTTTAATTTATATAAATGAATTTGACATTCAAAAGTTGTTTTGATATAATTCATAGTGAAATAAAGATGTCAAAATGAAATGGGGGAGATTGAAATTAAAAGAATAATCGTTTTTATTTTAAGTTTATTTTTATTTAATGGCATGTTTTTTACTAAGATTTATGCAGAAGAAAAAGATAATTTAGATGTTGTAGTTTATGAAGAAAATTCTGATGATATTATTAAGTTTGTTTGGACAAAAGATAGTTCATATAATACTTTTGGAATTAGTAGAATAAACAGTGAGTCTGATTCACAAAATCTTTTTTTAGAATATGGAATAAATGAAGAAGAAGCATTTAAATCTAACAGTGTACATGTGCAGCGTGAAAATGTTCATTATGATCAATTTGAGCAAATAGCACCTGAAGGTATGGGATTTGATTTAGAGGGTAATCTTGCAACATATTCGGAGGATTTATTTAATCAAGAAACATTTGTTCATCCAAGAGGATATGTTACATTTACAACTAAGGCATATGACCTTGGATATTTTGATGGTGGAGTTGTATATCATATTGAAGTTGAGGTAGAACTAAACAAAAAATTTGTACAACAAATGGAAGATGCATTAGTTATTCAACATGGGGATAATGCTTCAGTTTACGATGGAATAAAGCCGAAAGGTATAGCAGTTCGTAAGTACTTAGGATCACAAATGAGAGAAGATGAGATAATACCTGACTTTGCAAATGGATTTGCTTATGGTGTTGATTTTAAATTCTCATTGAGTAAAAAAACTGTTAGTCAGAATATATATGAAACAAAAAAAGTGATTGGACATCACTACATAACGGCATCAGACACTACAGCGGTATTGCCTACATATATACATAATTTTAATATTATAAAACCTAGTTTAAGTATAAGTTATAAGAGTATTGGTGTTGGAATTTCTTCTGGAGCTAATACTGAAAAAATGGCAGCAACACCAATGACCTTGAGAGGGTATAAGAATTTTATAAAAACAGAAATTCTTGATTTAAGTCCAAATGAGTATAATTTTCAACCACAATATTTTTTTTATCAAATTGAACAAACACATAATATAAGAAATTGGAATTTTTCAACAAAAAGGTTAAGAACAGGCTATATAGAGGAGCAATATGTTAATTTATCACCAAATAGAAAAGGTGCTGGAGAAGCATATATTGAGTTTTATTTTAATCAGGAAATACATGAAGTTGATATTGAACTAGCATTTTGGAGTTCATTTGAGAAGATTTCATCCACTGATTCCGCATATATTCAATATAGGGATAAAAATGGGAACTGGATTCAATTATTAGATATTATGGATGAAAAAAATGTAGTTCCAACTGATAGACAAAATCCTAAAAGGTTTGAACTTATAATTCTTGAAGGAAGTAAACAGATAAGAATAATAACAAATACAGCTGATCCGAAAGGCGACAAAAATAAGGGGAGAATTTCAGTGGGAGATATTAGGTTCGTTTCTTATTCAAGATAAAATAAATACAAATTAAAAAAGTCTATCATAATTATTTAATGCAAGTAGTATTTTATATTTATTTTGATAGTGTTAAAAATGAAAGGTACGTGTTAAAATGAAAAGCTTTGTTCAAAAAATATTAGCATTTAATATAATAACAATAATAGTATTCATACTTATTTCTGGATATGTTGAAGAAAGAGTTGGATATCCACTTTATTTTGGAACATTACTATTTATTATTATGATAGAGATTCCTATTATTATATTAAAGTATATTAAGGAAAAAGATGATAATGATGAAGAATAGTCTTGTTAAAATATTAATAGCTCTATAAGTAAAAACAACTACTAGTGATATTATTAGTAGTTGTTTTATATTAGTCTCTTAATCATTTTGTTTAGTCTATGAAAATCAATAATTCTTGATTCACGATGGATTTCAACATTCTCATAGAATAATAGTAAAGTTGGAATTGTAAAAATTAAATGTTGACCTCTAAACATAGGGCTATTATCTATTTCAAGATAATGTATATCAAGAGTAGGGTATAGATTTTGAAAAGTACTATTAATTCTATTTTCTACTGCATGACAAACACCACAGTTAGTTCCTTTTACAAAGATTAAAATAAGGTTTTTGTTTTTAGATATTATATCTTCAATTTGTTTTTCATTACTCATGTATATCATTTTATCACCATATAAATTATAACAAATAGATATGTTAATATTAGGATATTTACTTTTGAATCTAATTAACAAAGTGATATAATGTAGAAGAATAGGAGGTTTTGTTATGGAAAAAGAAATAGTATTTGCAGGTGGCTGCTTTTGGGGCGTTGATGCATATTTTAAAGATGTATTAGGAGTAATTGAAACTAAGACTGGATATGCAAATGGAAATACAAAAAATCCAACATATGAAGATGTTTGTGCAGGAATTGCTACACATGCAGAGGTTGTATATATAAAATATGATGGTAATAAAACAAATCTTAATATCTTACTAGATCATTTCTTTAGGATTGTAAATCCATACACATTAAATAAACAAGGAAATGATATTGGAATTCAATATCGTAGTGGTATATATTATAGTAATTTAGATGATAAAAAAATTGTTGCTGATTATATTAATAAGTTACAGGCGAAGTCTGATAGAAAGATTGTTGTTGCTGTTGAAGAATTAAGAAATTTTTATGAAGCTGAAGAATATCATCAAGATTATTTAACTAAGAATCCTAAAGGATATTGTCATATTGATTTAGGGTTATTAAAAGAAGAAGAAAAAAATCCGGGAAAATAATCCTGGATTTTTATTTTAAGTAGTAAAAATAAAAAAAGCCAAGTTATTAAACCTGACTTTAATTTATTATCTGTTGTAGAATTCTACGATTAATTGTTCATTAACTTCTGATAAGAATTCATTTCTTTCTGGGTATCTTACGAATGTTCCAGATTTCTTGTCTTTGTCATAGTTAACGTAATCAACTGGATTGAATTGTGATTCTAATGCTTCAACAACAATCTTTAAGCTTTGTGATTTTTCTTTTAATGCAATAGTTTGTCCTGGTTGTAATCTATATGATGGAATATCTACTTTTTTTCCATCAACTAAAATATGACCATGGTTAACTAATTGACGAGCTTGTGATCTAGTTTTAGCTAATCCTAAACGGTATACAACGTTGTCTAAACGAGATTCTAATAATTTTAAGAAATTCTCACCATGAACTCCAGTTAACTGACGAGCTTCAAGGAATGTTTTATGGAATTGTTTTTCAGAAACTCCATATGTAAAACGAACCTTTTGTTTTTCAGCTAATTGTAGACCATAGTCACTTGGTTTAGAACGTCTTTTACCGTGTTGACCTGGAGCGTATGGACGCTTCTTTAATTCTTTTCCTGTTTCTGAAATTGAAAATCCTAAACGTCTTGAAACTTTCCAAGTTGAACCTGTAAATCTTGACATAACTTTTTCCTCCTTGTTATATATTTGGGGTAAAAAGTTACCTTATCTTTAAATATTCTTAATCCCGATATTCTGTTCACCTTAAAGCAGTAAAGGTTACTAAGGGCTTCTTATAAAGTAGGGATATTGGAAGTATTTTCAAAGGCCTGCTTTTTTACCTGCATTGTTTATTTTACCTTATATTGCAATAAATGTCAATTATAAATACAAATTGTTTATATTATTATAATATATGATAAAATATTTATGGTGATAGAATGAAATTATTAGTAAGATTTGGCGATTTAATGCTTAAAGGTAAAAACAAGAAGATCTTTATAAATAGCCTTAATAAACATGTGAGTAAAAAATTTAGTGATTTAGATGTAATTGTTGATAAAAGACATGATCGATTATATTTAGAATTTAATGAAGAATTAAAAAGCGAAATAGAGAAACGAATTATGCAAATACCTGGTATTCATTCATATAGTGTTGTCTATGATGCAGATAAAAATATTGAATCGATTGTTAAAAAAGCGATTGAAGTATTAAATATAGAACTTAATAATGATAAAGAGTATACGTTTAAAGTAGAAACAAAGAGAAGTGATAAATCATTCGAATATTTAAGTAATGATTTTACAAGAGCTGTTGCTCCACTTATTTTAAAAGAAAGTGATAAGAAATTACTTGTTGATGTTAAAAATCCCGAAGTTGTTTTAAATATTAATATTAGAACAGAGGGAGCATATCTATATTTAACAAGCAAACTTGCTCTTGGTGGCTTTCCGGCGACTATAGCAGGTAGAGGCTTATTAATGATGAGTGGTGGAATCGATAGTCCTGTATCAGCTTTTCTAGCTATTAAGCAAGGAATTGAAATTGAACTTCTTCATTTTGAATCCAGTCCGTTAACACCACTTGAGTCTGTTAATAAAGTCCATGATTTAGCAACCAAATTAGCAGTTTTTCTTCCAAATGAAAAAATTAAGTTACATGTTGTTCCATTTATGAAATTACATGAACAATTGTTAAATAATGTTTCAGAGTCGTATGTAATTACAATAATGAGAAGAATGATGTATCGAATTGCTGAGAGATTTGCTAATGAAAGAAGTATTAAAGTTTTGGTAAACGGTGAATCTGTTGGACAAGTTGCTTCACAAACTTTAAGTAGTATTAAAGTGGTTGAAAATGTAACTAATATTCCAGTTTTAAGACCTGTAATTACTTATGATAAAAAAGAGATTATGGATATTGCTGAAAGAATTGATACATTTAAAATATCAATTAAACCATTCAATGATTGTTGTTCGATTTATGTACCTAAGAATCCTGTGATTAGTCCAACTATTGAAAAAGCTGAGTTTGAAGAATCAAAATTCGATTATAATTTATTTATTGATGAAACAATGAAGAATATAAAAACAATTGTCGTTTCAAAAAATAGTGTTAGAGATTTTAGTATGTATGGTTTTACATTTTTAGAAGCATATGAAAATATGGAGAATGAAAAATGATTATATCTAAAGATAATGAAACAATTAAATATTTAAAAAAGTTAAAACAAAAAAAATACCGAGATGCTGAAAATAAGTTCTTGGTTTTTGGTGATCATTTAGTTTCGGAAGCATTAAATAATGGTAAAGTTTTAAATATTTATACCTCTAATGAAAATAAAGAAGGAATTTTAATTACCGATAATATAATGAAAGAATTAAACTTTACAGAAACACCATATGATATTTTAGCTGTTTGTGAAAAAGTTGATAAAGATTTTAAAAGTGATAAAATATTAGTATTAGAGGATGTTCAAGATCCTGATAATGTTGGAGCATTATTAAGAAGTGCTTCAGCATTTGGGTTTAGAACAGTTTTATTATCAAATAAATGTGCTGATTGTTACAATGAGAAAACGATTAGAGCATCAAAAGGAGCAATCTTTCATTTAGATATTAAAAGAGTTGATGTCTATAAGAAAATAAATGAATTAAAAGAATTAGGATATGTGATTTATACTACAGATGTAAGAGGAACTAATAAGGGTAAGTTATTAGATAATTGTGTACTTGTCTTAGGAAATGAAGGACAAGGAGTAACGGACCAAATGCAAGGTTTAGCAGATTATAAACTAACAATTAAAACTGAAAATGTTGAAAGTTTGAACGTTGCTATTGCAGGGTCAATACTAATGTATGAATGGAGTAAAATATGAGAATAATTGGATATTGTGATTTTGATGGAACAACAATTAAAGAACAAATTGAAACGGCTAATAAACTTCATGTTGATCATTTAATTTTTCGTACTTATGAAGACAAAAATATCTCTATATTGGAAGATAGTGAGATAAAAGAAATATCGAGAGAATTAAAATTAAGCAAAAAAGATATTATGATTATCGATCCTAAAATAGAATCGTATGATTTATATGATGTTGATGCTTATGAAAAAGTTCTTTTCGAGTATGAACAAGCAATTAATCAAGCAAATAAATTGAAAGTTAATTATATCTTGTACCGTCTACCCAATTTTAAGAATGTTCTTGATGAGTTTGATTCAGTTGAAAAACAATTAACACCGATAATTGATCTAGCAAAGAAAAGCGCTAAAACATTGTTAATTTATCCTGAAAAAGAAAAAACAAATGTCTTAGTTTATATATTAAAAAAATATCGCAAAAAAGATTTATCATTAATTTTTAATCCAGCACAAACTATTAAAAATGGTGAATCGCCAACAACAGCATATCGCTTATTAAAAGAATATTTTCAATTTTTCATTGCTGCAGATACAGATTCTAAATCGAATCCTGAACTCTTAGGATATGGTAAAGTTAAGATTATTGATTTGTTTAAAAGAATGAATCGTGATAATTATAAAGGTTATATAGTGTTAGATGATAGTTTCCCTTTATTTTTAGATATGCAAACAACAAAAAAAGTTCCTTGGTTTAAGAAACTTTTTAAATCTAAAAATAACTCAGATAATTATTTAAGAGGATATTCATTAAGAATTTTTCCTAATGAACCAGAAAGAATTGTTGATATCTTTGATATCTATGAGAATCAAGTTAAAGCCTTAAAGATTGTTTTTAATCTTCGGGACTAATAATTTCAAAAGCAGGTTTTGCGTTTGGTAGTTCATCATATAATTTATCAGTAAACATAATTCCTTCGATGTGATCATATTCATGTTGGAAAACAATGGCAACATAGCCTGAAACATTTAATTCGATAGGAATAACTAAGTCAGAAGCAACATCATAACGAAGAGCTTTAATGTTAATCTCTTGATATCTAGGGGTTAAACCCTTTGTAACTCGGTCAACACTTAGACAACCTTCGCCTCCTGGTACATAAATCTCACTATTATTAACAACTGTTAAAACAGGGTTTATTAATGCGTATTCGTATAAGATGCCATTGAAGTCTTCAACATAAATAACAAACATTCTTTTACTGATGTTTATTTGTGGAGCAGCAATTCCAACACCTGGTCTCAAATCATATTCAGTAGCAATCTCATCATCTTGTGAGTTCTTGACAAACTCAAGCATTTCTTTTAATATTTTTTTATCATTAATTGATAGAGGAAGAGTAACTTCCTTTGCTTTTTTAGTAAGAGTTGGATGTCCTTCTCTTATAATATCATCCATTAAAATCATAGTAACACCTCATGTGGTATTATAGCATAAAGGAGAGACTTATGCGAATAGATAAGTATTTAAGTAATTTAAAATATGGCTCACGAACTGAAATAAAAAAATTGATTAAAGATAAAAAAGTTATTGTTAATAATGAAGTTATTAAAAATAATGATTTTAAAATTGATTTAAAAAATGATTCTGTTTTAATTGACGGGAAAGTGATCCCTTATTTTGAAGAACTTAATTTAGTATTAAATAAACCAAGTGGGTACTTATCTGCTAATAAAGATAATTTACATAAAACAGTGATTGATTTAATAGACGAACCTTTTAACAGATATGATTTGAAGATTTCTGGAAGACTTGATTTAGATACTGAAGGTTTATTAGTTCTAACAACAAGTGGTGAATTTGCACATGAAATCACATCACCTAACTCTAACATCCTAAAGACATATGAAGTTCTTTTAGATAAAGATTGTAATGATTTTACAGAGTTAGAAAAAGGTGTTATAATTAAAGATGGAAAAGGAAATGAGTATCTAGCAAAAGCAATTGCAATTTCTAGATTAGGTTTCTGTAAAATAAAAATTGTTATTGATGAAGGAAAGTTTCATCAAGTTAAGCGTATGTTCGAAAAAATCGGATATATTGTTATTGGATTAAAAAGAGTTAAAATTGGTAATTTAGAATTAGGTGATTTAAAAATCGGTGAATATCGTATTTTTAAAAGAGAGGAATTACTATGACAGATTTATTATTGTTAGCATATGATTATGTTGATGAATTTAAAAATAAAGACTATTATCAAGAATATATTTCATTAAGTAAAATGATTGATGATAAGTATTATGATGATCTAATTAAAGTAAATAAAATTAAAGAAGAATATGATGCTGTATTAGAATATGGAAGATATCATCCTGATTTTAAAGATGTCACTAAAAAGTATTCAGAAGCAAAGAAAAAATTGTTTGAAATTGATGATATAAAAAGATATTTTGAATTAGATCGAATAATTGAAGAAGAGATTAATGAGTTTTTAAATAAAGTTACATCAAGCATCAGTGAAAACATTCCGGTGTTTAATAAGTTTGGTTTCATAACTAAAAAAGGAGGAAGTTCTTGTAGTGGTAATTGTAGATAGAATGGCGTTTATTGTATATTTTCAAGGTAATGAGATAGTAAAACGCATTGAAAAAATGCCTGTTAATATTGCTTATGTTTCTAAAAAGGCTAATTATTTAGTTTTTTATGGCGATAAGAAACAAGAGAAAAGTTATTTTAATCAATTAAAAACTATTAGAGGTTTCAAGAAGTTTGAAATGTCACAACTTTTTAATGAGGAATACAATTTTAAACTTGAATAAGTTTTAAGGAATAAAAAACATATTTTTTCATATTGTAATTTCTTTTCTTTTTTACTTGAAAAATGTAAGCGAATACAATATAATATGTTTGTAAAGAATTTGAAAACGAGATTATGTGTAACAACATAATTTATTATTTAGTTTAATTTCGAAACGTTTCGCAAATTGAAGAATGTACTTTGAGAAAGAAAAACTTAAAGATTTAATAAAACTTCGAAACGTTTCAAGACGTTGAAAGGAAGAGGAAAAAATGAAAAAAACGTTTTATTTAGTTTTAGTATTTATGTTAGGGCTTGTTTTAGTATCTTGTGCTAAAAAACCAGATGATAGAGAAGTACTAAGATATGCAGCATGGAATTTAGGTACTGAAGCTCAAAATAACATTGAGCGAAGAATGATTAAAGCTTTTGAAGAAGCTAATCCGAATGTTAGAATTGATATCATTGAAAGACCAATGACGGTTGATGAAAATGGTAATGAAGTAGCAACAGAATGGGATGCTTTCTTTACTGCTGAAGCTGCTAGAGGAGCAATGCCAGATGTTTTCCAAGTAAGTAGCAATGTAAAAGCTATTGAATTTTCTTGGATTAGTGATGTTACAGAACAAGTAGCAGCTGATGAAGATTTTAATAATATGCCAGTTGATATTAGAGAATCAGCTAAATATAATGGTAAAATTTACGGATTACCTCAAGCAATGTTCTACTTTGGATATTTTATTAATAGAACAGTTATTAATGAAAAAAGTCCAACTGCAGTAGATATTGAATATGGAATTACTTTTGATGATTTAATGAGTGCAGCTAAAAAAGTTGCTAAAGCACCAGTAAGTGGTGGAGATGGTATTGTTGGTATTGATGGTGTTGGAAGTATTTATCAATGGTTACCTGCTCAATATGATGATTCTTTAGGATGGTTTACTCATAATGCAGATGGATATCACTTAGATAGTGATGCATTTAGAACTGCAATGCAAATTACTCAAAGTTACTACGGAACAAGTGCAACTAATCATAGAGATTATGTTTTAGAATCAACTGGTGTATATTTTGAACAAACACAAAATGATTTTTGGAATCCTGCAACTCGTTATGGTGAAGGATCAGCGTTTGAAAATGGACAACAAGCTATTAAATGGGAAGCAAGTTATAATTTAAGAAACTGGTTAGCAGCTACTAAAGATCCAAACACAACAATGCCAGGTTTATTCGGTGCAGATATTGATTTTATTGGAACACCATCTGTAACTGTTGATGGAACAAATGTTCATAAGATTCCTGTAGTTATTGACTATATTGGTGTTGGTAATGGAACTAAGAATAAAGATTTAGCATATAAATTCGCTAAATGGATGGGCTTTGGTAAAGATGGTTATACAAAACGTTTAGAAATTGCAACTCAAAATCCAGAAGCGGGTGCGGTTAACTTTGCTCCAATTGTTCAAGATGAAGAATTAACTAACAAATATTTTGAATTATATCCAACTTTAACAGAATTTAAGAAAATTGTAACTAGTCATCAAGGATTTATTATTGAAAGTTTAGGTAAAACAGTTCCGAATTATGCACTTTCAAGATGGGAAGGTAAATATGATGAAGAAAGAAACATTGCTAAAGTTTTAGATGAAATTAGAGATGGTAAAGTTAATTTATCAGATGTTATTGTAAACTTAAATAATTTAATTAATAGATACTTTGAAGAAGGTAAGACAAAATTAGAAGGTAAATAAGACTTTTAAAATAGAATAGGTGAGGAAATGAAAAAGATTTTAGCTATAGTGATGATGACATTAATATCTTTAACAATTGTTAGTTGCAAGAAAAGTGAACCAAGAACAGTTGATAGAGAAACAAATGTTAAAAATGTAAATAGTAGCGATTCAGACTATACCTCAACTTTAAATAAATGGCGTGAAGAAAAATTGAGAGATGACTTTGATTATAGCGAGGTCATCTCTCCGCTTAATTTTAACTACACTACTGGTGAGTTATTAAGTGATAATAAGAAGTATGATGAATTCATAACAAAGTATGATTTGGATAAAGATAATACAAGTCATATTTTTGATTTTTCTAATGCTGATGAAATAACTATTAATATTAATGTTGAAGAAGAAGGGCTATATACTTTAGCACTTGATTATTTTTCAGTTAATAAAACAATTCGTGATATGGAAATAGCTGTTTACGTAAATGATAGTGTTCAATATTTTGAAGCAGGACAATTAGCATTAAAAAGCAATTGGGTAGCTTCTAATACATTTAATGTTGATAGATATGGTAATGATATTATGCCAAATGCAAAGATTGAAGAGATGTGGGTTCATACTGAAATTAGAGATACACAAAGAGTTCAAAAAGAAGCGTTAAAATTCCATCTTTTAAGTGGTGATAATACTATTAAAGTTAAGCGACTAAGAGGTGAATTCTATTTAGGACAAATATATGTATATGGTAAAAAGCAATTACTAACTTATGATGAATATTTGAATAAATATCAAGGACAACAAACAATAACTGAGTTTTTACAAGTTATTGAAGCAGAAAATCCATTATACAAAAATGATTTATCAGTAAGATATGGAACAGATAGAGCAACTACAGTTACACCATTTGCTTTAATGGAAAATAAACTTAACATGGTTGATGGTGCTGCTTATGATACAAGCGGTCATTCATTAACTTATAATGTTGATGTTTTAGAAGCAGGTTTTTATTATATTACTGTTAAAGCTAAACAAGGTAAATCAAATACTAGAGTTTTTAGAACATTATATGTTAATGGTTTTGTTCCTTTTGAAGAAGCGAAAGAAATACCATTTGATTATAGTAGTAAATGGAAAAATGTAACTTTAGAATCAAGTGAGGGTAAAGAGTTAAAAGTATATTTAAATAAAGGAATCAATGAAATAACATTAGAAGTTAATTCATCTCCATTATTAGAAATTTATGAAACAATTGATTATGTAATGAAAAATGTTAATGAATTAGGATTAGACATTAAGAAATTAACAGGGAATAATGTTGATCCTAATAGAGATTGGGAAATTGAAAAGAATATTCCAAATATTAAGGAAGATTTAGAAAGATATGCAAACCTTTTATATGTTGCATATGAAGATTTTGTTAATATTAATAAAACTAAGAAAACATCTGAGATTACTGTTAATCTTTTAAGAGCAGCTGAAACACTTGATTATTTTGCAGCAAATCCTAATCGAATACCGAAGGAAATTAATCGTTTGAGTGTTGGTAATAATTCTGTTTTACAAAAACTTGGATTAATATTACCAATAATCTTGGAACAACCTTTAAGTATGGATAAAATATTCGTTCATGGTGAAGATTCTAAACTTCCTGGACCTGGTGGTAATTTCTTTAACAACATATGGGTAGGAATTAGACGTTTCTTCTTATCGTTCTTTGATAAAAAGTATAACGATAAAGCTGAAGATGATGAATTAGAAGTATGGGTAAATAGATCAAGACAATACGTTAATTTGATGCAACAAATGGTTGATGATACTTTTACTAAAGATACAGGAATAAAAGTTAAAATTTCAATTATGCCAAATGAAGATAAATTAATATTAGCGACATCGTCAGATACACAACCAGATGTTGCACTTGGTGTTGCAGGTTGGAGACCATATGATTTTGCAGTTAGAAATGCGCTTGTTGATTTAAGAGAGATGCCAGGATTTTTTGATGTTGCAGAAAGATTTAAAGAGGGTGCATTTGCACAACTTATTTATCAAGACGGAGTTTATGGATTACCAGAAACACAAAACTTTTCATTATTATTTTATCGTAAAGATATTTTAGATAATATTGGAGTTGAAATCCCAAATACATGGCAAGATGTAATTGATTTATTACCGGAAATCCAAAGATATGGATTGAACTTTTATAATTTACTATCAACAAGTAGTGCTTTTAAAGCATATTTAACGACTATGCCTTTTATTAATCAGTTTGGTGGAAGATTATATAGTGATGATATTTTAAAATCAAATTTGACAGATTCAAATACAATTAAAGCAATTGATTTTATGACAGAATTATATACAATCTATAGTTTACCACTTGAAGTAGGTAGTTTTTATAATCAATTTAGATATGGGAATTTACCACTTGGAATTGGTGATTTTGGAATGTATGTTCAATTATTACATGCAGCTCCTGAAATTGCAGGATTATGGGATATTGCTCCTATGCCTGGTGTTTTAAGAGAAGATGGAACTGTTGATAGAACATATGATGGATCAGCTACATCAGGTATGATCTTTAAAAATTCTGACAAAGTTGATGAAGGATGGAAATTCTTAGACTGGTGGACAAGTAAAGATGTTCAACTTAACTATGCTGAAAACTTAATTACTTCATTAGGTTCAGAATATATGTGGAATACATCAAATGTGCTTGCTTTTGAGGAAATGACTTGGGATGATAATCATAAAGAAGCATTCCTTGATCAATGGGAATGGATTTTTGATACACCTAAAACTCCAGCAAGTTATATGATGGAAAGAGAATTATCAAATATTTGGAATAAAATTGTTTATGATGGTGAAAATACACGTATTGCTATTTCAGATTCAGCTATTTTAATTGATAAAGAAATAACAAAGAAGATGATTGAATTTAAGTTCATAAATAATCGAGGAGAAGTTTTGAAAAACTTCCGTTTTCCAACTAAAGAAACTATACATGAATGGGTGAGACCATGAGAGCGTTTATGAATAAGATTTTATCAAAATTTAAGAGTAAAAAATTTGCTGATGAAGCGACTGGTGAATTATTTATATTTCCATATTTAGTTGCATTTTTGATATTTATCACAATTCCAGTATTCATGGGAATATTATTATCATTTACATATTTTAACTTATTAGAATCACCAAGTTTTGTTGGGTTTGGTAACTATATTTCTTTATTTACAAGTGATGATGTTTTTATGCAGCAAGTTATTCCAAATACAGTTAAGTTTGCAATTATAGTTGGACCGATTGGTTATATGCTAGGTTTCTTCCTAGCATGGCTTTTAGCACAAATTCCATCTAAACCAAGAACTGTATTAGCACTTGTTATTTATTCGCCATCAATGACTGCTGGTATTGCAATGTCAGTTATGTGGAAAATAATTTTCTCTGGTGATGAAAGTGGATATTTAAATGCAATCCTTTTAAACTTTAACTTAATTGAACAACCAATTCAGTGGTTAACGAACCCACAGTATCTAATGACAATAATGATTGTTGTTACATTATGGAGTAGCATGGGAATTGGATTTTTAGCAATGTTAGCTGGGGTATTAAACATTAATCAAGAATTATACGAAGCTGCATATATTGATGGTATGAAAAATAAATGGCAAGAAATGTTTTATATTACAATTCCATCAATGAAGCCACAAATGCTCTTTGGAGCCGTCATGTCCTTGATTAGTACATTTAATGCGGGAGCCATTGGTGTTCAATTATCAGGACAAAATCCAACACCACAAAATGCTGGTCAATTAATTGTTACGCATATAGATGATTACGGATTTATAAGATTTGATATGGGTTATGCAGCGACTGTTTCAGTTGTTTTATTAGTAATGGTTTATCTCTTTAGTAGAGTTGCAACTAAATTATTTGGCGAAAAGGAGTAGATATTATGGCATCATTTAAAGGTACAGAAATAAATCCCAAACATTTTCATAAAAGTCAAATAAAGTTTTATCTAATCTTAATTCCGGTTGCACTTTTTATGGCAATGCCAATATTTTATATATTCAATCATGCATTTAAACCATTAGATGAGTTGTTTGCTTGGCCACCAAGATTCTTTGTTAGTCGACCAACATTACAAAACTTTCAAGATTTATTTGCTATGACATCAACAACTGGTATTCCAGTTAGTAGATATTTATTTAATAGTGTTTTTATATCAGCTGTTGTAGTTTTTGCATCAGTTGTCGTTAGTTCTATGGCTGGTTTTGCATTATCAAAACTAGATTTTAAGTTAAAAAAACCATTGTTAATTGTTAACAACATTGCGTTAATGTTTGTTGGAGCATCAGTTATTATCCCAAAATATTTAGTAATTGAAAAATTGGGATTGATTGATACATTCTGGGTACATATTATTCCAGGACTTGCAATCCCTGTTGGATTATTCTTAATTAAACAGTTTATTGATCAAGTACCAAACGAACTTATTGAAGCAGCAAAAATTGATGGAGCAAGCACATTTAGAATTTATTGGACAATTATTCTTCCATTAATTAAACCAGCTATTGCAACAATAGCAATCGTTTCATTCCAAAGCGTTTGGAATAATGTTGAAACATCAACAAATTATATAAATCGTGAGAGTTTAAAGACATTTGCTTTTTATCTTCAAACACTAACGACACAAAGTAATGCCGTTGCTGGACAAGGTATGGCAGCAGCAGCGAGTTTAATTATGTTCATACCTAACTTAGTAATATTTATAATTTTACAAAAGAACGTTATGAATACAATGGCACATTCAGGAATTAAGTAAGGAGCGATATTGTGACTAAAAAATTAGTAAAAATTTTAATAGCAATCATAACACTATCACTTACCATATCTCTAAGTGCTGTTAAAACATACGCAATTGTTCAAGATTCAGCACCATATCCTACATATACAGTAGGATCGAATGGTTTAATTCTTACTCAAACAGCATATGAGCCAACAGGTAAGATGACTATTAATGAATCACTTAATGCACCACAAGACATGTTTATTAAAGATGGTATTATCTATGTTGCTGATACTGGAAATCAAAGAATTATCAAAGTTAATTCAAAAGGAGAAATTCTTTTGAAAATTGAAAACATAAATCAGCCAACAGGTATTCATGTAGATAGTAATAATAATATCTATGTTGCTGATAAAGGTAGTAAATTAGTTATTAAATATGATGAATTAGGAAACGAAATTCAAAGGTTTGGAAGACCAACAGCACCACTATTTGGTGATGCATTATATGAACCTAAAAAAATAGTTTCAGGACCAAGAGACATTTTATATATTGTTGGTGAAGGTTCAACAAATGGACTTATTCAATTGAATAGTCGTGGAGAATTTTTAGGATTCTTTGGTACTAACCCAACAACAAAATCATTCTGGCAAAGTATTGCTGATATCTTTAATGTTGGATATGCAAGAACAATTCCAGTCTCACCAGATAACGTTGCTATTGATGAAAAAGGTTCAGTATTTACAGTAAGTAAAACTTCAAGTGATAATATTAAGAAATTCAATATTTCATCATCAATAACACTATCAATGCATCAAGAAGATGATATTCCAGTTGCTGTTAAAGTTAATGATTTTGGAAATATTTATTCAATATCAGAAACAGGAGTTATAACTGAATATGATAGTTATGGTAACTTAATTTTTATGTTTGGTGGATTAGATACGGGTAATGAAGTTTTAGGAAGATTTGTTAAACCAGCTGATATTGAAATAGATGCTAATAATAATCTTTATATCTTAGATACTGGTAGTAATGCAATTCATATTCTTGTTAGAACTGAATTTGCTGGTAAAATTCATCAAGGATTAAATAATTATAAAAATGGTATTTATGATATTGAAGAATGGCGAGAAGTATTACAAATGAATAGTTTCTTTGCATTAGCTAATAAATCGATTGCTAATGCCTTATATAGAAATAACCAATACGATGAAGCATTAGCGTATTTTAGATTAGCTAATGATCGAGAAGGTTATTCAGATGCTTTTTGGCAAGTAAGATATGATTGGCTACAAAGTAATCTAGCAGTTTTATTTATTGTTATTATTTCAGCATTTGTTTTGGTTAAAGTTTTAAAAATTGTTGATAAAAAACATAAGATTTATGATCCAATCAGAGCTATAAATGATAAAGTTAAAAACCAAAGAATTGTTAAAGAATCAAGTTATTTGAGAAAGATTTTAAAAAATCCTGCTGATACTGTTTATAGTTTAAAACGTGAACGTAAATCATCCGTTTTAACAGCAACAATAATCTATGTTGTATTTGCAGTTTTAACATTAATCTCATTATATACAACAGGATTTATATTTAATACAGCAAATGGAGGATTTGGTGCATTAAGAGAAGTTGCTATTACAGTTGGAGTTATTGCTTTATTTATAGTAGCAAATCACTTAATTAGTTCACTTCAATCAGGAGAAGGTTGGTTCAGAGATATTTATATTGGAATTGCTTATGCACTTGCTCCAGTATTAATCTCAATAGTTCCATTAATTTTACTTTCACATGTTTTAACAATTAATGAAATATTTATTTATAGTGTTGCTAAAACAATTGCATGGGCATGGGCTGGAATATTAGTAATAATTGTTATCAAAGAAGTTCATAACTATACAGTTAAAGAATTAATTGTTAATTTATTATTAACGATATTCACAATGCTGATGATTATTTTAATTGGATTCTTAGTATATTTACTTTCAGTTCAGTTATTTGATTACTTTGGTGGTTTGATAAGAGAGGTGATTTTACGTGTTTAAAACAAAAAAGTTTATAATTAGTTTTATTATCATAGGAATTACTCTATTAACTTTACCTTTTGTTTTTGGTGATGAAAAAGAAGTTGTAAATGATAAAGTTGAATACGATGAAATCATTTCTGATGATTATCAATTTAAATCAAATAAGTATACTCAAGGTGAAGAAGATAATCGAACAGCAGTTAATGATTTTGGAATCTTAGATGATACATATAAATTATTAGGGAAAAACGAATTAAACAATGTAAGCCTTCATTACAATAAAGATGATTTATCGTTTGTTGTTGTTGACCATAATTCAGGATATATTTGGAATTCAAAAATTGATGCTTCATATTTAGAAGATGAAAATTCTCCATTAAATGATGAAGGTGATATCGGAGCTAATAATTTACTTAGAAGAAGAATGAAGTCACCAGTAATTGTTTCATATTATATAGGAACATTAAAAAGAGACGAAGGATTATTTGATGGAACAGCTAAAACATTTACTGTTCAAGAAATGAATGGCAAAATTGGATTTGAAGCTAACGTAACACTTCCTGTTTCAGGAATTAAATTTAAATTGATTGTAAGTCTTGATGATAATGGACTAAATGTTGAAATCCCTGCTAGTGATATTAAAGATGGGACAAATGGAAAACTATCAAACATCAATGTTTATCCATATTTTGGATCAACAAAAAGAACAAGAATTCCTGGATATGTTTTTATTCCTGATGGAATAGGAGCATTAATAAGATTTGATGATACAAATAAAGGTATTTATACTAAGAAGTTTTATGGACCAAACTATAGTTTGGCACAACAAAGCACTAATGAAGAGTATCTTTATGCAAATTTATTTGGAATTGTTCATGGAGTTGAACAAAATGGATTAATAGGAATTGCTGATAAAGGTTCTGCATATGCAAGTTTAGTTTCTTATTCAGCTAGAAGTGAAGATGACTTTAATAAAACATTTATGTCATTTGAATATCGTGTTTTATTTACTCAATATTTAAATGCAAGTAAAACAAATAGTGTAAGAATGGTTCAAGAAAATGTTAATAGATTTGATGCTAAAGTTACTTATAAGTTTTTAAATGGTAGTGATGCAAATTACATTGGAATGGCAAATAGTTATCGTGAGTATTTAAATCTTGATAATAATGCTAACTCTAATAACAACATTAGTCTTCATTTAAATGTCTTAGCTGCAGAAAACAAACCAACTTTATTTGGTAAAAAAACATTTAGTATGACAAGAATAGATGAACTAATTAATATTTTAGATGAACTAAATAATGAATCTATTAATAATATCGATGTAACTTATCATGGTTGGCAAAACAATGGATATTCAAATAGTAATGTAAAGTTTAGTAAAGTAAATGGAAAAATAGGAAATAAAAAAGATTTGAAAGAGTTAATTGAGAAATATGGAGAAAATATTTACTTTAATGTTGATTATACAATGCCAGAAAAAGGAACAAGCGGATTCTCTAGTAAAGATGTTCTTCAAGCAATTGATCAAAGTCTACTAATTAATGAAGCTGGCTCATCAGCGTTAAATTATAACTATATTTTGAATTCATTTAAAAATGATTACAATAAAAAGCTAAATAAACTTGGAATTGAAAATATTAGTTTTGATAACTTATCAAAAATGTTATTAAGTGATTTTTCAAAAAATGGATTAAGTCGTGAAGAAGCAATAGCAATTATTAAAGAAAACTTAGATGTTAGTACAAAAACTGCAGTTGAAAGACCATTTAGTTATTTATGGAATACAGATTTAATTTTTGATGTTCCGCTATATAGTAGTAATCAAGGAAGATTCTCTGATACTGTACCATTTATTCCGATTGTTCTAGAAAATAAAACAGTTTATGGAAGAGCAAGTAATTTCTTTTCAAATAAGACTAATGAGGTACTTCGAATGATTGATTATAATATTTATCCATCGTTCTATATAACACATGAGTCTTCAAATTTATTGTTAGAAACAAAATCAAACAATATATATACATCAAGATTTAGTGATTGGAAAACTGAAATTCTTGATCAATATAATTATATCAATGAAGCATTAAAAAATGTTATAAATCAAAAACTAGTAAAAAGAGAAATAATAAATACAGGACTTGTTAAAAATACGTATAACAATGGTGTTGTTATCTACATTAATTATTCAAGTAATGAATATACAGATGCTGGTGTTGTTGTAAGCCCTAGTTCATATGAGGTGATTTTTTGAAAAAGATAAAAAGATTTTTAACCAATAATTGGTTAATAAAAGTTAATAAAAATGATATTGTATTTTTCAATAAATTTAAATACCTTTTAACAAACAAAAGAAGAAATGCTTTTCAAGGTTATATGTTTGTTGGTGTATGGATAATTGGTTTTTTACTCTTTGCAGCATATCCACTTATTTCATCTTTAATTTATAGTTTTGAGAAAGTAAGTATTACAGGATCTGATGGTATTGTTACAAACTTTATTGGATTTTCAAATTATGTAAGAATCTTTACACAAGATCTTGAATTTTTAAGACACTTACAAGAATTTTTCTTAGAGCTTATTTTATATGTACCAGTTATTTTGATTATTTCAATGATAATCGCAATGATGTTAAACCAAAAAATTAAACTAAGAGGATTCTTCCGTTCAATATATTTCTTACCGGTTGTTATTGCATCTGGTCCAGTTATCAATGAATTACTAAGTCAAGGAGCAGGATCAATTCCACTTATTGAAGAAATTGGTTTAACAGAAGCAATTAGTTCAATCCTCCCAGCCTTTTTATCGAAACCAATTGCGTCATTATTTACGCAAATGATTATGATTTTATGGTTCTCGGGTGTTCAAATTGTATTATTTTTAGCGGGTTTACAAAAAGTTGGAAATGAAATATATGAAGCTGCTGATATTGATGGGGCTTCATCTTGGGAAAAGTTTTGGAAGATTACACTACCTTCGCTAAAAAGTATTATATTTGTAAGTGCGATTTATACGGTAGTAATGCTTGCAACATTCTCAAATAACCAAATTGTTAAGTATATTCAATCATCAGGTGTTATGTTTAATACTGATAAAGGGTTTGGATATTCAAGTGCGTTAGCATGGATTTACTTTATTATGATAATAATTGTTCTTGGATTTATCGCTTTCTTATTGAGAGGTAAAAAAGATGAGAAAGTAGTAAAGAAAAGAGGTGGTAAGAAATGAAAATAAATAAATTTAACTTTAAAAAGTTTAAACGTAAAATGTTAGGTTTCAAATTTAGCGATGGTTGGTTATTCAAATTTACTATTTATTTCTTACTAATAATAATTGGATTTGTTTATTTATATCCAATTCTTCATATGGTTAGTTACAGTTTTCAAAGTTTGGGAGATTTATTAAATCCAATGGTTAATAAAATCCCTACTAGATTATATTTGAATAATTATGCTGATGCATGGAGAACGTTAAAATATGCAGATACATTCTTTAAAAGTTTATTAGTTACATTAGTACCAGCACTTGTACAAACATTGATTGCTTCATTAGTTGGATATGGATTTGCTAAATTTGATTTTCCACTTAAAAAGATGTGGATGGCACTTTTAATAGCAACTTATATTATCCCACCACAAGTAACTATGATTCCTAAATATGTATTTTTTAATGATGCAGGAATCTTAGGAAGTATTTGGTCAATTATTTTACCAGCAACTTTTGGACAAGGATTAAATTCAGCAATCTTTATTTTAATTTTCTATCAATTTTATAAGATGCTTCCAACAGTTTTAGATGAAGCAGCTCAAATTGATGGAGCAAGCAGATTATATATATATTTTAAAATTGCTATTCCTCTTTCAATACCATCATTTATTACATCGTTCTTATTTTCGTTCGTTTGGTATTGGAATGAAACATATATTTCGACATTATTCTTAGGCAATAATTTTAAGACATTACAAATGATGTTAGCAAACTTTGTTTCTGAATATAGTTCTACAATTGGTGGAGGAACAGGTGATTATGTTAATGAGGCCATTAAAATGGCAGCAACAGTTTTAATTATCTTACCGATGATTCTAGTCTACTTTGTATTACAAAGATGGTTTATTGAAGGTATAGATAAAGCCGGAATTACAGGAGAATAACATGAAAAAAATAATTATTTTTACAGTGCTATTATTAACAACGCTTGTATTAGTTAGTTGTGCGAAAAAACCTAAAGATGAAGGACTTGATGTTATTTATGAAGAATCAAGATTAGCCTTTAATTATTTCTGGGAAACAAGTAATACAAATGAAAAATCTGAAGGTTACGGATTAGTTAGAGATAGATATAGTGGTAATTCAACAATCGCGAGTGTTGCAGCAGTTGGTTTTGGGCTTGCTGCAATTCCTGCTGGAGTTGAAAATGGCTGGATTACTAAAGAAGAAGGTCAAAAACGTGCTCTAGGAACACTTAATACACTTTTAAAAATGGAAACAGTTAGTGGTTTTTATTATCATTTTGTTAATTTACATACAGGTAAACGTGAATGGCAAAGTGAAGTTTCAGTAATTGATACTGGTTTATTAATTGCAGGAGCAATCGTTGCCGGTGAATATTTCAAAGGTGATATTTTAGATAAAGCTATTGAGATTTATGATGCAGTTAATTGGGATTTCTATATTAACAAAGGAAGAAAAATGTTTTATATGTCTTACAAACCAGAACAAGGTCATTCAGGTGCATGGGATCACGTTGCTGAACAACTAATCCTTTATGTACTTGCAGCAGGAGCTCCAACATATAAAACTGATGACTCATTATATAAAACAGTTAAAAATATTGCTAAGCAAAGTTATACTGGTAGATATACATCAACTAAGAATCCAGAGCTAAGTGTTTCAGAAAATTTCTATTATAACTATGATGGTTCTTTATTTCAATATCAATTTTCACATGCATTCGTTGATTTTAGAAATATAGTTGATGCTGAAGGAACTAATTGGTTTGACAATTCAGTTCTTGCAACAAAAGCTCATTATGCATTTGTTCAGGATGAAAGTGAAAAATATTTAACATACAATAAAAACAGTTGGGGAATCTCAGCAGGTGATGGTCCAGGTGAATACCGTGCATACGGTGGAAGACCCGCAAAAAATAATACTCACAATGGAACAGTTGCACCATATGCTGCAATTGCATCAATAAACTATATGACAGAAGAAGCTAAAAATGCTGCAGTTTATTTTAAGACTTTAGAAAAATTAAATGGTGAATTTGGATTTAAAGATTCATTTAATTTAGGACCAGTTGATCCAAACTATAATCCAGTATTAGCAGCTAAAATTCCAGATGGTGGTTGGTTTGCAAGTGATTATATTGGGATTGATAAAGGAATTACTTTATTGATGGTTGAAAACTATCGAAATGATTTAATTTGGAATTTATTTATGCAAAATGAATATATAAAATCCGGTTTAGAAGTACTGGGTTTTAAAAATAAATAAAAAGGAGTAGAATATGGTAAAGAAAGTATCACTTTTTCTCCTAACAGCAATTTTTGCATTAGGATTAATTGGATGTACTAAAGAGGTGAAGTCTGACGTGGAAGTACATGGTGTTGTTGGAAGTGGATCAAAGAATGATCCATATGTTGTTGAGATTTATGAAGATGGTGTAATAACTAAAGAGTTAAGCGCTAATCTTAATGTTGATTTAACAGGGAAAAATACTATTATTAAAAGTGAAGAAAATATCATCACTTTTAAAGGTTTGAAAAAAGGTGAAGAAATCCACCAAGTTAAAGACTCAAAGAATAAAACCTTCTTTGTTAAAACTATCGTTCATGAAAAAGGTTTTAATTTAACTACTAAAAAATCATTCAAGAATTCACTAAAAGTTTTAGCGATTGGAAATTCGTTCAGTGAAGATGCTACAAGATATTTATATGATATAGCGCACGATTTTGGTGTAGAAGAAATCGTTATTGGTAACTTATATATTGGTGGAGCAAGTCTTGAATTACACGCATCTAATATTAAAAATAGTTCATCAAGCTATACTTATTGGTTAAATAAAGATGGCGAATGGAAAAACATGGGAAGCCAAAGTATTAAGATTGCATTATTATTAGAAGATTGGGATGTTGTTACAGTTCAACAATCAAGTCCTGATAGTGGTAAAGCAGATACATATCAACCATATCTAGATGAGGTAATTGATTTTGTTAAAGAAAATGCGAATAATGATGTAACAATTTTTTGGCATCAAACATGGGCATATCAAAAGGATAGTGGTCATACATCATTTCCTGACTATGATAGAGATCAATTAAAAATGTATAATAGTATTGTTGAAGCAACAAAAGAAAAAATTATTAATAATAATAAAGTATATAGTTTTATTCCAAGTGGAACAACAGTTCAAAATATGCGTGAAACAAAAATTGGTGATCGTCTAACAAGTGATGGACATCATTTAAACATTACTGGTAGATTTGCAGCTGGACTTCAATGGTTTAGAACAATAACAGGATTTAGCATTGATGATATTAAAGTTTTACCGACAGGCATAAATGAAGAAATTCTAGAATTAGCTAAACAATCGGTTAATAGTGCATATAATAATCCATTTATAGTAACAAAATAAGGAATAAGCCTTGAAAAAGAAAGCGTTTTCGATTATAATATATTTGTAAGATGTTTCGAAACGTTTCGATATAGAGGTGATGAATTGAAAAAAACATTTTTAGTAATGATATTTGTATTGCTTTTATTACCATTAACAATTACAGTTAAAGGTATAGAGTCAAGTTTTAAACTTGATAAATATGATGAAATATATGATGTAAATGATTTTGAATCAAATATTATTGGTGCTCCAACAGTTTGGGTTAAATTTCATAATTTTGAACAAATCAGTTCGTTTAATGATAATGAGAGACCGGTTGGCTTAATTTTGGAAATCAATAACGACCTAACTGTAAAAGGTAGTGATAAAAACTATTTGTTTGGTGAAATAATTGATTTAATTTATAAAAAAATTATACCCGTGTTTCAAATTAATGATGATGTAGTTGATGAGTTAAATGTTATCTTGAAAAAATATGAATTTAAGGATTATTTTATCTTAGATACTAAAATTGAAAATCTTCAAAAAATAAAGTCTGATAATCCATATGCTAGAACAGTTTATCAAGTAGATATTAAAAAAAATCAAAGTCAGGACTTACAATTTTTAAAAGAATTACTTGCAACTTATAATCAATCAAATGCTCAAGTCTTATTTGTTAGTGGAAATAGATTGACTAAACAAAGTGTTGAATATTTACAAAAGCGCGGTGTAATGGTATTTACAAATAGTAGTGATGATGATGTTAGTTTATATCAAACACTAGTAACTGGAGTAAATGGAATTCTTGTTTTTGGAAATCACATTAATTTGTATAATATTTATAAGTCACTTCCTATTAATACAATCATAAGAAAAAATTTTGTGATTGCGCATCGTGGATATTTTGGAAGAGCACCTGAAAATACAATTGAAGCTGGACAAGCAGCAATTGATTTAGGGGCTGATATTATTGAACTTGATATTAGGTTTACAAGAGATTTGGAAATAGTTGTTATTCATGACGATAATACAGAGCGAATATCAGATCGTAACGTAGCAGTTAAAAGTATGTGGTCAGTTCTAAAAACTGTCGAACTTAGAAATAGTTTGGATAAACAAATCTTTATTCCTTTATTTAGTGATTATTTAGATTATTTTAAAGACAAAGAAGTTGTTCTGTTTGTTGAATTAAAAGAGCAATCTGAAAGTTTAGCAAGAGCTGCAATGAAAATGATAGAAGAACATGAAATGACAAGTAATGTAATGATTATATCATTCAATAAGAATGATTTGCTTGCAGCTAAAGATGAACTTCCAACTGTTGGAATCGGATATTTGTTAGGTGGATCATCAGCAAATAACACAAATGCTCTTATAAATGAAGTTATTGATTATACTGTGGTCCATAATACTAAATATAACCCAAGTTATACAGCGGTTGATAAAGATGGTATCAAGGCTTTAAACGCCAGAGGAATATCGGTGTGGCCATGGACTATTAATGGTACAGCGATTTATAACGAGCAATTAAGAGGTAGTTTTGGAACAACTACTGATAGCACTAATATAGCTGCTAATATTCCGGTAACAGTAAAAACTACTTTTGAAAAAAACTCGAAACGTTTAAATTATAGTAGTGAAATATTTGATGGGAAGAATGAATTGGTTGATAGTAAAGTTATTTATCAAATTATTAATGATGATAAAGGAATTTTAAAATATGACGATATCGAAACGTTTAGAATTGATGGAAAAGGAAAAGCATATTTACTTGGAAGTTATGAATATGAGTTTACAAATGGTGTAAAAATAAATGTTTTAACTGATGTTTTCGAAGTCGATAATAGTAATAATATAGTTTTAATTGCTTCAATTGGTGTTGGCATACTAATAATTAGTGTTGGATTATTAGTAATAATAATAAAGAAAAATAAAAAAGGAGAAATAAAATGAAAAAAATACTTATAGCATTTTTTGTAGCTATATCAGCGCTTGCACTAGTTTCATGTGCTAAAAAGCCTGATGATAAAGATGATGATGTTCAACAAGGTAAACCAGAATTAAAAGGTGTTGAATCTGTTGAAATCGAAATTGGAGATGAATTTGATCCAAGAGCAGGTGTTACTGCAACTGATGAAAAAGATGGTGACATCACTAGTAATATAAAAATTACAGGTGAAGTTAATGTTGATAGAGCAGGAACATATACATTGAGTTATTCAATTACTAATTCAGCTGATAAAACTACTAACAAAAATCGAGTTATTTTTGTTAAAGGATTAGGTGGACTTGTTAATGGTGACTTTGCTGATGGATTAACAGGATGGACACAATGGTTTGATACTTCTAAAGCATATGAAGTAAACTTTGCAACTGAAGAAGGAAAAGCAGTTATTGATATTACAGTTGATCCAACAGATGCGCAATGGTGGGGAGTTCAATTATCATATAAATCACTAAGCTTAAAAGCATTTGAATCATATAAACTAATCTTTACAGTATCATCTGAGAATGAAAGATATATGAATTATCAAATTCAAGGTGGTGGAGTTGATAAACCATTTGGTGAAAAAAACTTAATCACTTTAGGAACAGAACCACAAGTAATTGAAAGAGAATTTTTCGTTAAAAAAGATGCTGAAGGTGCTGAATTACAATTTGCATTTGGTAACTTTACAAAAGCAGCATACAACAATACAATTAACGAAGAAATTGGTGCAGTTTCTGGAAAAATATATGTAAGCAATGTTCAAATTGTTAAGGGACCAGAACTTGAAAATCAAGCACCAACATTAACAGCAAGCAATGTATTGCTAAAAGAAGGTACAGAAGAATTCTTAATTAAACAAGGTGTAACTGTAAGTGATGATAGAGACACTTTAACATTAAACGATGTTGTTGTTAATGATATAACAGAAGGAACTAAATTTGCATTACCAGCTGTTAAAGGTGTTTATACATTTGAGTATACTGTAACAGATTCTGAAGGATTAGAAACAAAAGTTACAAGAAAAGTTACAGTAGCAAGTCCATTTGAAGTTCCAGGATTTACAACAGTTGGCGAAAATGGTATTCCACTAGATTGGGAATTATGGCATGAAACTTCAAGAGGTGGTTTAACTGCAACAACTGAAGATGGTACTGTAAAAATTGATATAACTAAAATTGGTGATGGTGAAAACTTAGGAAATATTTGGGAAAATCAATTTAAATATACTAAGTTAGCAGCATTTGCTGGAACATATAAACTAACATTTGAAGCAAGAGCTGATGTAGCAAGACCAGTTAGAGTTGCAATGGAAGGTAATGGTGGTGTAGGATTAACTAACCTTGCACAATCATTCGATTTAACTACTGAATGGGTAACATACACATTAGAACTTGGTGAAGTGGTAACAGATGCAACAGTAGCAAATAGAAGCTTACAATTCTGGTTTGGTAACTTCTCTAAAGTAGAAGGATATACTGAAGCTGCAAACATCTTAACTAGTGTATATTTAAGAAATGTTATTATAACAAAAACAACTTAATTTATAATTATGAAGACGAAACATTCAATAAAAAAGGTGTTTCGTCTTTTCTTTATAATAACGTTTACATAAAATTGATAAAATGAGTTGAAAAGGTTGAAATAAAGGTCTCATTAATGTATCATATATATGTATCGAAACGTTTCTATAAAGGAGAGATTATGATGAGAAGAAAGATAGAGAAGATCCAAGAAACTGCATTTAATTTTTTTAATGATTATAGTAATTTAGACTATAATTCAAAAGGATTTGGTTTAACAGTTGATCATACTAATGATTTAGAAAAAGCAAGTATTGCAGCTACAGGTTTTACCTTAAGCAGTTATATAATTGCAGATAAATATGGTTATTTAGCACATGAAGAACTTATAAAACGTGTTATTGGAACATTAAAAACATTATATTACAACGTTCCACAATATGAAGGTTTTTTTGCTCATTTTGTTGATATGAAAACAGCAGAGAGAAAGAATAAATCTGAATATTCAACAGTTGATACTGCACTTGCTTTAAATGGTGTTATTGCTTGTATGCAATATTTTAAAAATGAAGAAATTGATAAATATAGTAAATTAATAATTAACAGAGTTAATTGGAAACATTTTGTTCATAAACGTAATGGAAAAGATACTTTGTATATGGCATATAATGATCTTAAAGATGGTGATTATGCAGAAGGAAAAAGTGGATTTATTCATCACTGGGGAATGTTTGCAGAACAATTAATGATGTATGTAATGGCTGCTGCTAAAAATGATTTTAGTATTGAAGAAGCAAGATCTTTATATAATGGTTTTGATCGTATAAAAGGAAGTTATGATTCATATGAATTTATTTTCTCTCCAGGAAATACGTTATTCATCTATCAATATCCATTAGCATGGTTAGATTTAGAAAATGTTTATGACTTAGATAATATTTCATGGTTTTTAAATGCTAAGAATGCATGTATGGCACAATATAAATGGTGTATGGATAATAAAGAAAGATATAAAACATATAATCCGAATTTCTTTGGACTTACAGCTTCTGATTCACCAAACGGATATGCAGTTTTTCATGCATTACCTAATGATAGAGATTTAATCATTACCGATGGAACGGTTGCTGCTAATGCAATAATTGGTTCACTTCCTTTCATTACAGAAATTGCTTTAAAAGGAATCAAAGATATGTTTAATATTGATGGACTTTGGAATAGTAAATATGGCTTTTATGATGCTTTTAATTTTGAAAAAGATAAATGGATTAGTAATCGATATATAGCTATCGATAAAGGTTTAGAAATGCTTATGGCTAACGCATATTTAACAAAAGATGTTCAAACAGCATATATGAATAGTAGTATTATTATTGAAGGGATGCGAAAACTAGGATGGGAAAAAAGAATTGGTGGAAAGACTCGTTAATATATCAAATATATCCGTTAAGTTTTAAAGATAGTAATGGTGATGGTATCGGAGATATAAATGGTATTACTAGTGAATTAGATTATTTGAAATATTTAGGTGTTGATGTTATTTGGTTATCACCAATTTACGAATCACCAATGGATGATAATGGCTATGATATTAGTAACTATTATAAGATTAATCCAATGTTTGGGAATATGGATGATTTTAAAAAACTGCTTGATACGGTTCATGAAAAGGGAATGAAGCTTATTATGGATTTAGTCGTTAATCATACATCCGATGAACATGTTTGGTTTAAAGAAGCGGTTAATAATCCTGAAAGTAAATATCGTGATTATTATATATGGAGAAAAGAACCAAGCGATATTCAATCAGTATTTAGTGGTCCTGCATGGGAATATGAACCAAAAAGTATGGAATACTATTTCCATTTGTTTAGTAAGAAACAACCAGACCTTAATTGGGAAAATGAAGAATTAAGAGAAGAAATCTATAAAATGATTAATTATTGGTTAGACTTAGGAATTGATGGATTTAGATTAGATGTTATAGATTTAATTGGTAAAGATATTGATAAAAAGCAATTAGCTGATGGACCATATTTAGAAGAACGTTTAAAAGAAATGTATAATAAATGTTTCAAAGGAAGAGACATTATGACTGTTGGGGAAACACCAGGGATTTCAATAAAAAGAGCTCAAGAACTAACAGCATATCCAACGAATTATTTAGATATGGTTTTCCAGTTTTCTCATATTTCTCTAGATGAGGAACAAGGTAAAGGTAAATGGTTTTTAAAAGATTTGGATTTAAAAGAATTAAAAACTGTTTTTGAAAATATTCAAGATACTTTTAAGACTAGTGGATGGACAAGTTTATTTTGGTCAAACCATGATCAACCTCGTGCTGTATCTAGATATGGAAATGATACTAAATATCATAATGAATCAGCAAAAATGTTGTTTACTGTTTTATATAGTCTTAAAGGGACAGCGTTTGTATATCAAGGTGAAGAGATTGGTATGACGAGTATTAAGTTTGACTCAATTGATGAGTATAAAGATATTGAGACAATTAATATGTATAATGAATATAAAAAATTAGGTTTTAATGATGAATGGATATTTAAATCGATTTATAAAAAAAGCCGTGATAATAGTAGAACACCTATACAATGGGATAATACTATAAATGGTGGTTTTACAAATGGTACTCCATGGATTAAAGTTAATGATAATTATAAAGATATTAATGTTAAAAATGAAATTAATGATTCAAACAGTATTTTAAATTATGTTAAAAAGTACTTTGAAATTAGGAAAAAGAATGAAGTTTTCTTAAAAGGTGATACAATATTTAGTGATGTCAATTCTGATTGGTTATTTACTTATAAACGCATATTTAATGACAAAGAGCTTATTATTGTCGCTAATTTTAGTTCTAATATAGAAAAATATGAGTTTAAAGACTATAATAAGTATAGAGTATTGATAACAAATTATGATGATTATAATATAAGTAGGAATAATGCTTTACCACCATACTTTGTGGGGATATATGAAAGGGAAGATGAAAATGGCAACAATTAAAGATGTAGCAAAGAAAGCAGGAGTGTCGATATCAACAGCATCTTATGCACTCAATAATCAGCCTAATGTACATAGTAAGACACGTGAAAAAATATTAGCAGCTGCTAAAGAATTAAATTATTATCCAAATGCAAGTGCGAGAAATTTAAAGACAAAAAGAACAGGTAATATTGGTTTCTTCATTTATGGGTTTGATGGTCCAATTTTCGGTGATATTCTTGAAGGGGTTAATAATGAATTACAAAAGAAAGGATTTAACATTATTGTAAGTAGTGGTGAATCTTCAGCAGTAATATTGCGTGAAAGACAAGTTGATGCAGCAATTGTCTTTGATTCAAATTTAACAGACGATACTTTGTTAAATTATTCTGAAAAGTATCCAGTCATAGTTTTAGATCGTGATTTAAAAGGGAAAAATATTTATAAGTCTCAAGTTGATAATAAAAAAGCAGTTGAAAGATTTATTTCTGAAATGGTTGATAAAGGTTATAAGAAAATTGCATATTTAAGTGGGCCAAAAGATTCACCATCAAATTTAGAAAGATATAAAGGATTTTGTAATGCTTTAAATGAAAAAGGAATTAAAGAATTTAAGCATTATGAAGGTGATTTTACAATTGGATGTGGATATGAACTTGGTAAAAGAATTGCTCAAGAAACAGAAAAACCTGAATTTATTTATTGTGCAAATGATGAAAGTGCTGTCGGTGTTTTACAAGCATTTAGAGAATTAAATGTTAGAATACCAGATGAAATAAGTGTTGCAGGTTTTGATGGAATTATGCTTGGTGAATATACGATTCCAAACCTAACAACAATCGCAATTGACTATAAAGATTGGGGACATAATTTAGCACACTTTATTACGGTTTTATTAAATGAAAATGAAGTTTTAGAGATTAAAGGACCAGAAGCTAAAGTGAAATTTAAGGAGTCTACAAAATGAAAGAATTATTAAAAAAGATGACGATAGAAGAAAAACTTGGACAATTAATTCAAATTGCTCCATTCTTCTATATTAAAGATTTAAAAAATGAACTTTATGGTCCAGCAGTTGATTTAGGACTTTCTAAAGAACAAATTTATAAAACTGGTTCGGTTTTAGGTATTGGTAGTCCAGAAGAAATGATTGAAGTCCAAAAAAAGTATTTGGAAAACAATAGACTTGGAATACCGTTAATGTTTATGGCGGATATTGTTCATGGTTATGAAACGATATTTCCAATACCACTTGCTATAGCATCAAGTTGGAATGAAGAATTGATTACGGCATCAGCGAGAGTATCAGCAAAAGAATCAATAACTTCCGGAATCCATGTAACATTTTCTCCGATGGCTGATTTAACAAGAGATCCAAGATGGGGACGTGTAATGGAAGGATATGGTGAAGATCCATATCTTAATTACAGGTTTAGTGCTGCGGCAACTAAAGGTTATCAAGGGAAAAATATTAAGAATGATGGTATTGCAGCATGTGTTAAGCATTTTGCAGCATATGGTTTAAGTGAAGCTGGTCGTGAGTATAATACAGTTGATTTAAGTGAATATCAACTTAAACAAAATTATTTGAGTGGATACCAAGGAGCAATTGATGCAGGAGCAAAAATGGTTATGACATCATTCAATTTATTCAATGGTATTCCAGCAACAATGAACAAACACTTAATAAAAGATATTTTGAGAGAAGAAATGAAATTTAATGGAGTTGTTATCTCTGACTACAATGGACTTAGAGAAACGATAATTCATGGAATAAGTAAAGATAATAAAGATGCAGCAATTAACTGTATTGATGCAACTCTAGACATTGAAATGGTTTCTGGCACTTATATGACTGAACTTAAGAGTGAATTTGAAAATGGAACACTTCCAATTAAACTATTAGATGAAGCAGTTTTAAGAATTTTGAATTTAAAAAATGAATTAGGTTTATTCGAAGATCCATTTAAAGGTGTATCAAGAGTTGAACATGATAAAATTGTTTTATCAAAAAGTCATTTAGATTATGCCAAAAAAGCTGCTGATGAATCAATTGTTTTATTAGAAAATAAAAATAATGTTTTACCACTTAAAGAAAATCAAAAAGTCTTTCTTATAGGACCAAATGCTCATGAAAGAAATTTAAATGGAGCTTGGTCATGGCATGGTAAGCGTGATGTTAATGAAAATTTATTTGATTTATTATCAAAAAAGAACCTAGTTCATAATATTGATGCTGCTGATGTTGTTGTTTACTTTGGTGGTGAGAAGTTTAATGAATCTGGAGAAGCAAAATCAAAAACAGATATTAATTTTAATTTTGGACAATTAGAAGAGATAAAGAAATTAAGTGCATATGGTAAACCAATTATTACTGTTGTTGCATCAGGTAGACCACTTATTTTAACAGATGTTGCTAAACATTCAGATGCAGTTATTCAAGCATGGTTTTTAGGTACTAAAGCAGCAGAATCAATTAGTGATGTTATCTATGGTAATGTCAACCCATCTGGAAAGCTTACAATGACATTCCCAAGATCAATTGGACAAGTACCAATTTATTATAATGCTCTTAATACAGGTAGACCGAAGAATAATTATGATAATGAATATACATCAGTATATATTGATTCACCAAATACTCCGTTATATCCATTTGGATATGGACTTAGTTATAGTAAGTTTGTTTATGGAGAGATTAAATTAAATAAAGAAGTAATGAGAGAAAATGAGAAAATAGTGGTTGAAATAAATGTAAGTAATGATTCTTCAAGGGCAGGATTCGAAACGATTCAATTATATATTAGAGATATCTTTGCTAAAGTTTCAAGACCATTAAAAGAGTTGAAAAAATATCAAAAAGTTTGGTTTGAAGCAAATGAAACTAAGACAATCAGTTTTGAAATAACTGAAAGTGATTTAGTTTATTATGATTCAAACTTGAAACAAAGAATTGATGAAGGTGATTTCATAGTTTATGTTGGACCTTCAAGTGATAATGTTAAAGAAAATATATTTAAATATAGCGGAAGGACGAAAGAGATATGATTAAGTTTAATACACAAATTAGTGTAGATAGAATATCAACAGATAAGTTAAATTTTGAAATCTTAAAAAGTGGTGATATTTACCAAATCTATCAAAATGATACTTTGATAAATCTTTTAAAAGGTAACTTATTAGATGGTAGTGTTTCAAACATCTATTTAAGAAGAGAAAATGAAGGAAAGTATGAATTTGAAAAGTTATTAGGAGTTAACTCTAATAGTGAATATGAAATTAAAGGAAATAGTGTTATCTATAGTGGGGTTGCTCTAGATGTTAAATATCAAGTAACATTATCTATTGTAGAAAACAGATGGTATTATGATGTATTACTTGATAAAGTAGCAAGTAGTCATAATTATGAATTATTCTATGGTCAAGACGTATCTGTTGCATCACGTGGAATGGTTCAAAGTAGTGAAGCTTATACAGGACAATATGTTGATTATAAAGTTTTTATTCGTGATAACAAACATACTGTTTTATCACGTCAAAATCAAGGTACTCCAAATTTAGTACAAATTGGTAGTTTTAACGAAACAAATAGTTTCTCAACAGATGGATTCCAATTTTTTGGTTTATCATATAAAGAAACAAATATTCCTGAATCATTGTTAAAAGAAGAATTAGAAAATAGAAATTATCAATATGAGTTTCCATATGTAGTAATTCAAACTAAAAAATTTAAGCTTGATTCTAAAAAGAATTTTATCTTTTATGGATTATTTGTTGAGAATTATAAAGAAATTAGAGAAGAAGAATTTGAAATTAATCCTAGCCCAATTGTAAATCATGAGTTTACTAAATTAGAAAATGCTAAAAAGATTACTCATAAAATAGATTTTGGAAATACAATTGTTGGACTTGATATTCAAGGTGAAGAATTAAAGTCTAAATTTAAGAATATTAGAAATTTAGAAGAAGAAAATGGTAAAGTATTATCATTCTTTGCAGATAACTATAAGCATGTTATTACAAAAGAAAAAGAATTATTAGTTGAACGTCCACATGGACATATATTGATTCATGGTGATATCTTAAATGCTAGTGAAAATGTTTTTGCATCAACAGGATTTATATCAGGTATTTTCTCATCACATATAGTACTTGGAAATACGAATTTCCACAAACTATCAGGTGATGTTAGAAACATGCTTAATGTTCAAAAGATTGCTGGATTAAGAATTTATATTGAAGTAGATAATAAATATAGTCTACTTACATTACCATCATATTTTGAAATAAATGCAAATTCACTAAAATGGGTTTATAAATTAGATAATGATACTTTTGAAATTACTTATGACGCTTTAATTAATGACTTACAACAAAGTTTAGAATTTAAATCATTAAAAGGAATAAAGTATAATGTTTTAATTACTGAACCAATTATCATGGGTGAAGTTGAAAATGGAAGAGGAATTGATTTTGAAGTAAATAGTAAAAAGGAAATAACATTTACTGCAAAGAAAAATCAAATGGTTATGGATAGATATCCTGATTTAAAATATAAGTATATAAGTGCTAATGATGTTGAAATATTAGATGATCAAGAAATATTTGGCGATGATGCATCTTATGGTATGTTGTTACTTAAATATAGAAACGTTTCTAGTTTTAAATTACATTTACTTGGAACATTGGAAAAAGATTTTAAAAATCTAAAAGAATATGATAAATTAAAAGAAGAAGAATTAGCAAATAATTTCTACCATAGTATTATTCCATTAAAGATTGAAGGAAATGTAAGTAATAGAATAAATGCATTTAATGATTTATCATTTTGGTATGTACATAATGCACTTGTTCATTACTCTTCACCACATGGATTGGAACAATTCAATGGTGCAGCTTGGGGAACAAGAGATGTTTGTCAAGGACCATTTGAACTATTTATTACAGCACAAAAATATGATTTAGCTAAGAGAATTTTACTTAAAACATTCGAAAGACAATTCATTGAAAGTGGAGATTATCCACAATGGTTTATGTTTGATAAATACTATTATATTCAAGCACATGAATCACATGGTGATATTATAGTTTGGCCACTTAAAGCACTTGCAACTTATCTTGAAGTTACAGGAGATAGAAGTATTTTAAGCGAAAAAGTTTCATATATGTCACTTCAAACTAATGATTTTACAAAAGAAAAATATTCAATTGTTGAACATGTTAATAAGTCACTTGATAGAATTAGAAGTACTGAAATTGAAGGTATTCCACTTCCTGCATATGGTGGAGGAGACTGGGATGATACGTTACAACCGGCAAATCAAGAATTAACTAAGATTATGGTATCAACTTGGACAGTATCTCTATTACATCAAGCATTTAGTAAGTTACTAGAAGAATTACCAAGTGATGAAAAAGAATTAATCGATAGAATTAAAAAACATGATAAAGATTTAACTGATAACTATTATAAATATTTAATTAAGAATGAAATTCCAACAGGATTTACAATCTTTGATAAAGATGAAGTTAAAGCTTTAATTCATCCAACTGATAATACAACAGGACTTAAATATAGATTGCTAGCAATTAATAGAGGAATTATTAGTGAATTATATGATAAAGATAAAATTGATTTTTATGTTGATTTAATTGATAAGAATTTAAAACATCCTGATGGTGTTAGATTAATGAATGATGCTGTAACTTATAAAGGTGGTAAGCAAACGTACTTTATGAGAGCAGAAACTGCTTCAAATTTTGGTAGAGAAGTAGGTCTTCAATATGTACATGCTCATATAAGATATATAGAAGCAATGGCAAAGATTGGTAAGAATGATTATGTCTTAGATGCATTATCAGTTATTAATCCTATCAATATTAGACAAAATGTTAAAAATGCTTTATATAGACAAAGTAATGCATATTTCAGTAGTTCTGATGGATACTTCTATGATCGTTATGAAGCTAAGAAAAATTTTGATAAGTTAAGAACTGGTGAAGTTCAAGTTAAAGCGGGTTGGAGAGTATATTCAAGTGGACCTGGTATTTACTTAAATCAGTTAATAACAAATGCTCTTGGTATTAAAGTACATAATAATGATTTATTAATTGATCCAGCTGTTTCAAAAGAGTTTGATAATGTAACAGTCAATTATAAATATTTAGGTAAAGATTTAAAAGTTAAATATCATCATTCTGATAAAAATAGTGTATTAGTAAACGGAAAAGAAGTTAGTACATTTGTTAATAACAAGTATAAAGAAAATGGATATTTGATTGATAAACAAGAGTTAAGTAATGCAACAAGTATTACTGTTGATGTGTTTTTCAAATAATTAACTAACAAAAATATTGATAAGAATAAGGAATGTTCAAAGTAGCATTCCTTTTTTTATCTAGAAAGTTGTTTTTGGAATTTAAATTTATTATGTATTATTTGGGCTAAAAGAGAAAATCAAACAAAAAAAGTAAAAATATATATTTCTGACTAATATAAGGTTAAAGAAAATAAAAACTAGTGAAGAATAGTTTTAAGACCTAAAGGATAATGAAATATGAATGTAAAAAAAGATATTATAATTTTTAAAGATGATACATTAGAAATAGAAGTCAATATAAGTCCAAGCGAGGATACCGTTTGGTTGACACAAGAACAAATATCTACATTATTTAATAAAAATAAATCGACAATTTCAAGGCACATTAAAAATATTTTTGATTCTGGGGAATTGAATAAAAATGAGTCAGTTGTAAAAAATGCAACCGAGTTAAGTATTACTGATTATAGAACAGGTGAAATCCAAAATGCTAAAAGAGAAATAGAATATTATAATCTTGATGTTATTATATCAGTTGGATATAGAGTCAATTCAATAAGAGGCATTGCATTTAGAAAATGGGCTAACAATATTTTAAAAGAATATATGTATAAAGGATTTGTCGTTGATCAAGAAAGATTAATCTCAAATGATAAGAATTATAAGTCTTTTGCAACTACTGTTAAGCTTATATCTGATTTGGTAGATAGAAAAAAACTATCAGCAGATGAATCAATAGGTTTGTTAAAAGTTATTTCAAAATATGCTTATGCCATGGATACATTAGATAAGTATGATCATCAAACACTAACAATTACAAATATTACGAACGATGATAAGCATATTAAACTTGAATATGAAGAAGCTATAAAAGAAATTAAGAAGATGCAAGATTACGGAAAGAGTTAGTGGTTTGGTAAAGAAAAGGATGATTCATTTAAGGGTGCCTTAAGTGCAATTTATCAATCAGCGTTTGGTACAGATATTTACCCATCAATAGAAGAGAAAGCAGCAAGTCTTTTGTATTTTATTGTTAAAGACCATGCTTTTTATGATGGAAATAAAAGAATTGCAGCGTCTATTTTTTTGTGGTTTTTAGATATCTATGGGATATTATATAAAAATGAGTATACAAGAATAATTGAGGATAATGCTTTAGTAGCAATTGTTTTAATGATTGCACTATCAAATCCTAATGAAAGGGATATGATTATTAAGATTGTTGTTAATCTAATTAATCAAAATAATTAAAGGTTTTTATTTTTAAAGAACATATCTTAAATTTGATTTTTAAATGTATAAAGGTAAAAATATTCTCTTAACTAATGATAAGTAAAAACAAATTATTAATAGTGTTAAGTAAAAATACTTGACATTACCTTTTTTATTGGTATAATAGTTAAGTAAAATGTAGAAAGAGAGTGAATTATATATGGCAGTTAAAATAAGATTACAACGTTTCGGTTCAAACAAAAAACCTTTTTACCGTGTTGTAGCAAGTGATTCAAAAGCACCAAGAGACGGGAAGTTCTTAGAAATTATCGGTACTTATGACCCATTAATTGACAAAGTTTCAATTGATGCAGCAAAAGTAACAAAATGGTTAGATAACGGAGCTAAACCAACTGATACTGTAAAGAGCTTATTTAGAAAATATAACGTTTTAAATAAATAATTGAGAGGGGGAAACAAAAGTGGCAGTTAATTTTGAAAATCTTCTCAAAAGTATTATTAAGCCATTGGTAACTAACCCTGACGATGTTGTTGTTAAAATATTATCAGAAGATAGTGAAACTGTTTCAATATCAGTAATAGTTCATAGTGATGACTTAGGTCGAGTAATTGGAAAAGGTGGAAGAATTGCTTCTGCTATTAGAACAATTGTTTATGCAGGCGCTGCTAAAGAAAATAAACGCGTGCAAATAGACATAGACTCATATTAAGTATTATGTTTGAAATAGGGAAAATTGCAACAACCCATGGAATTAAGGGAGAAGTTAAAATTAATAGTTTAAGTGACTTTGAACGTTTTAAAAAGAATGATAAAGTCTTTATTATGTACAATAATGAAAGAATTGATCTAACTGTTGAACAATCAAGAGGTCATAAAAATGTGTTAATTGTTAAGTTTAAAGAATATAACAACATTAATGAAGTCCTTGATTTTAAAGGACAGCTAGTTTATAGTGAAACACGTGGAAAACTAGGAAAGAATGAGTTTTATCACGAAACATTAATTGGATTAGAAGTATTCACTGATAAAGATGAATATTTAGGACCTGTTAATGATGTTGTTGAGCTTCCACATGGACATTTGTTGGAAATTACTTCTAATGAAAAAAAACTTTTAATTCCTTTTGTTAAAGAATTTATTGTTTCTATAAGTGATGATAAAATAATCATTAAACCAATTGAGGGATTAATATGATTATTGATATTATTACAATTTTTCCAAACTTTTTTAATCAGTTTTTAGAAACATCAATTATTAAAAGAGCTAGAGAAAATCAAAAAGTAGAAATAAATATTCATGACTTAAGAGAATATAGTGAATCGAAGCATAACCAAGTTGATGATACCCCATATGGTGGTGGAGTTGGTATGGTAATGATGTTTCCACCATTCTATCGAGCAATTAAAAGTTTAAAAAAAGAAAATACAAAAGTTATATTTTTAACACCACAAGGAAAAGTATTTAATCAAAATGATGCAGTTTTATTATCAGATTTTAAACATTTGATTTTATTATGTGGACATTATGAAGGATTAGATGCTAGAGTATTAGAACTAGTCGATATGGAAATTTCAATTGGAGATTATGTTTTAACTGGTGGTGAAATACCAGCAATGATTGTTGTTGATGCAGTAACAAGACTATTGCCTGGGGTTATTATGGAAGAATCACATCAAACTGATTCATTAAGTAATGATAGATTAAAATATCCTCAATATACTAAACCAGAAGAGTTTGAAGGATATAAAGTTCCTGATGTGTTGTTATCAGGTCATCATAAAAACATTGATGAATATCGTAAACTAATGAGTTTAAAAACAACAATTGATAAAAGACCAGATTTAATTGAAAAAACTCCTTTAACAAAAGAAGAGTTAAAAATATTAAATAAAGGAATTAAATAATAAATAAAAAGGCCATGATCCGCTGGTTACAACTTACTAAGAACATGGGATAGAAAGAGGAAAAAAAATGTCAAAGTTAAAAGGAAATGACTTACTTAATAAAGTAACAGAATCTTATTTAAAAGAAGTTCCTGCATTTCAAGCTGGGGACAATGTCCAAGTAAATGTTAAAATTAAAGAAGGAAATAGAGAAAGAATCCAAATGTTTGAAGGTTTAGTAATTAAACGTCAAGGTGGAGGAATTTCTGAAACATTTACAGTGCGTAAAGTATCATATGGTGTTGGGGTAGAAAGAACTTTCCCAGTACATGCACCAATTATTGAAAGTATTGTTGTAACAAGACGTGGTAAAGTAAGAAGAGCTAAATTAAACTATATTAGAACTCTTTCAGCTAAAGCTTCACGTATTAAAGAAAAGCGATAATAACTATAAATCCCTTAGATATCTAGGGGATTTTTTAATTAATAAGATATAATGTTTCATGATCGTATAGAAGTACTACTATCACAATTGAAATTATGATTTAAGTATATAATTAAGAAAACAGGAATAAAAAGCATCATTAATATCATAATTTGATAAATAAATAATTATTAGTAATGAATTTACAATAGAAGATATCAAAGGAATCTATGATGTAATTGTTGGGATTTTCAAAAATCATTTAAAAATGATGTAACATATATGAAAACTTTTCTATATGAAAGGGAAATTAAATTATAGAATTAGGCTTTATAAAAGTAAAAAACTAATGAAAACGCATCCTTGAAAACAAATAATGAAAGATAAAATGAAAACTCTTGAAGCAGTTTTCTTTTTATGGTAAAATAGCATAAACAGACAGTGAGGTGGTTATATGAGTAGTAATGCAACAATTTATGATGTTGCCGGAGCAGCTGGCGTTAGTTTAGCTACTGTTTCACGTGTATTGAACAATCCAGAAAAAGTAAAAAAAGAAACCAGAGATCGAGTATTAAAGGTCATCGAAGAATTAGGATATCGTCCTAACGTAATCGCTAGAGGACTTGCTAGTCGTAGAACAACAACAGTTGGAGCTATTGTGTCTGATATGACAAGAGCGTCAATTGCTGAAATGCTTGCAGGTATTAGTGATATTGCCGCTAAATATAAATACTCAATTAAACTTTTTACAATTGGAGCAGATAAAGATTTAACAGATGCATTACAAGATATTGTTGCTGAACAAGTTGATGGTGTATTGTATCTAAATGATGAATTAATGGAAGAAGATGTTAAGAAAGTAAAAGATATCTTTAACTACAACAACATACCATTTGTTTTTTCAAATGTTTTTTCACATGATCCCACTGTACCAGCTGTAAGTATTGATTATGAAAAAGCTGGATATGAAATTACAAAATTAATGATTGATGATACACATAAAAATATATATATGTTAACAACAGCAAGAAGATATTCTGTTAACGAATTAAAAGAAAAAGGATATTCAAAAGCAATGGAAGAAGCTGGACTTGAACCACATATCTTTAGAACTAGTGGAGATACAAAAATTAATCGTCCACACTTTGAAACATTCTTCCACGATAAAGTTGTTGATGGAGCAATTGGGGTAAGAGACTCTATTGCTGTATCATTCATGAATAGTGCGATTGAACATGGTAAAAAAGTACCAGTTGATTTATATGTTGCTGGATTCCAAAATACTAAATATGCAGAATTATCAAGACCAAGAATGACATCAATTGATGTTCCAGTTTATGATATTGGAGCTACTTCAATGCGTTTACTTACTAAGATGATGCAAAAAGAAAAAGTTGATGAAATTAAATTAGTTTTACCACATCGAATTATCGAGCGTGAAACAACAAAAAATAGATAGATCATTGAAGTATTATAAGTAGAAAATAGAAAACCTAACAAAGAGATCTTAAGAGGGTGTAACTTAAGAAGAAAACTATTTTTGAAATACAAATATGGAGATCAATAACATTTGAGTGCTAGAGTAATCTGGAACTAAGGTGGTACCGCGTATTTTAATACGTCCTTAGATTTTTTAAGGGCGTTTTTATTTTTATATATAAAAAAGGAGAAATATTATGAGTTTATATGAAGAACTTAAATGGCGTGATTTAATAAAAGATGTTAGCAATGAAGAACAGGCAAAAAAGCTATTGGATAATGAGAAAGTTAGATTTTATTGTGGATTTGATCCAACAGGAGAATCATTAACTGTCGGGCATTTAGTTCAAGTAGTAAGAATGAAATTACTTGCTGATCATGGACATACACCAGTAGTTCTAATTGGTGGAGCAACGGGCTTAATAGGTGATCCAAGATCAACCTCAGAACGACAATTATTAACACTTGAACAATCACTTAAAAATGCTGAATTAATAAAAAAACAAATTAGTAGTTTTTTAGATCCAAAGAAAACAATTTATGTAAATAATAATGATTGGATTAAAGAAATTGATATGATTACTTTTTTACGTGATTATGGTAAAAACTTTAATCTAAACTATATGCTATCGAAAGAAACTGTTCAATCAAGATTAGCAACAGGAATTTCATATACTGAATTTTCATATATGTTAATCCAAGCAATTGACTTTTTACATTTGTTTGAAAAAGAAAATGTTAAAATTCAATTTGGTGGTTCAGACCAATGGGGAAATATCACAACAGGTTTAGAATTAATTAGAAAAACTCATGGTGATACTGATGCTGTTGGTTTATCATCACCATTACTTTTAAAAGCAGATGGTACAAAATTTGGTAAGAGTGAAAGTGGTGCATTATGGATTGATAGTGAACTTACTACCCCATACGAAATATATCAATATTTCTTAAATACATCTGATGATGATATTTCAAGATATTTAAGAACTTTAACTTTATTATCAAAAGAAGAAATTTTAGAACTTGAAAGACAAGCAAAAGAAGAGCCAGAAAAAAGAGTTGCTCAAAAAAGACTTGCCGAAGAAGTAGTTTTATTTATGCACGGAAAAGATGCACTTCATGAATCTCAATTAGTAACTGATTCATTATTTACTGGTGAATTCTTAAAACTTCCTGAACATGCTTTTAAAACATTAGAAAAAACATTAGACTCAAGTGTTATTGAAAATGAAATTGATATTGTTGAAGCACTTAAAAAAGTTGGGCTTGCCTCATCAAATCGTGAAGTTAGAGAGTTTTTATCAAATGGTGCAGTAAGTGTTAATGGTGAGAAAATTACTGATCCAGAATTTAAAATAAATAAAGATAATAGTTTATTTAATAAGTATGCAATCTTAAAAAGAGGTAAGAAGAAAAACGGTCTTATCGTTATTAAGTAAGAAATCATATGGATATAATTTTATATAATCCGTTATCAAGAAACGGTAAAAATATTAAGCTTGTTAACAAACTTAAAAAGAAACTAAATAAAAAAGGTAGAATTGTTGATACCATAAATTTACTTGAAATTACGGATATTGAATTATTTGTAACAACAAATCAAAATATTGACAGATTTATCATTATTGGTGGAGATGGTACTCTAAATCGACTAGTTAATGGAATAAGGGGAATTGATATAAAGCCTGGAATATTCTTATATAAAGCTGGAACAGGAAATGACTTTATTAGAAGCTTGCCTGGAAGAAAAAAAGGATTGATTGATGTTAAAGATTATTTAAAGAAACTTCCTAAAGTTTCATTTAATAATCGAGAAATGTTATTCTTAAATGGTGTTGGGCTTGGACTTGATGGACTTGTCTGTCATAAAGTTAATAATTCTAAATATAAAAAGAACAAATTTAATTATTTTAGACATGCATTAGAAGCATTTAGAGAGTTTGTTCCACGTGTGAGTAAAGTTTTTATTGATGGATTAGAAATTCAAGTTGATAAAACATGGTTTGTTTCAGTGATGAATTCTAAATACTTTGGAGGAGGAATGAAGATTGCTCCAAAAGCCTCTAGATTAAATGATACTCTTGAAGTTGTTATTATAAAGAAGGTTCCTAAGTTTATTTTATTAACAATTTTCCCAACAATTTATTTAGGATGGCATACTAAGTTAAAAAAATATGTAAATATCTATAAAGGTAAAGAAGTAAAAGTTGTTTTTGATCAAGGTGTTATTATGCAAATTGATGGTGATGATTTTACTGATATTAAAGAGATAACGGCTATAAAATAGCGGAAGAACTTGAAAATAATCAAGTTCTTTTTTTCTATTTATAAATCTAATTATAATTATTCTAAATGGTATTGTATATTTAATTTATATAAAGTATAATATGAGCGTTTAAGAACGTTTCACACTATTTATAATTATTGTGGATAATAAATAAACTTTATATAATGACTTAGTCATTTTAACTATACAAAAACTTAATCAAAGGACTTTTAGCTGAAGCTAATATTTTTGCTTTGTCTAAAATAGGATAAATAAATGAAAAAAAGACTACTAAATGAACTGAAAAACAAGAAAGTCTTTGTTTATATAAATACAATTCTGCAAATATTAGATATGATATTACTAATTATAATAATTGGTTTTTTTGCGTATATATTAAATAAAACACTTGTTGAAAAAACAAATATTAAAACATATCTTTATCTTTTTATAATATGCTTAATAGTAATTAAAGCAATCAATATATATATTATTCAAAGATTAACTAATTATATATCAAAATTATTTGTAATAAATTTAAGAACAAGCATTTATCAAAAACTAACAAAAATTAGTGAGAAAGATTATGAAGTTTTATCCTCAACAAACTTTTTAATTTTATATAACGATGGTGTAATGAAACTAGCTAATTTCGTTTCAAAGAGTATTTCTTTAAACAACGCCAATATTAGTAACATTTTCATTTTTGTATTAACTGTTGGAATAATTAATTATAAGTTAGGATTAGTAGTTTTATTAGGAGCAATCTTAATCCCAATTGGAATGAATGTTGTTAGAAAAGCAGCTCAAAAAATAGTTGCAGACAAATGGAAATCATATGTTAATTTGAGTGAAAACTTTATGGACAATTTAAATGGACTTCAAACTTTAAAAATCTATCAAAGTGATGAATATAAAAATAATGAAATGAATTTATTAGCAGAAGATTTTAGAGTAAAGACAATGAAATCACTGGCTATAAGATTACATTCGATAACAATTATGGAAATAGTTACATATGTTGGAATGGGTCTTTCAATTATTTTTGCAATAATCTTCAATTTAAATAATGAGATAAATAGTTTAGAAACTATTTTTATGATTTTGATATCATTTGTTCTGTTTATTCCTGCAAGAGGACTTGGAACTTATGCACATTCATATCGTAGTGCTAAAATGCTATCTAAAAGGATTTATAAGATTATTGATTTAAAGGATGAAAAAATAAAAAATATTTATTTGAATGAAAAAATAAGCAAAGTTGAATTTATAGACGTTTTTGCTGGATATGAAAAAGAGATTGATGTTTTAAAAAATATTAATATGAAGTTTACTGACAACGGGTTATATGGAATTTTAGGGATATCTGGTAGTGGAAAATCATCAGCGTTAAAAACTCTTTTACAAAGACTTGAGTATAAGGGAGAAATATTAATTAATGGAATTGATATAAAAACTTTAAATGTCATAGAATTGAATGAAAGAATTATTAGTGTTTCAAGCAGTGATTTTCTTTTTAAAGCAACAATTAAAGAGAATCTATTATATGCAAAAGCAAATGCTACTGATGAAGAACTTATTAAAACATTAGAAAAAGTTAAATTAGATTTTCCTTTAGATTTGAAAATCGATAGTAATGGATCAAATATTTCAGTTGGACAAAGACAGCGCCTAATTCTTGCAAGAGCATTATTATATGATGCGGATTTATATTTATTAGATGAGATATTATCTGGTGTTGATTATGATAATGAAAAAATAATAATGAATGTTATTAATGAACTAGCAAAAACGAAAATAGTTATTTGTATTACACATAGATTAACAAGCATTGAAAATGCAAAACATATTTACTATTTGAGTGATGGAAATATTAAAGAATCAGGTACCCATTTAGAACTTTATAATTCTAGACAAGAGTATTATCAACTATATCTTGTTCAAAATCATTATGTAACTTACGGAGGAAATGAAAATGAAAACATTTAAAACTGTCGTAAGATTATTAAGACTTGTTAAACCACTGATTATTGAATTGATGGTTGCTGTTATAACAGGAGTATTAGGGTTTGTTTGTGTTAGTTTAATTGCATATTTTGGTGCTACTATGTTTGTAAATAAAAAAATTGATAACACACTTATTCTAATAATTATTGCTTTGGGAGTTTTAAAAGGTATTTTTAAGTATTTAGAACAATGGTTTAATCATTATATTGCTTTTAAAGTTTTAGCACATATTAGGGACATTATCATTAAAACTTTAAGAAGACTTGCTCCCGCAAAACTAGATAATAAAGATAAGGGTGATTTAATTGCAAATATTACCTCAGACGTTGAAATACTTGAAGCCTTTTATGCACATACAATTTCACCAATAATGATTGCTTTTATATATTCTACTTTAGTTGTTATATTTATAAGTTTATGTAGTTTATATATAGCAGGTATATTACTATTATCATATTTTATTATTGGTATTATTTTTCCTGTAGCAAACTACAAGTTAAGCGAAAAATTAGGAAGTAGAATTAAGGAAGAGGAAGCAGTTTTAAAGAATATAACGATCGAGAATTTTGATGGTTTAAAAGATATAAAACAATTTAAAATTCAAAATGAAAAAACAATAAAAATGAATTACCAAAGTGAAAAGCTTGAAAGTTTAAGAAAAAAAGAAAAACATCATATTGGAATAATGCATGGTTTAATAGTAGTGGTTGAACTTTTAACAATTTTTTTAATCATTATGATAAGCATTAAAACTAATATCGAGTATAAGATAGTAATACCGATAATTGCATTATCATTAACATCATTTAAAGCAGTTATTAATGTTGCAAATGTTGCCGGAATCTTAGTTCATTCATTTGCAAGTGGAAAAAGAATTTTAGAACTAGTTGATGAGAAGCCGGCTATAGAAGATGTTGTTAACGAAAATGATGTTCAGTTTAAAAAAATAGAGATTAAAAAACTTGAATTTAAATATCAAGAAAAAAACATTTTAAAAAACTTAAATTTAAGTATTAAGGATAAAGATTTCATTGGAATATGTGGAGAGTCGGGAAGTGGCAAATCAACTTTATTAAGATTGTTAATGAGATTCTATGATCCAAGTTTTGGAGAAATCTTAATTGATGATTTAAACTTAAAGAATATAAATACATCTTCGTTAAGAATAAATCAAAGTTTAGTAACACAAGAAACATATTTATTTAAAACAACTATTAAAGAAAATATTAAAATTGCTAATTTAAATGCTACCGATGAAGAGATAATTAATGCATGTAAGAAAGCTTCAATCCATGATACGATTATGAAGTTTAATAAAGGATATGAAACTATAATTACTAATAACATTAATATTTCAAGTGGTGAGGCGCAGAGAATTGGGCTTGCAAGAGCTTTTGTAAGTAAATCGAATCTTGTTCTCTTAGATGAACCAACAGCAAACCTTGATGCCTTAAACGAGGGAATTATTTTAGAATCAATTAAAGAGAATGATCGAACAATAATTATGGTTTCACATAGAAGAAAAAGTTTAAGTATTTGTAATAAGATTATTGAAATCAAAGGAGAAGAAATATGAAAATAGCTTTAATATATTCAAGTTTAACTGGAAATACAGAAAAAGTAGCAAAAGCTATTTTTGATTCTTTACCTGGTGAAAAAGCCTTATTTAGAAATAAAAAAGATAATTATAACTTAGATGATTTCGATATTATAATTATTGGATATTGGTGTCGAAGAACGTTTATGGATCCGCTTAGTATAGATTTGGTTAAAAAAATCAAAGGTAAAAAGGTTGCAGCATTTGGGACAGCAGGAATGTATCCAGATAGTAAATATGGGGAGTTATGTCGAGAAAGAGTTAGAAATATAATTGAAGAAGAAAATGAGTTTATTGGTGATTTTTTATGTCAAGGAAAGATTCCGGAAGAAAGAACAAATAAACGGCTAAATCTTCCGAAAGATGATCCACATTATTTAGATGAAGAAGGATTAAAAAGACATATTGAATCTAGGAAACATCCTAATAATGAAGATTTTATTGCTGCCCAAGAAGCATTTAGAAAGATAATTAGTAATCATGTCAAATAAGAAAAAAGGTATTATCCTTTGCATATTATTTTTTGTTTTAATAATTGTCTTTTTAGTAAGTATTAAAGTGGGCGCAGTTAAATACAGCTTTAAAGAAATAATTTATTATATAACACATAATACGAAAGATAATAATCGTGCAATTATTTATAATGTTAGATTACCGAGAGTTTTATTGTCAATGCTAGTTGGAATTACACTTGCACTTGCGGGAATAATTTTGCAAGGAGTAATGAGAAATTCGATGGCTTCAGCATCAACAATTGGAGTCACATCAGGTGCAAACTTTGCAGGATACTTATTTTTGGTTGCATTACCAATGTACTCAAGTTTTCTAACAATTTCTACATTTGTTGGTGGTTTTGTTACAACACTTTTAATATATTTACTTGCATATAAAAATGGTTCATCACCGATAAAAATTATTTTAGCTGGTATGGGTGTTACTGCACTTTTAAATGCTTTTGCAGATTTAATTAAAGTTTTCTTTCCTGAAAATCTCGCTGGAGCAACAAGTTTTTTAGTTGGTGGATTAACTGGAGTAACATGGCAAAGTTTTTTTACTGTGTTACCTTACGCTATTATTGGAATATTTCTAGTTATTTTTATACCAACAAAAATGAATATTCTTGCACTTGGAGATGAAACTGCTCAAGGATTAGGATTAAATACAAACAGATTCAGATTGTTTCTAATCGTTTTAGCTTCATTACTTGCTTCTAGTACAGTAAGTGTTGTAGGACTAATTGGATTTATTGGGATTGTTGTTCCACATATAGCTAGAATTCTTGTTGGTAATGATCATAAGTATTTATTTCCAGCAACAATTCTCTTAGGAGCAATTATTGTTTCTATCTGCGATACAATAGGAAGAGTTATTATTCTTCCAGCAGAGCTTCCCGTGAGTATTATTATGGCAGTTTTAGGTGCACCAGTATTCTTATTATTGTTAAGAGGTAAGAAGGAGGTAACAGATGTCGCTTAGGTTAAATAATTTGAAAATATCTTATGAAAAATATAATGTTATTGATGATGTGTCAATTAAGATAAATAAAGGAGATATTGTCTCAATTATTGGCAGAAATGGTTGTGGAAAGTCAACGGTATTAAAAACGATAATTAATTTATTAGAATTAGATAGTGGTTTTGTTGAATTTGATAAGACAGATGTTAGAAAATATAAAAGAAAAGACTTAGCCAAAAAGATTGCTTTTTTGTCACAACAAAAACTTTCGTATCCAGATTTAACTGTTGAAACCTTAGTTTCTTATGGTAGATATCCACATTTAAAGTTTGGAAAATTTTTGAATAGTAATGATAAAAAGATTATTGATGAATCCTTAAAAAAAACAGGAGTATATCATTTAAAAGATAAATCAATTAAAAAATTATCGGGAGGAGAACGACAAAGAGCATGGATTGCAATGGCAATTTGTCAGGAACCTGAAATATTAATTCTTGATGAACCAACTACATATTTAGATGTAGCATATCAAATTGAAGTTTTAGATTTAATAAAAGAATTAAATGAAACACTTGGAATGACAATAGTTATGGTATTACATGATATAAATTTAGCATCAAGATATTCTAAAACAATCTATGCAATTAAAGATAAAAAAGTTTTTGCATGTGGAACTCCGAATATGATTGTGTGTCCACGAGTTTTAGAAGAGGTTTTTACTATTAATGGTGATTTTTATGTGGATGAAGAAAATAAATGTCCGTTCTTTATTCCTAAGAAAAGCAAAAATAAAAAGGAGGAAATAAAATGAAAAAAATATTTATATTTTCTGTTTTACTAATATCAGCATTAGTTTTAACATCATGTAAAGCAGAAAAAAAAGATAAAGATATTCAATTGGCAATTGACCAAATTGAAAAAGAGGCAAATGAAGTTGTTATTAACGAGGATAGTGTAACATTTACAGATGCAGATGGTAAGAGTCAAACAATAACTAAGAAACCAACAAGAGTGATTAGTGTATATAACTCATATACAAATCTTTGGTATGAAGCGGGTGGAAAAATTGTTGGGCGTATTGAATCAGAAACGGAACTAAACGAAGATGCAATTAAAGATGGATCTCTAAATTTGGTTGGTAAAACAAATACGACAGTTAGTCCAGAGTTATTACTTAATGCAAATCCTGATTTAGTAATATTGAGTTCAAGTAAACAAGGTAAAGATTTGATTCCTCAATTGGAACAAAATAATATTAAATATATTTCAATGGAATATAATGGGCTTGGAGATTATTTGAAGTTTTTAAAAGTTTTTTCATTCTTGAATGAAACAGATAATTATGATAAAACAGGTAAAAAAATTATTGAAAATATTGCTAGTATAATTTCAAAAGTACCAAAAGAAAATAATCCAAAAGCTTTACTAGTTTTTGGAACAACAAAAACATTGAAAGCATATCTTTCAAGTACTGCTAATGGTGAGATGCTTAAATATTTAGGTGTTACAAATATTGGTGATTCATGGACTAAAGAATCAGTAACATCAATAGATATTAATGAAGAATATGTTATGTCTATTGATCCAGAGTTTATTTTTGTTCAATCAATGAGTGATGAGGCTAAAGTTAAAGAATTATTTGAAAAAACGTATAATGAAAAATGGGCTTCACTACAAGCGATTGCTAATAAGAAAGTAATCTTCTTAGAAAGAGATTGGTATCATTATAAACCAAACAATGAATATGATAAAGCATTTTTAAAATTAGCAAAAATAATTTATCCAACAATATTTGAAAACTTCGAATTAAAATAGTTGTTCAGTTATTTTAGATATATTGATTTTATTATCTATTTATAATATACTTAAATAAAAGATACAAGGAGAATTTAAAAATGAAGAAGAAAATTATTTTTGGAACAATTATGAGTATTATATTTATTTTATCTATCATTCTTAGTATTCAATTAAATGGAAAAGATTATTTTGGAGAATTCAAAGATGAAAGTCCACAAGTACCAATCCAAATTATTTCTTGGGTTGTTGGTGTTTTTGTAACATTTTATTTGGTATTTAGAAAGAAAGATATCAATAAAATTGCATTAACTGGAATTCTAACAGCATTATTAATTTTGTATCCACTAGGGATTAGAAGACTTTATGAATTAGCAGATAGTTATGATTTTTTATATACGATATTTGCAGGAATAATTTTAATTGGTTATGCAGTTTTCATTGTAAATAAACAACTAAATATTGAAGAATAATGATTTAAAATGTTGGCATATTAAAATGTACCCTATAAAACGGACTCCTTAAAAAAAGGATACTCTAGTTTTATAGGGTATTTTTGTTTGGTATAATAAGAATATATGAAAGCAGGTGAACAAATGGGAATACATTACTTTACGGAAGAGCAGGTAAAAGAACTTAAACAGAATCCTAATGTTAAAAGTGTAAGTATAAAAGGAATTACATACCACAAGCACTTTAAGAATCATTTTTTGATTGAACATGCAAAAGGTAAACTACCACGTCAGATATTTATTGAAGCAGGTTTTGATGATGAAGTTTTAGGTGAATCAAGAATAAATAATTCATCGAATAGATGGCGTAAACAATCCAAACGTTTAGAAGGGTTAAATGATACGAGACAAAGAAATTTAGGTAGACCAAAGACTAAACACTTAACCAAAGATGAAATCATTGAAAGACAACGATTAGAGATTGAGTATTTAAAACAGGAACGAGAACTATTATTGGAACTGGAAAGGCTAGAAAGGTTGGCGATCAAAAAGGAAAAGTTAAGCCCAGGGAAAAATATGAAATCATCAAAAGATTAAGGAATAATAAGAAATGGAAAATATCAATTGACGAGATGGTAAAAATAGCAGGTGTATCAAAAAGCGGCTACTATAGTTATTTAAGTGATAGTGAGACTAGACAAACTAGAACTTTTAATGATGAAGAAGCATTTGAATTCATTATGTCAGCATATAGATATAAAGGTTTCAATAAAGGGGCTAGAATGATTAAAATGACTTTAGAAGACCAATTTAATATCATTATGAACATTAAGAAAATCCGTAGACTGATGAAAAAGTTTGGACTTTTTTGTCCGATTAGAAAAGCTAACCCATATAGACGAATGGCGAAAGCTTTAAAAACAAGTCATGTCGCTCCTAATAAATTAGAACGAAAATTTAAAGAAGGTAATCCTAATCAAATTCTTCTTACTGATATTACATATTTGACATACGACTTGAATAAACGTGCTTATCTATCAGCGATTAAAGATGGAGTAACCAATGAAATACATGCCTATCAAGTATCAAAATCATTAGATATCAAATTTGTTGAAGATACCATGAAAGATTTGGATAAAATTGAGTTAGCATCAGACGCATTAATTAATTCTGATCAAGGAAGTCATTATACATCTTTATCATTTCAACGCATGATAAAAGAGTTAAACTTGGAACAATCCATGTCAAGGCGTGGTAACTGCTGGGACAACGCACCGATCGAATCGTTCTTTGGTCACATGAAAGATGAAATTAATTTAATAGATTGTAAGACTTTTGAAGAAGTTAAAGAGGCTATTGATAAATATATTGATTATTATAATAATCACCGCTATCAATGGAATCTTAAACGTATGACACCTAAAAATTATGGTGATATGTTCAGAAATAAAAACAAAAAAGATGGCCTCTCCTTAGAAGTTAAGCCATCTCTAATAGCGTTACATTAACAATGCAGATACTTTTTTTTATTTAGTCCTTGACTTGGGGTACACATTATATTGCTGACATTTTTTTTAATTGTAAATTAACTCGAAATTTCCTTGAAAGAAAATTCAAGGTATGATAGAATAGCAACAATTATATATACAGAAAGGGTAATTAAAATGAACGAAAAAGTCTTAAAAGAGGGTTATACATTTGATGATTTATTGTTAGTTCCATCATTTTCGAAAGTAGTTCCAATTAATGTAGAACTATCAACAAAACTAACTAAAAAGATAAAACTTAATGTACCAGTTTTATCAGCAGCAATGGATACAGTAACTGAGGCCAATATGGCAATTGCTTTAGCGGAACTTGGAGGACTTGGAATTGTTCATAAAAATTTAAGTATTTTAGAACAAAGTAATGAAATAAGAAAAGTCAAAAGCATAAAAGGTAAAAACAAAGAAGCAACAATTGATTCAAATGGGTTTTTAAGAGTAGGGGCAGCTGTTGGTGTAAGTGATAACACTTTAGAAAGAGTCGATGCTTTAGTAGCGGCAAACGTCGATATAATCGCTGTTGATAGTGCACATGGTCACTCATATGGAGTAATCGAAAAAATTAAGGAAATCAAAAGCAAATATCCAGAATTAGATATTATTGGTGGCAATATTGTTACCGCACAGGCGGCAATTGATTTAATATATGCTGGAGCTACATGTTTAAAAGTTGGTGTAGGCCCAGGATCAATATGCACGACAAGAGTTGTTGCTGGAGTTGGTGTTCCACAACTTACGGCAATTAATGATGTATATCAAGTTGCCAGACAATATGAAATCGGAATTATTGCTGATGGTGGCATTAAGATTTCAGGTGATATTCCAAAAGCATTAGCAGCGGGTGCTGATTGTGTAATGTTAGGAAGCTTGCTTGCAGGAACTTTAGAGTCTCCAGGAGAAGTATACGAACTAAACGGAAAAAAAGTAAAAGCATATGTTGGTATGGGATCACTAAGTGCTATGCAAAGAGGGTCAAGTGATAGATATTTCCAAGGTGGAGTAAAAGAATTGAAAAAACTAGTTCCTGAAGGTATTGAAGCAACCGTCCCATATAAAGGATCAATTAGTGATGTAATCTATCAGATGATGGGTGGACTTAGATCTGGTATGGGATATTGTGGCTGTAAAACAATTGAAGAGATGAAGAGGGATGCACGATTTATTGAAATTACACAAGCTGGATTAAAAGAAAGTCATCCACATGATGTCTCTAATATTAAGGAGGCGCCAAATTATAATGGTAAATAAAATATTAGTTTTAGATTTTGGAAGCCAATATAATCAATTAATCGTTAGAAGAATTAGAGAACTTGGTGTTTATAGTGAATTAGTTTCACATGAAATATCGATTGAAGAAATAAAAAAAGATAAATCTATTAAGGGTTTAGTCTTATCAGGTGGACCACACTCTGTTTATGATGAAGATAGTTATAAAATTGATAAAGAGATTTTTGATTTAGGATTACCCATTTTAGGGATTTGTTATGGAATGCAGTTAATGACTAAATTATTAGGAGGAAGTGTTAGTAAGAGTTTAAAGAAAGAATACGGACTAACAACAATTCAAACTAAAGGAAGTAGTTTAACTATAGACTTGCCAAGTGAATTTATTGTTTGGATGAGTCATGGGGATAGTGTAACTAGAGTACCAAATGATTTTAAAATAACAGCATCAAGTAAATTAACAGAAGTTGTTATGATGGAACATATTAGTAAACCATTTTTTGGTATTCAATTCCATGTTGAAGTAGAACACACAAATCATGGAAGAGAAATACTAGGATTATTTTTAAATCAATGTGATGTAGAAAGAAACTGGTCTATGGAATCGTTTATTGTTGAACAAACAAAAAAAATCAAAGAAACAGTTAAAAACGATAAAGTCATACTAGCATTATCTGGTGGTGTTGATAGTAGTGTGGTTGCTGCTCTTTTAAATCATGCAATTAAAGATCAATTAACTTGTATATTCGTTGATCATGGATTACTTAGAAAAGGTGAACGTGAGAGTGTTGAAAAAGTTTTTAAAGATGAATTTAAGATTAACTTAATAACTGTGGATGCTAAAAAAAGATTTTTAGAAAAACTTAAAAATATTAGTGATCCAGAAATAAAACGAAAAATTATTGGAAATGAGTTTATACGTGTCTTTGAAGAAGAAACAAATAAACTTAATGATGCAAAATTTTTAGCTCAAGGAACTCTATATACCGATATAATTGAATCAGGAACAAAACATGCAGAAACAATAAAATCACATCATAATGTTGGTGGTTTACCAGAAGATATTAAATTTAAATTAATCGAACCATTAAATACCCTTTTTAAAGATGAAGTAAGAGATTTAGGTAGAAAATTAGGTTTATCAAATGAAATTGTTGATAGACAACCATTTCCAGGTCCAGGACTAGCAATTCGAATATTAGGTGATATTACCGATGAAAAAATAAAAGTAGTTCAAGAAAGTGATTATATATTAAGAGAAGAATTTAAAAATCATGGACTAGATAAAAAAATATGGCAATACTTTACAGTTTTAACACCACTTAAAACAGTTGGAGTTAAAGGTGATAAAAGAGCTTATGAAAATGTATTAGCAATTAGAGCTGTAACATCAATTGATGGTATGACTGCAGATTTTGCTGATATTCCATATAATGTCTTACAAATAGTTTCAACAAGAATAATTAATGAAGTTGATGGTGTAGGAAGAGTAGTCTATGATATAACTTCAAAACCACCAGGAACAATTGAATGGGAGTAAAGATAATAAAAGTGATGTTATTCAAATAAACATCATTTTTTATTTTTAGCGTTTCAAAATTATTTTAAATTGACAAAAATTTCACTTTATTGACAAAAAAATAGTTTTATTATAAAATGTATTTATAGATTACTAAGATACAATTAAAATTTAGGGGGGATAAAATACAGTTAAAAATAAAATAATATTTTATGATTATTTTCTTTTGGCCGTTATAACGGTAGTACGAATTGTTAGAGTGTTACTTAGGTAATATGGAGGAAAGAAAAATGAAAAAAATAGTATTAGTTATAGTGTTGACGTTTAGTGGATTTTTATTAAGTCAAGTTAAAGTGAACGCATCTGAACTTTATAGTGAAAAGACTTATTTGGATGCTTTTTATAGAGAAGAATATTATGCGAAAGCATATGGATTGAGTGCCTACTTCTATGAAGGTGATACATATTATACGCCTAGTTTATTAAAGCGAAGTATTTATTTTCCACAAAGATATAAAAAACTTAAAGTATATAGACATAGAAAAGCAAATGGAGTGATTACAATAGCCTCGTGGCAACAAGAGCAGATTACTCCTTGGGTTGATTTTGTGCCAGGCGCTTCAATTAGTTCTACCATTGGTCAAAGTATTAGTTTTTCTACTACTATATCAGTAACAGGTGGTTTTGAAGTTGATCTTATAAAAGAAATATTATCAGTTTCATTTTCCGCAACTTTGGAAACAACATATGGTGAAGAGTTTCATCGAGAACATGGGATTGTTGCTGATTATAATTTTGCTCGGAATGTCTTAGGGGAAGATGTATCGTATACAGATTATGCAATTGCATTTAATCAAGCGATGGGAAAATATTCAACACTTAACTATGAAGGTAAGCAAGTTTCACATGGTTTCAATATTTTTAAAAGCGCAGAAACTGCGATTCAAGAATGGAAATTTGTTGCAAAAACTGACTTAGTAGTTCCATTAGAAGGCATGGAATATGCAAAATACACTGTTATAGGGAAAAACTTTTAAAAGTTTGGGGGATTTTAATATATGAAAGTAAAGATATTTCTGATTATTAATCTATTTTTAATGACTTTTTTGTTGTTTGGGTGTGAAAAAAATAAAAAAGTTAATATTCTAATTGTTCCACATCAAATAAACATGAAGGCTTATTCATATAACACGAATCTAAAATTGACTTTTATTGTTAATGAGAATTTGAAAAAAATTGATGAGTTAGAAGTAAAACTTTCAGATAAAAGTGACGGAAGTATAGAAGAAGTAGTATTGGAAGAATATTATATACAAGAAGAGTATAAAAAATTTGGGATTCTAATATTAGGGATTAATATGAGAGGTGTTCAAGGCGATTTATATATTGAAAAAGTAGATTTTAATTTTAATGGTAAAAAGTCTTCTTTTGATACAAATGTTAGAATTCAGGCAGAAGTTCAAAAACAACTTCATATTTATGCTGGCCAAGAAGGCGGAAATGTAGTTGATTATGGATTTACTGTTAATGGGTATAGTCAAAGTTTAAAAAGTAATATGACAATTAATGCTGATAAAATATACTTTGAAGGAAATGGAACTTTTGATTTAAACAAGTATATTGAAGAGATACGAATAGATAATAGTAGATTTATAAATAAAATTAATATCCATAATGGTGATGTTTTTTATTTAGAAATAAGAGTGAAAGATACGATACCTAAAAATGTTATTCTAATTGATCAAATTGTTTTTGATTATGAAGATATTGAAAGCGGAGAAAAAGATTATGGGTATGTAATGGTACATTTGGTTCTATCAAATAGTACAACATGCGCAAAACTTTTAATTGATTCAATTGTAGGGGGAAAGTAAAATGAAAAAAGGCTATATAATAAGTATAATCGTTTTGTTATCATTGATGCTCATTCTACAATTAATACCACTTATTTTTAAAAAAGATGAAAAAGATTTTAAATTACCTGAATTAGAAGATAATATTAGCACATATGATGAACTTACAACAATTATAAGAACTAATTTTACAGATGATATAGAATTAATAGGCAATATAATTCCATATAAAACAGAAAAGATATTTGTTGAGGATCATAATTTATCTATTAATGATTATCTTTATGGAGAAGATGAACTTTTAATAATAAACAACCTTGAAGGTATTTATAAGGTCATTTCAATACAAAAGAAAGATAATGTTTTTGAAATAGAAATCGTATCATTAACTGATTTAAAAATAGAATTTTATATTAAACAAGAAAATGTAGATGACTTAAAGATAGGAAAAGAACTAACATATTCCTTTAATGAAAAGATGTATCACTCAATAATAGAAAATATTGAACCGGAAATTAAAAATGGGTTGATAAGAGTTCAAGCAAATATAGATGAGAACAATAAGAATATATTAAGTGGTAGTATTGTAAATGTTAAAATAAATAAAAGAACAAAAGCAAATGTATTATTAGTTAATAAACGCGCTGTTTATTATTTAAATGGGGTTGCATATGTTGACATCGTTAAAAAGACTGAGAATCGGGAAATAATTGAAAGAACGTCTGTGGTATTAGGACTTCAAAATAAAGTCTTTTTTGAAGTTTTGAATGGTTTAACTGAAGGTCAAAGAGCTGCAATTTATTATAATGGTATTTTAGAATAATGAAAAAATTTAAAAGAACGTATTTACCGATTTTTAGAAATGATCAGTTTAGAGTAATATTAACTATAGTAGGAATCACAGTTTCAGGAATACTCTTTTTGATAGGAATTATGATTTCAGACTCTATGAAGAATAAGTTTTTAAATGTAATAGATGAATTATCAGATACAACAATTGTCTATAACAATATTCAAAATAAGGACATAAATTATCTAAATAAAATTAATAATAACAAAAGTATCGTTCCTTTTGAATCAACAAGTATAAGAATAAATACTTATAGAGAAAAACAAAATTATGAAGTTAAAATTAGAATTATTGGTACAAATAATAATTTTGTTATGTCATATATACCGTATGAAGATGGAGTGCCTACATCGGTAGTTAAAGGTTTAGAGGGAAGAGTATGGTCCAGGGAAGAATCGGAACAAAACATGAATGTCATAGTTATTACAAGATATACATCAATGGTTTACTTTGGTGAATCTAATCCGATTGGGAAAAGAATTAATTTGACTGGATATGGATCTTATACGGTTGTTGGAGTGTTAAATGATTTAAAAGAATACTATGATAGTTATAGTAATGTAACATATAGAGATAATAAAAATATTACGCCTATGGCACATATATTTATGCCGATAAATACATATAAAAAGAGTGAGTTTAACTATATGGAAGGTGTAACAAAGCAACTAGTTCAAGATAATGAATTAGCAAGTTCAATAAAAGATTCTTTGGATAAAAGTTCATTTAAATCTAGATATGAGGATTCATATACAAGGATGAGTTTAATTGAACAGTATAATGAAAATCAAAGAAATACACAAGTTGTTTATACGATGGGATTTATAGGGTTAGTTTTATTTAGCATTGTGATTATAGTAAATACAATGTTATTTAGCATTAAAAGTAGAATGAATGAAATAGGAATTAGAATTACTTTGGGAGCTACAAAGTTTGATATTACCAAACAGTTCATTGTCGAAACATTGCTTTTAGCATGTATATCATTGATAATATCGATAACATTCATTTATTTAATAATAGCAGTTTTAAATATTGGATTTATTAAAAATATTACATTTGTTGTTTTTAGTAAGTCTTTAATAAAATATGTAATAGGATTCATTTTTGTTGTTGTATTTGCATCAATTATTCCAGCAAAATATGCATCAAAAATAAATGTTATCGATACATTAAGAATAAAGTAAGAGACTAACTATAGAAAGTAAAATGAAATGATAAATAAAATACAAAAAAACCTATAAATAGGCTCAGGTGTGAATATAAAGATAAATAATTAGCTACAAATTACTTAATCTTATTTAAATCAAATGGTGTTTTATTAATTTGAATGTGAAAAATAATGCGGATTAATTTTCTGCAAATATGTGTTAAAACCACTTTATGATGTTTACCTAATGTTTTCTTGTTATGATAGTAGTCATGAAATTGTGGAATGAATCTTAAACTTAAAAGAGCATAGTTATAAAGTTTCTTTCTAAGTAAAGAAGAACCTCGTTTAACAATTTTACCCTGATGTTCCTGTGTACCTGATTGACTAACACTAACATCTAATCCAGCATAAGCTATTATTTGTCCGGAATTAGTGAAACGATTGATATTACCGATTTCTGCATAAATAGAAGCGGCAGTGATTATTCCAATACCTGGAATAGTGTGAATTAAGGAATCGGTATCGTTGTACAAAATTGTTATTTGTTCATCTAATTGGTTTATAAGCTCTGTTAAATGATAATAGTTATCTACAATCATGGGAATCAAGGATTCATAGATTTTACTAGATATACCAACCGATACTTTAGCTAAATGTCTTAGATTAGAAAACCTAGGATAACTAAGTTTACCCATTGACATTTTCCTTAAAGTATCATAATGGTCATTATTAAGATTTGCAATCTTTTCCTTAGTTTTAAACTTTTTCAAGATATATAAAGGGGTTTTACCTAATATATTGTTAAAAAAAGGTTTAAATTCTGGGAATACCTTATCAAGGATGTTAGTGAGTCTTACTAACTCCCTGCTTCTAGACTCAAGATAATTTTCTCTTAGTCTAACTAATTCTTTTAAATCATTTTCATGATAAAATGATGTATGTAGGGTTTTGTAATCAAAGTGACCTAACATACTTGATATTAATTTAGCGTCAATTTTATCAGTTTTAGTCTTTCTTAACGAGGTAGCCTTCGAAAACTTATTCGTTAATTGAGGATTGAACTCTAAGTAGGTATATCCTAACTTAGATAAAAATGATTTTAAATTGATTCCGTAGTGTCCAGTTGATTCTAACCCTATTTTTATTTGGGTTTTATCACCTAGTGCTACTAACTCTTTTTTTAGAGTTTGGAATCCTTCATGGTCATTATTAAATGTAAATGACAAAACCGTATCGCCTGCATTAGTAGCTATAAAGCAGTCGTGTTTAAATTTTGAGATATCTATTCCTACATGGAACATAGATCTCGCCTCCTATTTATTTGGCGCGTAGTTTGCACGGGAATCCTATTTCTATATCCTTGTGATAAAACGTCGAAGCGTTAACTAACTAATTGATAGTAAAAATAGGAACCGTGGTAAGAGCCTCTAATGAACGTCAAAGCGTTATTTATATGAAACAAATCCACGGCGCCTTAGTTAAATTATAGTACAAAATTATGCGGAAGGAATGTATACTCACCGAATACTATAATTATAAATAGAGTATACAAGGTAATTATATGCTAAAGCTTCTAAATTGTATAAAATCTTATGGTAAAAAAATGATACTGAATGATGTATCTTTCGAGGCATATGAAGGCCAAACATATGCAATTATTGGTAAAAGCGGTTCTGGTAAATCAACGTTAATCAATATTCTAGCGACATTAGACAAGAATTATTCAGGAAAACTTTTCATATCTAATAAACAAGTAAACTATAATAACGATAAAGAAGTTTCAAAAATAAGAAATGAAGATCTTGGTTTTGTTTTTCAATCTTATCAATTAGTAGAAAAATATACAGTATTTGAGAATATGCTATTACCTACATTGTATTTGAAAGAAAGTAAAATAAATCATGAATTAATCATTGATGAAATATTGAAAGATTTAGACTTGTATGACTTGAAGAATAATAAAGTTAACGAACTATCTGGTGGTGAAATGCAAAGAGTAGCTATAGCAAGAGCAATAGTTAATAGTCCCAAAATAATAATTGCTGATGAGCCCACGGGTAACTTAGATGATTCAAATATGGAAAAAATTATGGAAATCTTTAATAGTATTAAAAAAAGAGGTGTAGCTGTTATCATAGTTACTCATGATATGAGAGTAGCTAATCTATGTGATAATCTTTACGAGATTTCTAATATGAAAATTAATAAAGTAAAATAAAGTTAGAATGTTATATAAAATGCTTCACATTACCAAAATAATGTGGTATAATCTCATTGAATAAGATTAAAACGCATTGTTAATAATACCTTATTAATTTTTGAGTACTTATTTAGAAGGAGGTATTATTAATGAATTCAGGAAAAGTAAAATTCTTTAATGCAGATAAAGGTTTCGGATTTATCGTTGTAGACGGTACTAATGAAGAAATTTTCGTGCATTTCTCAGGCATTGCTACTGATGGATACAAGACTCTTAATGAAGGTCAAGAAGTTTCATTTGACATCGTTAACGGACAACGTGGAAAACAAGCAAGCAATGTAAAACCATTATAATTAGAATATAAAGTGATTTAAAGCGGTGAATTAATTCATCGCTTTTTTCTTTTTATTATATATGTGTGTGTATTTAAATTGAAATATTATATAGTTTATAATCAAAAAAATGTAGATTAAAGGAGAAATGATGAATGTTTAAAAGAATTGACACGACTTTTATATTTGTTAGTGATATAAAGAAATCAGTAAAATGGTATCAAGAAATAATGAAATTAGAAATAGGCTTAGATTATCCAGGATATGTTGCATTTAAATTGGGTGAAACGTATTTGACATTAATAGAAAATCAAGATCAAATAAATGGAAAATATGCTTCATTTAATTTTTATGTTGAAGATGCTAAGAAAGTTCATAAATATTTAAAAGATAATAACGTTAAAGTTGATGAATTAAAACATGATGGAGTAGATTATTTTTCTTTTTATGATTTAGATGGAAATAGATTAGAAGTATGTTCATTTTAAAGAAAAAAGCACTTGGTGCTTTTTATTTTCTACCTAATCCGATTTTATTATAAACTTTTTTTAGTTTTCTTTCAGCAATTTTTTTGGCATTGTTACGTCCTTGATCTAAATAATCATCAAGTTCTTTTGAATTAATTATTTCGTTAAATCTTTTTTGAATTGGTGCTAACTCGTTTGCTACAACATCAGCTAAATCAGATTTAAATGTTCCGTAACTTTCATTTTCATATTTTTTCTCTAAATCTTTAATACTTAAACTAGATAAAGCAGAATAAATAGTTAATAGATTTGAAATACCAGGTTTATTTTCTTTATCAAAAATAATTCTTGTATCAGAATCTGTGACAGCAGACTTAATTTTATTTTTAATAACAGCTAAGTCATCTAAAATAAGAATATAATCTTTTGAGTTTGCTGTTGAGCTTTTACTCATTTTTGAAGTTGGATTTTGTAATCCCATGATTCTTGCTCCGGTTTTAGGAGTAAATCCTTCAGGCTCTTTAAAAGTTTCACCATAAAGATAGTTAAATCTATTTGCAGCAGTTCGTGTTATTTCTAAATGTTGCATCTGATCTTCACCAACTGGAACTAAATCAGCATCATATAACAAAATATCAGCAGCCATTAATGCTGGATAAGTAAGAAGTGAAGTTCTAATTCCTTCGGTTTGAGTTTGGCGTTTTTCTTTAAACTGAATCATTCGCTCCATTTCGCCAATGTATAGAGTTGATTCCATAATATAACCAAGTTCAGCGTGTTCAGAAACTTCAGACTGAATAAAGAGATTAACTCTATTTGGATCAAGTCCACATGCAATATATAATGCAGCGATTGTTTTAATGTTTTTTCTTAGTGTTTGTTTTTCTTGCGGTGTAGTTATTGCGTGAAGGTCAGCAATAAAAATATAAAATTCTGTGTCAGTAAGTTCGTTTTGTAAATTAACAAATTGTCTTAAAGCACCAATATAATTTCCTAGTGTCATCTCACCAGTTGGTTTAATTCCTGATACTAATCTTTTCATTTAAATCATCCTTTCATTTTAAAATAAAAAAGTCCTTAGAAAATATCTAAGGACGAAAAATTCGCGGTACCACCTTAGTTCTAGAATAAATCTAGCACTCAAAGTATTAAGTTGTATGCTAAAGGGCCCAAATCTTTTTTGATATTTAATAGGCTTACACTATCCCTATCTCGCTTGAAATATCTTTTAAAAAGAACTTCCTTATCATCGCAAATCAATTATAAACGTTTTTTATTTTTCTGTCAATGTTTTTTCAAGTTCATCAACTAAGAAATTGAATCTCTTAATTACGGCTCTAAATGTTTCTTTGTCTGTTAAGTCCGCACCTGCAAGTTTAGCTTGGTTAACTGGGAAATCACTTCCACCAGATTTTAACATTTTCTTGAAGTTTTCAAAGGCATCTTTTTTACCGGATTTAATATTGTCATAAATCTTTAAAGAAGCACTGTATGATGTTGCATATTGATACACATAGAATGGAGTATGGAATAAGTGAGGAATATAAGCCCAAACGTATTGTTTACCATCTTCCTTAGTAATATCTAGGTCATAGTAATGTTTATATAAATCAATCATAATTTTTGATAATACATCAGCATTAATAGGCATACCCTTTCTTACTAATTCGCTTGCTTCAAACTCATAAGTAGCGAATAATGTTTGACGGAAGAATGTTGCCATAATACCATCAATTGCTGTTTGCAATAAATCAATTTTTTGTTCTTTTGTTTTAGCATTTTTTAATAAATAATCTAGAAGTAGATGTTCATTAAATGTTGATGCTATCTCAGCTACAAAGATTGTATATCTTGCAATTGGCATTGGTTGGTTTGCATTTGAAAATAGTGAATGAGCACTATGTCCAGCTTCGTGTGCTAATGTAAATACTGCATCTAGAGTATAGTCATGGTTAAGAAGAATATATGGGTGATATCCATATAAGCTTGATGAGTAACCACCAGTACGTTTACCATCACTTGGGTAAACATCAACAAAACCAGGAGCTAATGCTTCGTGTTGCATTTTCACAAACTCTTCATCTAATCCTTCAATTGATGCAAAGAATAATTTTCTTGATAACTCATAATCATATTTTGTATCATCATGTGCAAGATTAATAAAACGATCATATGTATAATATTCATCAAGTTTTAAATATGATTTTCTTAAGTTAATATATTTTTTAATAGCAGCAGTATTTTCGTAAGCAGTATCTTTTAAATTATGGAAAACTGACTCTGGAATATTATTTCCAAATAATGCAGCATTAAGTGCTGATTCGTAGTTTCTTGATTTATAATTTGCTGCTTTTTGTTGTAAAACAAGATTATAGATATTAGCAAATGTTGATTTATTATCTTTATAGCGTTTAAATGCTGCTGCAAAGATTTTCTTTCTGTCTGCTGCACTCTTGCTATTTGCTATTAATGAACGGTAGTTAGAAGAAGTTACTTCAACTTCATCACCATTATCAAGAACAATCTTTTCATTTTTAGCATCAACAATTGAAACTGATTGATATAAGTTAGAAGGTATACTTGATGTTGGTCCAAAATTAGCAAGAATTTTTTCTTGATCTTCTGATAAAACGTGTTTTTGTTGTCTAAATAAATTTTTAATAGGGAAAACATAAGTCTTTAAAAAAGCATCTTTACTTAAAAAGTCTAGAACTTTTTCTTCACCTAAAGCTAAAACTTCAGGACTAGACCATGCTGTCTTTTGACTAAGTTCAGAAACAGCAATCATTACTTGTTGTTGCATACTAGCCTTTTCAACATCTTTCAAGTTTAAATCGCTTGATAAATGTGCATATCCATATAAACGATAAAAAAGTTTTGTAGATTCTTCCTCAAGTTTATAGTATTCTAAAAAATCATTATAATTACCAAGTTTCCCTTGGAAACTAGCAAGCTTAGGGATATAACTTTTAAGTGTTTCTAAATCCTTGTGCCAGTCTTTTTCATTTACATAATATTCATTCAAATTCCATTTAGTCATTTTTTCACCCTTTCAATATTAATAATTATTATATAACTAAATGATAAAAAAAGCCAATGATAATTGCTAAAAGTTAGTAAAAAAATGAAATACTATTGAAAAAAGGTCTAATTAAATATATAATTAAGCAACAAGAAGATAATAATTTTCTTGGATTAGATAAGGGGAGGCGATTCAATGATTACTATCTATACTACACCAAGCTGTTCATCATGTAGAAAAGCTAAGAAATGGCTGGATGACCATATGATAGAATACGTTGAAAAAAACTTATTCACCCAACCTTTAACTGATGATGATATTGAGCTTATGCTTGCAAATGCAGAAAATGGTTTTGATGATATTATTTCTACAAGATCAAAGATTTTTAAAGAAGAATCTTTAGATATTGAAGATATGCGTATTAGTGAATTAAAAGCATTTATAATCAAAAATCCAAGTGTTTTAAAAAGACCGATAATTGTTGATCAACAAAAGATGCAAGTTGGTTATAATGAGGAAGAAATTAGAGTTTTTATTCCTAAACGATTAAGAGAACTTATAATGTGCGTTGATTGTCCAACTGAAAAAGATAGTGAGTACCAAGATGCTCTTGACAAATATTTTTCTGAAGTTAAAGCAAATAATAACAATAATAAATAAGGCTAGAGGTCTTATTTTTTTATTTTTAAAGGTAGTTATAAAAAAAACACCTTTCGGTGTTATTTCATTAATGCACGTTCACTTTTTCTTTTTGTTTTAACAAATTCAATATTATGATCATTTAAGAAGTTTTCAAAAATTTGTTTTCCTTGTTCAAAATTATTAACTTCGTACTCAATTTCATAATCAGTAATACCGCGATAGTCACATCTATCAAAGAATAGAGTTCCATCTTCATGAGGAGTAGAAACGCGATAGTTGTCAAGCGCAGCTTTAAATTTAACCTTGTAATCTACATTGTCGTAGAAATCTTTAGTATTAAAACCATCTTTAATCATTTTTAAAGCCTGATCTTTTCTCAGAATAACATGGTTCTCAAAAGCGCTGTTTTCACTTTGCCTTTTTAATGTGACTTTATATCTATCACCATTTTGGCGAATTCTTAAAACAACATGGTCATTATTCAAATCTAAATTATCAGTGTCAAAATAATAATTAGTTTGTTTGAATACATTTTCCTCTAATTCGAAAAGTTTTAACATTTCTTGGTACTTTTCTTTGCTAACAGCTGTCTTAAATTCAATTTCAACATTACTTTTATGCATTTTGTCCCTCCGCTTAACATATATATCTAATACTGCCATAGAATATTATATCAAAAAAAAAAAAGTTTACCAAGTAAAACGTTTACATTTGTTACGATGTTTTAAAACATTTGATATTTCTTAATATCGTGATAAAATAGTAGTGAAAAAACAAAACCTAAATTTAAGGAGGAAATAAAAATGGCAATAAAATTAGCAATTAACGGATTTGGTCGTATTGGTCGTTTAGCTTACCGTCTTATCTCAGAAGATAAAGATTTCGAAGTTGTAGCAATCAATGACTTAACTGATGCTGAAACATTAGCATATTTATTAAAATATGATACAGCACATGGTAACTTTAGAAAAGATGAAATTTCACATGGTGAAGGGTTCATTAAAGTTGGTAAACACAAGATTGATATCTTAAGTGTTAAAGATCCAAAAGAATTACCTTGGAAAGAATTAGGAGTAGACGTTGTATTAGAATGTACAGGTTTATTCACAAGCGAAGAAAAAGCTCATTGGCATATTGAAGCAGGTGCTAAAAAAGTATTAATTAGTGCTCCTGCAACTGGAAATGTTAAAACAGTTGTATTCAATGTTAATGATGATATTTTAGATGGTAGTGAAACTTTAATTAGTGGTGCTTCATGTACAACTAACTGTTTAGCTCCAGTTGCTAAAGTATTAAACGATAAATTTGGTATTGTTAAAGGATTCATGACTACAGTTCATGCTTATACAGCTGATCAATCATTAATGGATCAACCACATAAAAAAGGTATTTACTCAAGACGTGGACGTGCAGCTGCAGCTTCAATCATTCCTTCATCAACAGGTGCTGCAAAAGCAATCGGTTTAGTATTACCAGAATTAAAAGGTAAATTAGATGGAACTGCATTACGTGTTCCAACTGTTACTGGTTCAGTTGTTGACTTAACAGTTGAATTAGCTAAGAATGTAACTATTGAAGAAGTTAATGCAGCAATTAAAGCAGCAGCTAACGAAACATTAGCATACACTGAAGACCCAATCGTATCAGTAGATATTATTGGAGATACTCATGGTTCAACATTTGATGCTCATACAACTCAAGTTGTTACAGTTGATGGTAAACAATTAGTTAAAGTTATGACTTGGTATGATAATGAAATGAGTTATACTGCTCAATTAATTAGAACTGCTAAGAAAATTGCTCACTTAACTAAATAATTTTGTAAGATTAAAGACCGAGAAATCGGTCTTTTTTGTTATGTAAGAGAATTATGGTAAAGTAAGAGATAAAAAGATTAATAATGAAGTTTTTAATTTAAAATTGCAGTTTATAATCCTGCATTTTTTCTTTCTTACATAAAAACATTTTATTTCGTAATAATAAATAAAAAATGATATAATGTATCAGGTGATATGATGTTAATATATGATTTATCATATGAGGAGTTACAAGAATTCCTAATAAAAAATGGATACAAAAAATATCGTGCTGATCAAGTATGGCACTGGATTTACAAACAAAAGGTCAAAGACTTTGATAATATGAATAATATTCCTAAAGAAATTATTGAATTATTAAAGGCTAATTTTCGTTTTAATGCACTTGAATTGGTTATGAAGAACCAAAGTGTAGATGGAACTTTAAAATGTTTATATGGCTTAGAAGACAAAAATTTAATTGAAACAGTTTTAATGTCACATTCTTATGGAAAAAGCATTTGTGTTACAACTCAAGTTGGTTGTAATATTGGGTGTACTTTTTGTGCATCAGGCGTTTTAAGAAAAAAACGTGATTTAACAGCTGGAGAAATAATTGCTCAAATAATAGATACTGAAATTCTTTTAGGTGAAAGAATTAGCCATATCGTTGTTATGGGAATTGGTGAACCGTTCGATAATTACGAAAATCTTCTTAAGTTTTTAAAAACTGTTAACGATCCAAATGGATTAGCAATTGGTGCTAGACACATAACTGTTTCAACATCAGGATTAGTTAATAAGATTAAGGAATACGCTGATTTAGAATTACAAGTTAATTTAGCGATTAGTTTGCATGCTCCTAATAATGAAATTAGAAGTAATCTAATGAGAATAAATAAAGCTTATCCAATTGAAAAATTGATTGAAGCTATTAAATATTATATTGAAAAAACAAACAGAAGAGTAACAATTGAATATATTTTAATTCAAGATGTTAATGATGGGGTAAAAGAAGCAATAGAACTTGCTAATTTACTAAGAGGATTAAATGTATATGTTAATTTAATTCCTTATAATGAAGTAGCAGAAGCAAGTTATAAACGCTCAAGTCGAGAACATCAATTAGCATTTTATGATGCGTTAACGAGAAATGGGATTACATCTACATTAAGAAAAGAACAAGGTCATGATATTAATGCTGCGTGTGGACAATTACGTAGTAATAATTTAACTAAGGAGAATGCATGATTATAAAAGGTTTAATAAGAAAACAAATTTCTAATCAATATACTGTGATAGATTTGGAAACAAAACTTGAGTATAATGCTGTTGCTAGTGGGAAATTAAGATATGTTAAAGTAGATGAAAATAGTAGTTTCAATAAAACATATGGAAGAAACACTAAGAAGCAACAACAAATTATAAAAGTTAGTCCAAAAGTTGGCGACAAAATCTTATTAGATACGTCAATGGATCAAAATGTTATTATTGAAATTAAAGATCGAATAAATGATTTAATAAGACCAGACGTTGCTAACGTCGATCAAGTTTTATTAGTTTTTTCTTGTATAAGACCTGTTTTTAGTTTTCATCTCTTAGATAAATTTTTAGTCATTTTAAATGAACAAAACTTAAATGTGACTTTAGTTATTTCTAAGATTGATTTGATAAGTGAAGAAGAGTTAACAATTTTAAAAGAAAAACTCGAGTATTATCGTGTAAATCTTAATATGGAAATATATTATGTTAATAGTAAACAACGAATAGGATTTGATGTTTTAGAACATATTTTCAAGGATAAAATAACTGTTTTAGCAGGCCAAACAGGTGTTGGTAAATCAACATTGTTAAATGCACTTATCCCTGAATTAAAACTTAAAACACAAGAAATATCTGATGCTTTAGGACGTGGAAAGCATACTACAAGACATTCTGAATTATATGATTTTAATGAAGGTTATATTTGTGATACTCCAGGTTTTTCTAAAATTGAAATTAACATTTATGAAAAAGAAGAATTAAAGAGTTATTACGAAGATTTTACTGAACTTTCGCATGATTGTAAATTTAATACATGTAATCATATTAATGAACCAAACTGTGCGATTAAAGAAGCGGTAAAAGATGGTATTATTCCTGAAGATAGATATGAAAATTATGTTAAATTTTATGAAGAAATTGAAAGTAAGAAAAATAAGTATTGAAAGGATGATTTAAATGAAAATTGCACCTTCAGTTTTAACAGCTGATTTCACTAATTTGAAAAATGAAATTGATTCAATAAGTGATGCAGATTTAATTCATATTGATATTATGGATGGTAATTTTGTTCCAAATATTTCTTTTGGTCCTGCAATTACAAAACAAATATCTAAAGTATCAAATAAAAATTTAGATGTTCATTTAATGGTTTTAGATCCATTAAATTGGATTGATGAATTTAGTTTAGAAAATGTTGAATATATTACGGTTCATTTTGAATCAAATAATTTTCTTGAAGCTTTAACTAAGATTCGTAAAAATGGTAAAAAAGTTGGATTGACAATTAAGCCAGAAACATCAGTAAGTCTGATTTCAAAATATTTGAAAGATGTCGACTTAGTGTTAATCATGAGTGTTAAACCAGGTTTTGGTGGACAAAAGTTTATCCCTGAAAGTTTGAATAAAGTAAAAGAGTTAGTAGATTTAAGAGAAAAAAACAATTATAAGTATGTGATTGAAATAGATGGTGGTATTAATGGAGAGACTGCGCCTTTAGTAAAAAAAGCTGGAGTTGATATTGCTGTTGTGGGTTCATATTTATTTAATAAAAAAGAACGTAATAAAGAAATGGAAAAACTACGATGAAAGTCGTTGTTTTTTCAAATATAGTCCCTGATAAAGTAAATAGTTTAGTTGGTATCGAAAATGATGATTTTATTATTGCTGTTGATGGGGCATTTGATAGTTTAATTAAACAAAAGGTAAGAGTCAATCTAGTAGTAGGTGACCTAGATTCAATTAGTGATACTAAATTATTGAAGAAATATGATGTTTTAAAGCTTAATAAAGAAAAAGATGATACTGACACTAAAGTTGCTATTAAAGAGGCTTATAAGCGAAGTAAAACAGTAATATTAGTAGGTGGAATCCAAGGTAGAAGAATTGAACATTTTCTTGCTAATATTAATTTACTAGATGAACATAATAATTTAATGATTGTTGATCAAAACTCAAAAATATATTTACTTGAAAAAGGTAAGCATATGATTAATAAAAATGGTTATGTTAGTTTCTTTGCATATGAGGATAAGACAATTATTACGCTTGAAGGATTCAAATATCCATTAAAGAATTATGAATTAACAAAACATGATTCCTTATGTATATCAAATGAAGTAATTAGATTGTATGGTGAAATAGAAATTAGTATGGGTAGAGTTTTAGTAATTGAATCAAAAAAATAAAAAAGGACTTTTAAATTAAGTCCTTTTATTATTTAAAATTAAGAATTAGCCACGTTGTTCTAAATTGAATTTCTTAAGAGCGCGAGCGGAAACTTTAACTTTCTTAGTTGTTCCGTCTTCTAATTGAATACGAACAGTTTGTAAATTACTTTTCCATTGACGTCTTGTGGCATTTAGTGCGTGACTACGTTTATTACCTGATAATGTTTGTTTACCTGTTACATAGCATTTAGCCATAATTACCTCACTCCTTACTGCACTCAATAATTTAACATAAACTAATAAAAAAAGCAACAAAAGATTTATATAATTATAAAAATAAACAAAAAAGTTACAAATTAGGAATCAAAATTATTGAAAATCTTCTCTTTTTAAGTGTTTGTGGTATAATGTATGTGGAATGAAGATAGTCAATCTTCTCATTTTAGTTTGACTTTCAAACAAAACAGTGTATAATTAAACACATGAATTTTCTTAATCACCTCATTCCGACGATATAGAAAAATTCTATATTATAAAAATTTAGGAGGGTCTTTAATGGCTAACAAAACTGTCAGTGGAACTCTATTTAAAAGAATGATAACAAACGGAGCAGTTAATTTAAAAAACAACCATAAAGAAATTGATCACTTAAATGTTTTTCCAGTACCAGATGGTGATACAGGAACAAATATGCAAATGACAATGATGGCTGGAGTAAAAGAAGTTAAAAAAACAGAAACAGAATCAATTATAGATATTTCAAAAATTCTATCTCGTGGATTACTAATGGGAGCTAGAGGAAACTCAGGTGTTATCCTTTCCCAATTTTTCCGTGGGCTTTATTCAGAAATTTCAAAAATTGATAATGGATCTGCAACTGTTGATGAATTTATTCAAGCATTAGTTGGTGGATATCAAATGGCATATCGTGCTGTAATGGATCCAGTAGAAGGAACAATATTAACTGTAGTAAGAGAATCTGCCGAAAAAGTGCTCCAAGAACGTCAGAATTTAAATAGTGTTGAAGATGTATTAAAAGTATATTTACAACAAGCGAAAGAAACATTAACTAAAACACCAGAATTATTGCCTGTATTAAAAGAAGCAGGAGTAGTAGATAGTGGTGGTGCAGGGTTTATAAAGATTATTGAAGGATGGGTTATGGCACTTAACGGTGAAGAACTATCTGAACAATTCTTAAATGAAGCAGTAAAAGCTGATTTACATGATCATGATCACGTTGGTGCACATGCACTTGGTGAAATTGATATTAAATTTGGATATTGTACTGAATTTATTGTAAAATTATTTGATTATGAAAAATTTGATGAAAAATTCATGAAAGAACCATTATCACAAATGGGTGATTCATTAGTAGTTGTTACTGATGATGACTTGTTAAAAGTACACGTTCATACTAATCAACCAGGGGTTGCTTTAACATTAGCACAAAAATATGGTGATATTCAAACGATTAAAGTTGAAAATATGAGATTACAACATAGTACAATTATGGATGATGTTGAACCACATACTCACGCACCAAAAGTAAAAAAAGAAAAGTCTAAATATGCAGTTATTGCAGTAGCGGCTGGTGAAGGTATTAAAAATGCATTTATCGAATTAGGTGTTGATAAGGTAATTGATGGTGGACAAACAATGAATCCATCTGCTGAAGACTTTGTTAATGCAATTAATGATGTTAATGCTGAAAATATTATTTTATTACCAAATAATTCAAATATTATTCTGACTGCAGAACAAACTATTGAATTATGTCCAGAACATAATATTAGAGTAGTTAAAAGCAAAAATATAGCTCAAGGATATGGTTCATTAATCGCTTTTGATCCAACAATTGATCTTGATGAAAATCATGAGGTAATGACAGAAGCAATTAAAGAAATGAAATCTGGAGAAGTAACTTATTCAATTAGAGATACTGAATTAAAAGGTGTTAAAATTTCTGAAGGTGATTTTATCGGAATTGCTGGTGGAGAAATCAAAGTTGCAGAAAAAACACGTTTAGATGCAACAAAAAAACTAGTTGATTTATTAGTTACAACAGATAGTGAAATTGCAACAATTTTCTTTGGTGAAGAAGTAGACGAAGATGAATTAGAAGATGTAGTTGCACATGTTAAACAAGTTAGTCCAGATATTGAGGTTGAACTTGTTGACGGAAAACAAGATATATATTCTTATATACTTGCTATTGAATAGAAAATATAAAGGACATTTTGTCCTTTTTTCTTTATATTGACTATTAAAAATGTTATAATAATATGGATGCGAAATTGGTGGAATTGGTATACACGCTATCTTGAGGGGGTAGTGGACGTAAGTCCGTGGGGGTTCAAATCCCCCATTTCGCACCATTTTAAAATATCGGCTTAATAGAGCCGTTTTTTTATTTGATAACAAAGGACAGTTAAGATTTTTAAAAAAATAAAAACTAAAAAGCATTATATTTATTGTGCGTTTAAGTAATAAGCAAGATGAAAATAAAGAATTCTTTTTATGAAATCCTTTTTTAATTAATATAAAACTTTTATATCTTATAAATAAATGCTATAATGTTAATAAGTTTTGAGGTGAAATTATGGAATTAATTAAAGAGATGTCTGTGAGCATTCAAAGTTATAAACATGATCAAAAAATTCACCGCGTATGGAAAAACACAAAAGTAATTGATAAAAATGAACATATGTTAGTTACTGCACATAATAAAGCTAAAGTTATTGAAGAAAATGGAAGAACTTGGTATACAAAAGAACCTGCAATTTGCTATTTTTATGATAATGCATGGTTTAATGTTATTGTTATGTTCAAAAAGGACGGAATTTATTATTACTGTAATTTGTCGAGTCCTTATCTATATGATGGTGAAGCAATTAAGTATATTGATTATGATCTAGATGTAAAAGTGTATCCTGATGGTACATATAAAGTTTTAGATGAAAATGAATATAATTATCATTTGAAAAAAATGCATTACCCAATGGATGTTAAAAGTATTATTGAAAATGAACTTAAAGTATTGATTGATAAAATTATAAAAAAAGAAGCTCCATTTAATAATGAATATGTTATGAATCATTATAATATAGCTTTTTTTGATCAATTGAAGGAAAAGAAAGTATGAAAACAAAATTAGTTCATATTTCAATAAAAATGATAATTGCTGGAATAGTAACTCTTTTTCTAGCATATTTTTTAAATGTTAGATATTATACTACGGCTAGTGCTATAGCAATTCTATCAATACAATGGACAAAAAGAGATTTTATTAATATAGCAATTAAAAGATTAATAAGCGGAGTAGCTGCTATTTTATTAGCAACACTAATGTTTACATATATTGGTCATTCTTTTTTAGTTTTTTCTTGTTTCTTAATTATTTTCATATCAGCATCATGGTTTTTAAATGCACCAGAAGGTATTGTTCCAAGTGTTGTTATAGTAACACATCTCTTGAGCATAGACATGATAACATTTGCTTTTGTACTTGAAGAAACGTTATTACTCGTAATAGCAATCGGAGTAGCATTTATTGTTAATATGATTTATCCTCAGTCAAGTGTTCAAAGTATGAAAAAGAGTTTAAGAGATGTAGATTCTATTCTTGAAGAAAAGCTTTTAAAAATTAAAAATAAACTTTTAAATACTGAGAAAACTGAATTAAAAATAAACTCAAAAAAAGAATTAGGAAAAATAATGAGTGAAGTTCATATGATTGATAGAGATATTATTTTACAAAATGATCATCGATATATTACATATTTATATATGAGAAATATGCAAATAAGTGTTCTTGATGCAATTGATAAAAATGTTGATAGCATAAAAGAAAATCATCCATATAGATTTGTTATCGCTGATTTTATTGATAAAGTTGGCAAAAGTATTGGCTTTAATAATTATGCTTCTAAATTAATTGTTGAGTTAGAAGAATTAAAGGAATATTTTGTGAAATCAGAATTACCAAAGACAAGGATTGAATTTGAAACTAGAGCAGTTCTATTTCAAATAATAAATGAATTAGAAACATTTTTAAGTCTTAAAATTGAGTTTCACAATAAATATCCTAATTTTATTGAAAAGGAGAATTTACAATGAATTTTATTGAAAGATTGAAAGCACAAAAAGGTACAGGATTATCTGGGAATTTATTATTTATGTTTATGTTTGTTGTTAGTGCTGCAGATATAGCAGTAACTCTTTCTTATGGAATCGAGTTTAGTCTAATATGGCAAGCATTACTAATTAAAATAGTAGGATATGTTATTTGGATTCTAATTGCTACTAAGTTCGAAAATATCGGAAGTTCATTTGTAGCTCATTTTATATGTTTTGCATTTTTTGTACCAGAGAGCTTAAGAATGGTTTATGAATTAATTACTATGCAAACGTCATATGGATTAATTGATGGGATAATAATATTATTTAGTGGTTTTGTTGCAGCGTATTCACTTATTAAAATGTATGCACATCGAGATGAAATTAAACTTTATCAAGTGAGTGTAAAAAGAGAGATTAAACTTTTACTAACTATTACACTAATTTATTCATATTTTAATTTTAGTTTTCTAACAACGATTCTTTATATCGTAATAATTCTTTTAATACTTGCAACCTCTAAAGCAAAAGAATCATTATTGTTTGTAATTGCTGTTTATGTTTTAGATGTTTTTAGTGACTTAATAAATGTAAGAGTAATATCTACACTAGGAATAATGGAATTAATTATGTATGCTATAGGAATATTAATAAGTATTTTTATAATATATTTTGCTTATAGAGTTTACCGTGAATCAGATTTTGATAATTTGGATTCTGAATATTATGCGTGATTGAGTTAGTCATTTGACTAACTTTTTTTATTATAAAAGTAAAATCTCTTTTATTTAGTAATGATAAAGTAGAAGGGAGTTTTTATTTATGAGTAAAGTTTTTATTTTTCTTTTAATTGGATTTAGTGTGTTTTACTATACAAATACTAGTGTTAATGATTTAAAGCCCGCTAAAAGCGAATTTGACACAATAATCAATGATATCAACAATCCGTATAGTCAGGTTGATATTCTAAATATTTTAAAGTTAAGAGCTATTGATCAAAATGATGGTGATATTAGTGTTAAGATTAAACTGGTCCGAGATGAATATGATGATAATCAAAGAAGGATTGGAAAATATATTCAAGAGTATTCAGTAGTTAATAGTTTAAATAAAACAACAAATTATTTTTTAACTATCGTTAATATAAGTTTTAGCGAAGAAATAGAAGAATTGATACTTCAAGAACAAGGGATATTAATTGAAGAAATAATTCAAATAATTGTTAAAGATAAAAAAATAGATTATGAAGATTATCAAATTAGAGTTGATGAATACAGTGGTAATGAAAAAGCAAATGGAAAGTTTTATATAGAAATTATGTTTAAAAATAAAAAAGAAAATAAATTAATAAAAGTACTAGTAGTTAATGAAGCCTATATTGAAGAGAAAAATAATAAAACTATTTTAATATTAACAATTATAATAGTTAGTGCTATAGTAGTGGGTTTTGTATATAAAAAAAGAATCCTTGTTAGAAACAAGAATTCAAAGGATTAGTTATTCACTTCTTTTCGTACCCCAGAAAAATAATGCTAATGTTCCAGGACCTGTATGACTACCTATAGTAGTACCTACATTGAAAATTTCTACTTTTCCATTCAGTTTTGGAAAGGTTTTTTCAATGTTACGTGCTACCTCTAACGCATCATCTAAACAATCAGCATGCGAGATAAAACATTTTTCTGAGTAGTCAATATTATCATATGCATATTCTATCATTTTATCAACTATTTTTGACATAACACGTTTTTTACCAACAACTTTAAATCGTGGTATTAACATGCCTTTATCATTCATATTAAGTAAAGGACACATGCGAAGAATAGAACCAATAAAACCTGCGGCTTGAGTTATACGACCACCTTTAACATAATAAGATAAATCAGTTGAATAAAACCAATGATGTAAGTTTAATTTATTATCTTCAATCCAAGATTGTAATTGGCTTATTGGAAGGTTTTTATCACGCTGATCAGCAATTTTATCCATTAATAACCCATATCCAGAAGAAGCTGCTAAAGAATCAATGATAATTATTTTTCTATTTGGATAAGATTCTAAAAGAATTCTTTGTGCGATATTTGCAGAATTGAATGCACTTGAAATTCCTGATGATAAAGATACATGTAGAATATCTAAGCCTTTTTTTAAGAAAGGTTCAAAAAAACTTATAAACTCATCAACATTAACTTGAGAAGTTTTTGTATCTGCACCACTTCTCATCAAGTTGTAAAAATCTTTATATGGAATTGTTTGACCTAAATCATCTAAGTAATCTTTTCCATCAATTATGTAATGGAAACCGATATAATTAATATTTCTTTTTTTTAAATATTCAATTGATAAATCCGCTGTTGAACAGCAAGTAAGTACATAGTTACTCATTTTCTCACACCCTTTTATATTGTTTTTGACAATTTTGTAGCATTTTATTCCTTTTTTTGTATATATTTATTATATTCGTACGTATGCAAAGTATCAACCTACTAATAGTTTTATAAAAAATAGAGTTATAAAATCAACTCTACTTTGAGTAGAGTAGCAAATTATGGTAAAATAAATATGATTAAGATAAACATGGAGTTGATTAGATCTATGAATCAAGAAAAAATAGCAAAACAAATTGCTGATAATATTATTTATTATCGAAAAAAGTTTAATTTAACTCAAGCAGATTTAGCTGAGAAATTAAACTATTCAGATAAAAGTATCTCAAAATGGGAAAGATCTGAAGGTATTCCGTCAGTTTTAGTTTTAAAAGAACTAGCAGATTTCTTTGGAATTAGTTTAGATGATATGTTGAGTGATAAAAAAGTTAAATCAAAATTAAACAAAGGGATGAAAAGATATACTGTAGCATATTTTTATGCTTCAATTGTGATAGTTTTAGCAGGTATAGCGTATGGGATCTTATCAATATTACAAATTGACTATACTGCTTGGCATTTATTCATATATGCACTACCAGTTTCCTCTCTTGTTCTTATGATTTTTTCAATCGTATGGAAGAAAAGGTTTATTTCATTTATATATACGACAACATTTATTTGGACTGCAGCATTATCATTATTTATATCAATCGATATTCCAAATAAATACTGGATTTTTATTATTGTAATTCCAATATATTTCTTTGTAATTTATTTGATGCATTTAATAAATATTAAAAGATTTAGATAAAAAAAAGCAAGTTCGAAAGTAAAATGTACCCTATAAAACGGACTCCTTAAAAAAAGGATACTCTAGTTTTATAGGGTATTTTTGTTTGGTATAATAAGAATATATGAAAGCAGGTGAACAAATGGGAATACATTACTTTACGGAAGAGCAGGTAAAAGAACTTAAACAGAATCCTAATGTTAAAAGTGTAAGTATAAAAGGAATTACATACCACAAGCACTTTAAGAATCATTTTTTGATTGAACATGCAAAAGGTAAACTACCACGTCAGATATTTATTGAAGCAGGTTTTGATGATGAAGTTTTAGGTGAATCAAGAATAAATAATTCATCGAATAGATGGCGTAAACAATCCAAACGTTTAGAAGGGTTAAATGATACGAGACAAAGAAATTTAGGTAGACCAAAGACTAAACACTTAACCAAAGATGAAATCATTGAAAGACAACGATTAGAGATTGAGTATTTAAAACAGGAACGAGAACTATTATTGGAACTGGAAAGGCTAGAAAGGTTGGCGATCAAAAAGGAAAAGTTAAGCCCAGGGAAAAATATGAAATCATCAAAAGATTAAGGAATAATAAGAAATGGAAAATATCAATTGACGAGATGGTAAAAATAGCAGGTGTATCAAAAAGCGGCTACTATAGTTATTTAAGTGATAGTGAGACTAGACAAACTAGAACTTTTAATGATGAAGAAGCATTTGAATTCATTATGTCAGCATATAGATATAAAGGTTTCAATAAAGGGGCTAGAATGATTAAAATGACTTTAGAAGACCAATTTAATATCATTATGAACATTAAGAAAATCCGTAGACTGATGAAAAAGTTTGGACTTTTTTGTCCGATTAGAAAAGCTAACCCATATAGACGAATGGCGAAAGCTTTAAAAACAAGTCATGTCGCTCCTAATAAATTAGAACGAAAATTTAAAGAAGGTAATCCTAATCAAATTCTTCTTACTGATATTACATATTTGACATACGACTTGAATAAACGTGCTTATCTATCAGCGATTAAAGATGGAGTAACCAATGAAATACATGCCTATCAAGTATCAAAATCATTAGATATCAAATTTGTTGAAGATACCATGAAAGATTTGGATAAAATTGAGTTAGCATCAGACGCATTAATTAATTCTGATCAAGGAAGTCATTATACATCTTTATCATTTCAACGCATGATAAAAGAGTTAAACTTGGAACAATCCATGTCAAGGCGTGGTAACTGCTGGGACAACGCACCGATCGAATCGTTCTTTGGTCACATGAAAGATGAAATTAATTTAATAGATTGTAAGACTTTTGAAGAAGTTAAAGAGGCTATTGATAAATATATTGATTATTATAATAATCACCGCTATCAATGGAATCTTAAACGTATGACACCTAAAAATTATGGTGATATGTTCAGAAATAAAAACAAAAAAGATGGCCTCTCCTTAGAAGTTAAGCCATCTCTAATAGCGTTACATTAACAATGCAGATACTTTTTTTTATTTAGTCCTTGACTTGGGGTACACATTAAAAATGAACTTGTTTTTTATTTAAAAGTTAATTTGAAATTTTTAAATGCACCAATCATTCCTGCATCATTTTTAGTTTTTGCAAGAGTGATTTTAAATTTATCTCCAAAATAATCCCAAAGTTTTGGAGTTAATTTAGCTTTTAATTCATTTAAGAATCTTTCACCACGATTAGTAATACCTCCACCTAAAACAATATGATCAGGGTTTAGTACATAAATAATATTTGCTAATCCTGTTGCTAGATTATCATAAAAAGTATCAACTATTTTGATTATTTCTTCATTACCACTATCATAGAGTTTAAAAACATTAACTCCATTATCTAGTTCAGGGTAGATTTCATTAGCTGCTGCTACTAAAGAAGAAGTAGAAGCAAGACCTTCATATGTATTATGTCCAATTTTCATTTTTCCCCATTCGCCAGCTGTAAATAAGAAACCTTTGTGAAGATTATTATCAATAAAAATTGCTCCACCAATACCTGTACCAACAGTCATAGCAATTACACACTTCATTTTATCACTGTTTATTACTAAATCTTTTTCACAAAGTGCCATACTATTTACATCGTTTTCTGCTGAAACCGGAACATTTAAATGAGCAAGTTCTTTTCTAAAATTCACTTCTTCATAATTGATAATTGAAATACTTGGTGTAAGTATCTGAGTTGTTTCATCAATTACACCTGTTGATGAGATTGCAATTCCTTCTAATTTATATTCTTTACTTAATTCTTTGAATAGGTCAGAAATTTGCTTTGTAACATTTTTTCCTCCTAGATGACCGTTTGTTGGAGTAATAGATTTGAAAACTAATTCTGCATTTTCATTTATAACTCCGTACTTCATATCAGTACCACCTATGTCTACTGTGAAAAAATATCTCATTTTATCGCCTCCTAATAAATACAATTATATGATAATTGTTATTTAAAAACAAGTTAATAATGCGAAAATGAATGCTAAAGTTGAAAAAAGAGTCTAATTTATTGAATAGCAACTAATTAATAAAAAGATAAACAATTTTCTATTTAAAAAACTTATGATAATAGTAAAAATAAACAATAATATGATATAATCATATTTGGTTAAATAATATTAATAATTAGGTATAGAGAGGAAGAAAAAGATGAAATTAAATATTGAATATGCTAAGTCATTCGTTGAATTTAATCAAGATGAAATGCAAAAAAGAGTAAATAAAATTCACGAAATGATTCATCAAGAAGAAAAACCATCAGATTTTTTAGGATGGTTAGATATTCCTGTAACTGAACAAAAAGATTTATTAGGAAGAATTAAAAAGACAGCTGAAAGAATACGTAAAAATAGTCAAGTATTAGTTGTTGTAGGTATTGGAGGTTCATATGCAGGTAGTAAAGCAGGAATCGAGTTTTTAGATAAACCATTTGCTAAACAAGATATTGAAGTATTATATGCTGGACATAATATGTCAGGAAGATACTTAAAAAACTTACTAGAATATTTAAAAGATAAAGATTTTAGCGTTAACGTTATTTCAAAATCTGGTACTACAACTGAACCAGCGATTGCTTTTAGAGTTTTAAAGAACGAACTTATTAAAAGATATGGCAAGAACTATGCAGAAAGAGTAATTGCAACAACTGATGGTAAAAAAGGAAGCTTGCATGAACTATCTAAGAATGAAGGATACGAAATGTATGTTATTCCTGATAGTGTTGGTGGAAGATTTAGTGTTTTAACACCAGTAGGATTATTACCATTTGCTGTAAAAGGATATGATATTGATGCTATCCTTGAAGGAGCAAAAGATATTTATACAAAATCATTAAACCCTGATTTAAACAAAAATGATGTTTATTTATATGCTGTAATGCGTTATTTGCTTTACGTATCAGGTAAAAAAATCGAAATGTTAGTTAATTATGATCCAAATTTAGGATTCTTTGCTGAATGGTGGAAACAATTATTTGGTGAATCAGAAGGTAAAGATGGAAAAGGATTATTTGTAGCAAGTGCAAACTTTTCAACTGACTTACATTCATTAGGACAATACATTCAAGAAGGCGAAAGACACTTATTCGAAACAGTTTTAAAGATTAATGAAATTAATGATGATGTTATAATTGAAAAAGAAGATAATGATTTAGATAATTTAAATTATTTAGCAGGTAAATCAATTAAATATGTTAATGAAAAAGCAATTGATGGAACAATCTTAGCGCACGTAGATGGTAATGTTCCAAATATGTTAATTGAAGTTAAAGATATTTCAGAACATACTTTTGGACAAATGATTTATTTCTTTGAATTAGCTTGTGCTATGAGTGCTTATTTATTAGATGTAGATCCATTTAATCAACCAGGTGTAGAAAAATATAAGAAAAATATGTTTGCATTACTTGGTAAAAAAGGCTACGAAAACGTTTTGAAAAAGTAAGTATTAATGAAAAAATATGTTATTAAAAATGATTTCCAAGAAATCACGTTATTAGATGTTGGAGCGACAATTTATAAGTGGGTTGCTTTTAAGGATAAGACAAATATTATTTTAAGCAACAAAAATTTAGAAGATTATTTAAATCCTAAAAATGGTTATTTATCTAATACAATTGGAAGATATGCAAATCGTATTAAAGAGGGAAAATTTACTTTAAATAATAAAGAGTACCAATTAAATCGTAATTTCCATGGGAATAACCATGGACATGGTGGACCCGAAGGTTTTTACATGAGAGAATTTGAAGTTGTTGATCATACAGATAGTAAAATTACTTTTAAGTATGTATCAAAAGATGGTGAAGAAGGATATCCAGGTAATTTAACAGTCTATGTTAGTTATGAATTAATTGGAAACAAGATGATTCTAACATATAATGCTAAAACAGATTCTGATACCATTGTAAATTTAACAAATCACTCATACTTTAACTTAAGTAATCAAGAAGGAGATATTTTAACTCATAAACTGGTTTCAACGATAGATAAGGTTTTAGACACTGATAATGATTTAGTGCCAACAGGACTAATTTTAGATGTTAAAAATACTATCTTTGATTTCAGTAATCAAGTAGAACTTAAAAAAGTTGTACTTGATGATTCACTTAAAGGAAAAACTAATGGTATTGATCATCCATTTTTATTTGCGAAAGATAAACATGAATTAATACTTTCATATAATAATAAAAGTTTAAAAATAACCACCTCATATCCAGGAATTCAAATCTATTCATTAAATAGTGCACCAAACCAAGAATTACTTGATAGAAAGAGTGTTAAACATGCTGGAATAGCATTTGAGCCACAATTTGAACCGGATGCTATAAACCATAAAAATTTTAATTCTGTAATCTTAAAACCAAGTGAAGAATACAATCAACAAATCACATATGAATTAAACGAGTAAAAAAATAAAAGGATAGTTTCGAACTAATCCTTTTTTTCATTTATATGAGTGTTAATGTATTCAATAACGTCATCAAAAGTCTTTAATACAATTGTTGTTCCAGATAAATTATCTTTAACTATATAATCGTCATTAACCTTTGAAATTGAAAATAGGTCAATCTTTTTATCAATGTTTAATGATCTTTTTCTTTTTCTACGATTATATAAAAATACTAAAATTACTATAATAACAACTAGAATGAAAAATAAAGGTATTACATACTCATATCCTTCTTGAGCTAAAAAAGCAAACATAGTGATGACCTCCTTTAGATATTAATTCTATTATATATTAAAAAAAAAATATGTAAAGAAAAAACCTGATAATTAAATCAGGTTTAAATAACTTGGATGGCAGGCCCAGCAGGATTTGAACCTACGGTGACGGAGTCAAAGTCCGTTGCCTTACCGCTTGGCTATGGGCCTATCTGTGCATGGGGCGGCTGAGGGGAATCGAACCCCCGAATGTCGGATCCACAAACCGATGCGTTAACCACTTCGCCACAACCGCCATATCACGCATAAACTATTATACCTTATTTTAAAGTTTTGTAAAGGGAAAAATGTTATTTTTTTCTTTTAGTTGTTATAATGTGTTTTTTATAGTATTATATTTAGGTAGTTAGGAGTGATTTCATATGAAATGGATTGGAAGAGTATTATACGGTATTGTAGTAGTAATTATAGGAATGATGGTTGTACGTTATGCAAATATGAATAAACAAGTTAAATATTATAATAGTGGTATCGATTATTTGAAGAATGGGCAAATAGAAGAGTATATGGAAGTCTATATGACAGCAACTATGGTTGAATCCTATTTGAAGGATCCGATTTATCATGCTAAATCTGAAGATGAGGCTTTTCCCTTTGAATTTTCAGTTTATCAAGCTAAAGTTGGTGAAAATAAATATTTAGTATTTTTTCTGAAAGATAATGGTATTAATTATAAAGAACTTGTTAGTGATAAAGAAAAGTATAACGAAGATAAAGTTATTATTAGACTAAATATATTTATGAATGGTGAAGAATCACCAATAACTGATTATTATCCAGCAAGTATTGATAAAAGATTACCAATATCATTAGTTGCTCAAAACTTTAATGATAAAAAAGAAATGGTATTTAGTTATCAAGTTATGGTTGATAAAAAAAATCAAGTAAAAGAAACTAGCAAAATTGATAAGTTTGAACTTGTATTTGAAGATTATACTAAAGTTGAAAAAGAAGATGATAAACCAATTACTAAAAAAGTTGCGTCAATTGTATCAGATGATGAAGTTGAAATGAGCAAAACTTTTGATTTGTTAAAAAAGGAAGATGATGTTTTACAGGCAAGTGGTTTTAACGGATCAATAAATGAGTTTAATAAGGATGCATTATATGATGATTCAAGCAATTTAGGTAAACTAAGAGTTGATGATTTTAAGAAATATCAAAAAATAGTTACAAACACAGTAGTAGTTTTCGCCTTAATAGCAACAGTAATTACATATCTAATATTTTTCTTGAAGCCAACAATTAATTATATTAATGATAGAAAATATCAAAAAAAGGCAGCAGAAGAAATTGAAGTAATAAAAGAAGAAAAAGATAATTAAAATTTACTTGCACGACAATAGCGTTTATGTTATAATTCTATTGTCGCTCATTTAGAGGCATGGTGTCAACGGTAGCACAACGGTCTCCAAAACCGTTGGTCAGGGTTCAAATCCTTGTGTCTCTGCCATTATACATAGCACACTCAGGTTAAACATTTATGTTATATGCCTGAGTTTTTTTTATAAAATTATAACAAGACTACAAATTTGTAATATACAAAGATTTCTATGAAAAACTTAATATTTAATAGTTTGCTACTTGAATTTTATAATAATAAAAATAATTACTAGTAGCATAAATAATAGTAATATTATAGTTAATAACTAAAAAAACATCTTGTAAATAATAAGATGTTTTTTTACTAAGTTTATTCTTTTATTTTTACACCAAGCATACCAACTAAATAACGACTTTGAAATTCATCGATTATAATTCCGCGTAATGATAGTAAATCAAAATGGGTTCCAAAGATATCTGAAGATGAGAAGTCTACTTTTGTTAGAGTTGTTTTAATAAATTCTGTTTCATTTAATTTGGTTTCTTGAAAATAAAGGTTTTTGTTTTTTGTTTCCATAAAAAAAGAGTTTGATAAATCAGAAGTATTAAAAAAAATATTTTTTAAATTTGCATTTGCAAAATTAAGATATTTTAGATTACAACTTAAAAATTCAATGTCTTGAAGACTTGAATCTATAAAACTTGATCCAAATAATTTACAATTCTTAAAAATAACGCGTCTAAGTAGTTTTTTATCAAAGACTTTATTTGATAAATTACAGTTTTCAAATACTGAATCAACAATATTAATATTAGTTAATGAAATCTTTTCAAAATCAATATCCTTGAAAATACAAGAACTGATTGTTGTATCACTAATTGTATAGAAAGAATCATAATCATTTCCTTCAATTAATGCATTTGTATATTCATTTTCATATGTAAATAGTTCTAATGTTTTTTCATTAATAATAGAAACATTAGGTTTATTTATTTTCATAAGTATCACTCCCAATAAATTATAACATTTAAGAAATAAAAAAACCTTGATTTCTCAAGGTTTAAATAACAATATTATTTTTTAGCGTTTTTGAAAAGTTTAGCAACTTCATCCCAATTTACAACTTGGAAAAATGCAGAAACATAATCAGGGCGTCTATTTTGATAGTTTAAGTAATAAGCATGTTCCCATACGTCTACACCAAGAATTGGTGTACCAAGATCAAGAGGTGTATCTTGATTTGGAGTAGAAGTTACTTCAAGTTCATTTTTCTTATTAACGATTAGCCAAGCCCAACCACTACCAAATCTTGTTGCAGCTGCTTTACTGAATTCATCTTTGAATTTATCAAATGAACCAAATTTTTTATTAATAGCCTCTAATAAATCACCTTTTGGACCTTCGCCATTGTTAACTTTTAGAAGTGTCCAGAATAGTGTGTGATTAAAATGTCCACCACCGTTATTTCTTACAGCACCTCTTATATCTTCAGGTACTAAAGTTAAATCTGCTAAGAAATCCTCTAATTTAACATTGAAATCCGGATGTTTTTCTAATGCAGCGTTTAAATTATTAACGTATGCTTGATGATGTTTTGTATGATGTATTTCCATTGTCTTTGCATCGATGAATGGTTCTAATGCATCATATTCATAACCTAATTTAGGTAAAGTATATTTCATAAAATATTTCCTCCTCTTTGTTACTCTATACATATAATATACAATTTAAAAGTTTATTTCAACTTGTTTGCAATATGAATTGATTCAAGTAGTTCATTATTAATTTTTATATTAATTGTTTCATAGTTTTTAATAATTACTTGGTAACCAGGAATCTTTGGTATTTTTTTTATGTTCTTAATTTGAGTATAATTTACTGGAATAACAATCATTTCATTAATTGATGAATATTTAGCAGCAAGCATCGCTGCAATTTCAAGATTTTGATTATTAATGGCACCTTTTAAAACTACATGACTACCAGGGGCATTTTCAACATGGAACCATAAGTCATTATGATTAGCTATTTTATGAGTTAATTCTTCGTTTTGAAGGTTGTTTTTTCCAATTAAAAAGATTGCTTGATTATATTCATATTTTAAAATGTTAGAAGTAGAAACTTTCTTTTTATTATTAGGTTTTTTCTTTTTATTTTTGAAGCCTATCTTTATTAATTGTTCTTCAATTTCATTAAAATTTTCTTTTTCATTTTTAATATCATATAAAAATTGTTTCATTAGCGAGATAGTTGCTAGAAATTCTTTTTTTTGTTCATCAAGATGTCCAATGGTTCTTTTAGCTTTTTGATATTTTTTATAAAAATCTTGAGCATTTTCATTTAAAGTTTTTAAAGGATTAAGTTCGATTTTATTATTTTCAAAGTCAATTACTTCGGTGTAACGATTTGAAAGATTCAAACCACTGCCATAAACAGCATCACCTTTATTTTTAAAGTTTAGATTTATATAAGCTTCTTCAAAATGTTCAGTGTTTTTCTCTAATTTTTTTTCATATTTTAATAGTTCTTTTTTAACAAATGTTTCATACTTATTTGAATTAGTATTTGGAATTAATACATTACTTTCAAGTAACTCTGACAACGTATTAAAACTTTTTTTGTTAATTGACTCATCAAATAAATCAAACCAATAAAACTGATTACTTGATAAATCTTTAGTTGGTCTAACATTTACTTTAGCAATATCAATTTTATTTAAGAATAAATAATTTGATAATAATGGAGAAATACCAATATATGATTTTGACAAAAATGATTTATTTTCAATAATAAGGTTTTCATTGTATACATATGGTTTTTTATCAGTAGGAAAAAAAGTGAATTCAATTTTGGGTAGAATACTTCTAGAACTTTCTGAAAACTTTTTTTGATAAGCATCGATAATTATATTATCTTTTGTGAGAATCAAATTATTATGTCTACCCATCAATTCAAGTATTAATTTTTTTTCAAATTTACCATCTAATAAATCAACACCTTCAAAAGAGAGTATAACAACTCGGTCATTATCTTTTTGTATAATAGAGGACAAAAAAGTTCCTTCAATATTCTTTTTAAGAATGCTTAAAAGATTACTACCTTCATATGAGTTATTTGTATTTTTCAATCCTAAAAAGAAAGAAGCGTTTGGAGCATTAAGTTTAAAATATAAATAAAATCTATTCTTTTGATAGTATAAACTAAAGACAAAAGTATCTTTAGATATTTGTTCAATTCTCTCAACTCTGCTATGTTTAATTTTAGGTTCGATTTCTTCAATCAATTTATTAATGAAAAAGCCATCTAATGCCATAATATCACCCAATAAATTATACCATAAAACTAAAAAGTATGTGTTTTCTTCGTATAAGTATTTACTATTTTGACATAATATTATATAATTAATTAATGTATTAAATTGATATTAGAAAAAGAGGTGAAGATGAATGAAATTAAATGAAAAAGGTTTATTAGTTATAATTTCAGGACCCTCGGGAGTAGGTAAAGGAACCGTTCGACGTGCTCTTTTTAACAAGCCTAATCACAATTTAGTATATTCAGTTTCGATGACGACTAGAAAACCAAGACCGGGTGAAGTAGATGGTGTTGATTATTATTTTGTTGATCGTGAAACATTTGAAAAAAGAATTGCCGAAGGTAAATTCTTAGAATGGGCAGAATTTGTTGGAAACTATTATGGGACTCCAAAAGATATTATTGATGAAGAACTTGCCGAAGGAAAGGAAGTTGTTCTTGAGATTGAAGTAGATGGTGCCCTTCAAATTAGAAAAAATGTTAAAGATGCTGTATTTATATTTATTGTTCCACCAGGAAAACAAGCACTATATGATAGATTATTAAAGCGTGGGACAGAATCGCCTGAGATTATTAAGCAGAGAGTTGAGAAAGCTGATAAAGAGTTTTTATTAGCACATAAGTATGATTACATCGTTGTTAATGATGATGTTGATAATGCAGCGGATAGAATTATGGCAATTATTAGAGCAGAACATGCGAAAACTGAAAGATCTATCCACAATTATTTAAGAATGTTGGAGGAAAAATAAAATGCAAAAAAATAAAGATGGTATGAGATATCCATCAATTGATAAGTTATTAGAAAAAATTGATTCAAAGTATAAATTAGTTTATGCAGCAAGTAAAGTTGCAGAAATAATTGATCGTGATGATTTAATTGTTGAAGATGCAAAATGTGTTAAAAGCGTTGGTATTGCATTAGAAGAAATATTAAAAGACAAAGTTAAGATAGAATTTAATTAAGAGGCATGTCCTCTTTTTTTGTGCTATAATTTATTAGGTGGTATTAATATGAACTTAAAAGAGAAACTAAAACTATTACCTGATAATCCTGGTTGTTATTTAATGAAAAACGATCAAGGACAAGTTATATATGTAGGTAAAGCTAAAAATTTAAAAAATCGAGTGAAGTCATATTTTATGGGCTCACATAATACAAAGACGACTAAACTGGTTTCTGAAATCAGGGATTTTGACTTAGTTATTACAAATAGTGAGCAAGAATCACTTATTCTAGAATTAAACCTAATAAAAGAATATCGCCCAAAATATAATATTGTTTTTATGGATGATAAAACATATCCTTATATTGAGATTACTAATACAGTTCCACCTGAAATCAGAGTAGTAAGAACTAAAAAAACAAAAGGTAAGTTATTTGGACCATATCCTAATGTCATAAGTGCTAGAGAAACTGCTAGACTTTTACAATTGATTTTTCCAATGGGCAGAATTGAAACTATTCCCAATTTTTATGAGGAAATTGGAAGTGATATAGTTACAGATATTAGTAATAATTATAATAAACAAGTAGCTAAAATAACAAGATTTCTTAAAGGTGATACTAAAGAAATTATTGATGCGTTAACAAAAGCAATGATTAAATATAGTGAAAATATGATGTTTGAAAGAGCAGCAGTTATTAGAGATAAGATTGAACACATAAAGAATACAACTGAGAAACAAATAATTAGTTTAAATGATTATAAAGATCGAGATATTATTGGGGTTGCTTATAATGATGAAGATATTGCAATTCAAATTTTATTTATGAGAAATGGAAAAATTACTGATCAACATCAAGTAGTTTTCTCATACGTTGGAGATGCAAAAGAATTTAGTATTAATTATTTAGTACAATTTTATGAAGATTTTCTTCCAGATGAATTATTATTTGATATGAAAATGTTTAAAGAAGAGGAACTGGTTGATCTTAAAAATATTTTTATACCTCAAAAAGGTGATAAGAGAAAAATCGTTGAATTGGCTTCTAAAAATGCTCGAATGGACTTAGAAAACTATCAAATGTTATATAGAAATAAATTTGAAAAAACAAATCAAGCATTAGATAAACTAAAAGAATTATTAGAAATAAAAAAAGTAGATTTAATTGAAGTTTTTGATAACTCACAACTTTTTGGAACTGCACCAATTTCTGCGATGATTGTCTATGAAAATGGGAAGTTTAATAAGAAACTATATCGAAAATATCATTTGAAAACAACCCAAAATGATGATTATGCAGCAATGCGTGAAGTAATCTATAGAAGATACCAAAAAGTTTTAATTGAAGGACTTAATAAACCTGATTTAGTTTTAGTTGATGGTGGTAAAGGTCATTTGAAAATAGCCAAAGAAGTTTTAGATAGTCTAAATTTAGATATTAAAGTTGCTGGATTAAGAAAAAATGATAAACATCAATTAGAAGCAATTGTTTTGAGTGATAAAGAAGTTCTATTAAAAGATCATCGCGATGTTTATCAATTGTTATTTAAGATTTCAGAAGAAGTTCATAGATATGCAATTACATTTCACAGACAAACAAGAAAGAAAAAGTTTAAGGAATCTCCGCTTGATAAAGTGGTTGGTCTTGGACCAGTTAGGAAACAAAAACTTCTTAAAAGTTTTAATAGTATAAAAGATATGGCAAATGCAAGCGACGAAAGATTCATAAGCTTAAAGATACCGAAAGAAGTTATTAAAAGTATTAGGGATGTGTTAAAAGATGAGATTAATAATTAAAAATGTAGATTATCGAAGAAAGATTTTTTATTGCCAAATTGGTAATCAAAAAACTGGTTTTTATTTGACTAAAAGGTTATCAAAAATTTTTATAGAGCAGTTAAAGAAAAATGTTTTAGTTGATTTTGAAGTTTCAGATAAAACAAAAACAATAGAGCAAAAAAAAGTCTATCATGTAATGCACTTTAATGAAATAATAGATTTAAAGCATAAAAGAGTTTTATATAATCATCTAAGTTTGAAAAAAGAAATGATAAGTTTTTTAGAAAATAAGAAGTACTTTCTTTTTCTTGATTTAGAAATGACAATACCATCATATAAAGAAAAAAATTTTATACCAGAGATTATCCAGTATGGATATTTGTTAATGGAAAATAGTGGAAAAATAGTTTTAGAGGATACAGCATATATAAATACCGTAAAACAAACACCAATTAGTAAAAGAACTTTAAAGTTTTTAAGTATTGATTTTGATAAGTATGATCGTCTTTCTGAACCATATGATGTATTTTACAAAAAAATGCGAGATATAAAAAACAAATATCAACCAAAAATTGTTGTTTGGGGTAAAAATGATATTATTGCTTTGAATCATTCATATAACTTATATAAGGTAAAAGCTGTTACTAATAGAAATGATTTTATTGATTTATTAAAGTTACATAAAGACTATTTTAATTTGAAAGATGATTTAGGGCTTTTTAAAGCATATGAAACATATTATAAAAAAGAATTTGAACAGGTACACGACGCTAAAGACGATGCAGTGGTTACTAAAGAGGTTTTTAAAGCATTTATTGAATATTCAAGTAATGAACTCAAATAGAGTCAATTATTTGTAATTTGAAATATATAATGATATTATGAAAATATAAAACATTACATTAGGAGGAAAATATAATGAAGAAAATTGCTGAATTTCTTTCATTGATTGTTTTGCTTTTAGGAATAGTTGCAACAGTTTTCTATTTTTTAAAATCATACAAAATCAGTGATGAATTGATTGAGGGAACTAAATTAGCATTTGGTTCAAAACAAGGGAATGATATTGTAAGCGGTGAAATGAAATTTAATTTACTCTTAACACTTGCATTTACACTTCCAGCAGCAGGCGGATTACTTAGTGTGATTTTCAAGGGTAGATTTGGTGGTTTCTTGTCTTTGATTGCTTTTTTAGCTTCAGTAATCTTAGCATTAGTTGTAAAAGAAGTCTCAGTTGTAGGAACAATCCTTGGTGTTTCTGGAACAACAAAAGTTGGTATTGAAATAGCAACCTTTGGTATACTAGCTTTAGTGTTATCAATTATAGGTGGTTTAATATCAGCATTTAAATTAATTCAAGAATAAAAATAAAGGTCAAAGTTTGTACTTAAACTTTGGCCTTTTGTTTTTTTAGATTAACCTTACATTTTCCTTTTGAGATATTAGTTAAGACAATTGTAAAACCAATTATAAGGAAAAGAAAGGAAAGTAGTTTATATAGAATACCGTTACCAATATTAATTAAGGGAAAAATAGTTGGTGTAAAGGTAATCCCTAGAACACTAAGAAATGCAATCACACAACTTGTACAACCGTATGTGAATATTCCGATTAAAACGGATATAAAACTGAAACTTGAAGTGTTATCACCACCAGTTTTTAATTCAACCATGATAGTACTTAAATTTAATAGTAACATGCTTGCAGTAGACATTAGTATATTTAGGATAATATTAACAAGTAGTAGATATATACTTAGTTTGTTTGATGATTCACGATAGTTTAGATAATCAAGTATTGAATATATAAATAAAAATAAAATGAAAAAAATAGCACCCTGAACAATATATTTTCTTTCTTTAAGCCTAGAAAATGCATATTTAATCATTGCTTTTTCTCTTTTCTTTCTTGTCAGGTACCGGATCATATGAAGGTTTAAATAATGGGTTGCAAGATAAAAGTCTTTTTGTTGTAAGAAAAGATGCTCTTAAAAAGTTATGCTTTTCATATGCTTCTTTTGCATAATTTGAACAAGAAGGAGTATGTCTACATTTAAAGTCCCAATTCGGAGAAACATCTTTTTGATAGGATTCGATTAATTTAATTATTGTTTTGTTCATAATTTATCACCATAATAATTATATCATTAAACGTAAAAAAGAATAAAAATATATACTATACTTATTATTATGATATAATAAATATATATTAATGAAAACGATTACAGGAGGCAATTATGAGAGAGTATGCAACAAATAAAATTCGTAATATTGCAGTTGTTGGCCACCAAGGGACTGGTAAAACAAGTTTAGTAGAAGCAATTCTTTATGCCACAAAAGCAATTGAAAAAAAAGGGGAAATTGAAAAGAAAAATACAGTTTCTGATTATTTGCTAGAAGAAAAAAATAAAATGAGTAGTTTCTCATTATCATTAATCCCAGTTGAATGGAAAGATTATAAACTTAATTTGTTAGATGTTCCTGGTGGTGATGAATTTATTGGTGACTTAGACCAAACATTAGAAGTGGTAAAAGGAGCAATTATTGTTATTGATGCTACTAAGGGTGTTGAAGTGGGAACAGAACGTGTTTGGAGAGAAATTAGAAAACGTCATATTCCAGCAGTATTATTTGTTAATAAAATGGATCAACCTAATATAAAATTTGATCAATGCTTAGAAGAAATTAGAACTAAATTAGGTAAAAAAGCTGTTCCACTTACATGGCCACTTGGTCGTGATGAAAAGTTTGATGGTTTTGTAAATGTTGTTGAAAATAAAGCTCGTATTTATGATGGAGTTGATTCACATGATGCTCCAGTATGGGAAGATAAGAAAAAAGTTGTTGATGATTTAAGAACAATGATTATGGAAAGTGTCGCAGAAACTAGTGAAGAACTTCTTGACTTATTTTTTGAAACAGGAAGCATTCCAGAAGAAGATATGAAAAAAGGTCTTAGAATTGGAATTATGAATGGAGAATTAACTCCGGTTTTAGTTGGTAGTGCAGGAAAAACAGTTGGTGTTAGAACATTGTTAGAAATGCTTGTTGACTATTTACCAGCTCCAAATGAACTTGCTCCATTAATAGGTATTGATATTAATACTAAAAAAGAAGTTAATAGAAGAACAACAAACGAAGAACCATTTTCAGGATATATATTTAAAACAATTGTTGATCCGTTTTTAGGAACAATTAACTTAGTTAAAATTAATTCTGGAACACTAAGAAATGGACAAGAAATTATTAATGTTGATCAAAATAAAACGGTAAAGATAGCTAATGTTTTTACAATGAGAGGAAAAGAACAAATTTCCCAAGATTTATTTAATGCTGGAGATATTTGTGCTGTTGCTAAACTTGATTTTAGGACTGGAGAAACAATTTCTGATGTAAAAAATCCTATTAAATACAAAGAAGTATATACTAGAACACCTGTTATATATCTAGCAATTCATCCCAAAAATAGAAATGATGAAGATAAAATTTCTTCAGCTTTACAAAAAATAAATTTTGAGGATCCAACATTTGTTGTTACAAGAAATAAAGAAACCGCACAATTACTTATTGGAGGACAAGGGATAACACATCTTGGTTATGTTTTAGAAAAACTAAAAAACTTATATAAAGTTGATGTTGATATTATGGATCAAAAAATTAGTTATCGTGAAACAATTAAAAAACTAGTTAATGGTGAAGGTAAACATAAAAAACAATCAGGTGGAGCGGGTCAATATGGACATGTTTTCATTAGGTTTGAGCCAACGACTTCAAATTTTGAATTTGCAAGCGAAGTAGTTGGTGGTGCAGTTCCAAAAGGATATTTTCCAGCAGTTGAAAAAGGATTACAAGAAACTTTTGAAAAAGGACCATTAGCTGGTTTTCCAGTGATAAACGTGAAAGCAACTCTATATGATGGTTCGTATCATGATGTTGATTCAAATGAAATCTCATTTAAATTAGCAGCTGCATTAGCATTCAAAAATGCTGTTTTGGAGGCAAATGCAACAATCCTCGAACCAATTCTGAAGTTAGATGTAACGGTCAAAGATGAGTATGTTGGAGATGTAATGGGCGATTTAAATAAACGACGTGGAAGAATCTTAGGGATGGATCAAAAAGAAGGTTATCAAATAATCCAAGCCGAAGTACCTGAATCAGAAGTAACAAAATATGTAATAGATTTAAAAGCAATGACTCAAGGTAGTGGAAATTTTAAACGTGAGTTTTTACGATACGAAGAAGTTCCTAATCACTTGATTGATAAAATTATTTTAGAATATAAAAAGTAAAATCATATATTAGATGTCATTATATATTAAAGGAGAAGATATATAATGTACTGTCTAGTATGTCAAGAATTAATAAACAAAAGAATTACATATAAAAATATTTTTAAACAAAATATTCATAAGATTTGTGATAATTGTTTCAGTAGATTGATATTTATTCAAGAATTGATAGTATATCCAATTAACAATTATTTATTATATTTAAATGTTTTATTTGATAAATCTAGTAATGAATATGCACTAATGAACTTTTTGAAACCTTACTATATATATTATTTAAAAAATAGGGAGGATAAAATTATATTGTATTTTGATATATATAGTAATGTAATTTATGATAAAATAAGTAAAATAAATTTTGGTAACATATATATGATTACCTTAAGTAAAACAAAGGAGAATGATTATGAAGATTGAAGTAATTGGAAAGAATGGGTTTATCCCAACTGAAGCGATAAGAAAATATGCTGAAAAAAAATTAGACAAAGTAGTGTCAATGTTTGGTGATGACACGGTAGAAAAAATTCGCGTTGTTACTAAAGTCTATTCAGATCACCATAAAGTCGAAGTTACAGTGATTGCAAAAGGAAAAACTATCCGTGCTGAAGTTACTGAAGTAGATATGTATGCTGCAATCGATAAATCAATTGATAAGTTAGTCTCACAAATAAGAAGATATAAAGACAAACTTAATTCACATTTTGAAAAAGAAGGTATTAAAAATGCTTTTAGTTCAGAATTTGATGCTGAATCACTTGAAAAAGAAATGTTTGCAACAACATTAGTAAAAAATAAAAAAATCGAACTTATTCCATTAACAGCTGATGAGGCAATCGTTGAAATGGAACTAGCAGGACATGATTTTTATGTTTTTCTAGATAAAGCAACAAATAAAACAAATGTTGTTTATCGAAGAATTGATGGAGATTATGCAATAATTGAAACTGAATAAAACTAACTTAGGTGGGAGTAAAATCCCACCTTTTTTAATAAAAAAATTTTTTTTACCAATAAAAAGTATAGTCTCGTTCGTATAATATACAGAAAGAGAGGTAATTAATATGAAAAAGATATTTTATATTGGCTTAATTATTTTTGGAACAATAGTTCTAGTTAGTTGTAGTAATAAGAATAAAAGGGATGAAAATGCCTATAATAGCATCGAAAAGGTTTATGCAGTATCAACTGTTACAGGAGTTAACAATTTAAAAGAGAGCTTGATTAAAAATGTAAAAATGGATCAAGAAGAGAATAATCAAAATATAGATTTTGATTTAATGTTTTCAATTATTAATGAAGATTCTTTCAAAGTAGATAAAATTGAGTCAGATAATAGTGAATATGATAATCTAATTTTGATTAATGTAAATAGTACTGATACATATAAAATGTATTACAATGAAAAAATATTAAAGACAGAAATTGAAAATGATGATGATGAAATAGAAGAAGAAACACTTTATAGTGTTCAAGGTTTAATAATTAATAATGATTTAACATATATAATAAATGGTATTAAAACTATTGAAAAAGAAATTGAAGACAATGAAGTAAGTGAAGAGTTTGAACTTGATTTAAAAGTATCAATTGATGAAAATAAATTTATAAAAATCAAGTATGAAACTGAAATGGAAAATGATGAAAAATCTAAAAAATACATATATTCAGTTCATGAAAATAATAAAATAGTTTATCATTTTGAGTTTGAAATAGAAGATGAAGATGATGAAATTGAATTAGAATTAAAAATGAAAACAAGTAATGGTTTAGACAAATATAGAATGACAATTCAAAAAAATAAAGAAAAAGCTATTTTAGAATTTGGTGATTATAATAACAAAGAAATAATTATACTAGACATTATTCGTGATGAAAATGGAAGAATAGTATATACTAATAATAAATAATTAGTCTGTATGGAGGAATTAGATGAATTTTGAAGATGCAATTGAAAAATTAAAAACTAAAGATGAAAAAGCCTTTGAATATATATATGAAAAAACTAAAACATCTGTTTACTCCATAATAATCGCAATAACTAAAGATCAAAATTTAACAGAAGATTTAATGCAAGATACATATATAAAAATGATTAAATCAATAAATACATATAATTATAAAAATAAATTTACAACATGGTTATTAACAATAGCAAGAAATACTGCAATTGATGACTATCGTAGAAGGAAAAAAGAAATGTCAGTAGATATTCATGAAAATGAATATCTATTTCCTGCTTCTAGAAGTGATGTTGATAATGAATATAATGCTAATTACTTACTAAGTTTTTTAGATGATGAAGAAAGAGAAGTTATTATGCTTTACTCATTAGATAGTTTAAAACACCGTGAGATTGCTGAGATTTTAAATAAACCTTTAGGTACAATTACATGGATATATAATAAAGCCATTAAAAAAATGAAAGAGGCTGGGAAGGAGATTAAATTATGAAAGAAAAAGATATATTGAAAACAATCAAAAAAGAAATAGAAAATAATACACCTAATGTTATTAATAAGATTGATTTAAAAAGCATTGAAATTGATAAAGAAGTATATGTTGAAAAAAGTAGAAAGAAATTTAGATTTAATTTGATCTCAAGTATTTCATTAGTAATGGTAGTATTAGTCTTTGTTATAGTATTAAGTTTTATTTTTAGAGGTAATAACATTATAAGCAAAGAAGAGAAAGTTGTAGTTACTAAAAAAGATCAGATAGTTGCTAATTATGTTGTATCAGGAATGAATGTAACATCAAATAACCAAAGCAGCATTTCAAAAATTGTATCTGATTCAGAAATAGATTATTTTAATAAACATCTTAATATAGTTTTGGAATATTTAGAACTTACGACTACTAATATCTCGATTATTAAAAAACATGATAATAAACAGTATGATAAATATGAATTTAAGATGGAAGTAAAAGTTAAAGATGTTTTTAATAAAGAAAATGAGTACACACTTTACTATAATGAAGATAGAACAATAGAAGATGATGATGATCATGAGAAAAAAATGGAAGGAATTTTAGTTTATCAATCTAAAGAATATAATTTTAAATCAGAAGAAGAATATGACACAGATGAAAGTGAAGTAAAAGTTATAATCTATGAAAAGAACTATCGAAATAGAATTGAAATAGAAAAAGAAATTGAAAATGATGAAGCAGAGTATCAGTATACTATCTTTGAAAACGATAATAAGGTGAAAGAAATTAAAATTGAAATTGAAGATGAACAAATTGAGATAACAATCGATGAATTAAAATATCAAGTAGTAAAAAAAGATTTAGATACCTATAATATAATCAATCTTGACACGGATGATGTGTTTGAATTGTTTATTGATAGAGAACAAAAAAAATATATATATAGAACTAACGGAAAAGAAATTGTTAAAACAGTTAATATAATGTTATAATAATTAAAAAGATTGAGGTGAGAATGTGCAATTTATTTACTTTGAAATGAAAACTAAAATTAATGAATATAGTAATATAATTATTGAAATATTCTCACAAGCAATTGATATAGACAACTATTTGATTAATGACTACAATATGATAATTTTCTTTAATTACTCAACAGGCGGAATTAAAGAACTAGTAGAAAGTTTAGCTTCGGATATTTATAGTAAGTTCTTGGTTTATGAATCAATCAATTATAAAAATAAAGAAGAACTTGAGCAAGCATTAAAAATATTTTTAAAGGTTAAAGATAAGCTTGCATATAATAAAGTGTATTTAGATAATAAAATATTTCTATCGGAGATAAGTGAAGTAACAGAAGATGTAAAAAAACTTGTTTTATCAGAATACTATAAAGATAAAGAAATGTATAAAACGATTAAAATATTTCTTGAAAATAATCAAAACGCTAGTAATGCTTCAAAAGAACTTTTCTTACATCGAAATACATTAAATCAAAGATTAGATAAGTTTCAAGTAATAACTGGCTTCAACGTTAAAAATTTTATTGATGGATATTTAATCTATCAAATTGTTAAATAGTGTGCAAATTGCACATTTTATTTAAGCGCTTTCTTTGTTATAATTAACTTACAAAAAACAAGGAGGCTTCACATGGCAACATTATTATTAAAAGATTTAAATAAAGTTTATCCTAATGGTGTACAAGCAGTTTTTGATTTTAATTTAGAAATTAAAGATAAAGAATTTATTGTATTAGTAGGTCCATCAGGATGTGGTAAATCAACTACATTAAGAATGGTAGCAGGATTAGAAGATATTTCAAGTGGTGAATTATATATTGATCAAGATTTAGTAAATGATCAACCACCAAAAGATCGTAACATTGCGATGGTTTTCCAAAGTTATGCTCTATACCCACATATGACTGTATATGATAACATGGCTTTCGGTCTAAAACTTAGAAAAATGCCTAAAGCAGAAATCGAAGAAAAAGTTATGCATGCTGCTAAAATCTTAGGATTAACAGAATATTTAAAACGTAAACCTAAGGCTTTATCAGGGGGACAAAGACAAAGAGTTGCATTAGGAAGAGCAATCGTTCGTAATGCTAAAGTATTCTTGATGGACGAACCATTATCAAACTTAGATGCTAAGTTAAGAGTTCAAATGCGTGGGGAATTAATTAAACTTCACCGCCAAATTGAAACAACAACAATTTACGTAACGCACGATCAAATTGAAGCGATGACAATGGCTGATAGAATCGTAGTTATGGATCAAGGATATATCCAACAAGTTGATACACCTAAAAATATTTATGATGGCCCAATCAATAAATTCGTTGCAGGATTTATGGGTACTCCACCAATGAACTTCCTTAACGTAGTTGTTAATGAAAAAGGTGAGTTCACTATTAATGGACAAACAGTTAAATTACCTAAGAAACAAATTAAGATTTTAGAAGATTTCTATATGATTAATAAAGAAGTTACATTAGGTATTAGACCAGAAGATTTACATTTAGGATCAACTGAAGATGAAAGATTCAAAGATACAACAGTTAAAGTTACTGTTGATGTTGCAGAATTATTAGGTTCAGAAACAAATATTTATACAACACTAAATGAATCAAATGTTTGTGCGGTTGTAAATGCTAAGACAGGAATTCAAATGGGTAACCAATTAGAACTTGCTTTAGATCCTGAAAAAGTTCATTTCTTTGATATTGAAACAGATTTAAGATTACGTTATGAAAATGGTAAACCAATTTCATTAGAAGATCAACCACATGGTATTAAGAGACTTAAGTTTGCTAACAAAACAACTAAAGTTGAAGAAAAAACTGAAAAACCAGCAAAAGTTGAAGAAGTAGTTGCAGTCGAAGAAACAGTAGTTGAAGAAGTTAAAGTTGTTGAACCAAAAGAAGAAAAGAAAGTAGCTGAAAAAGCACCAGTGAAAAAAGCTACTACATCAAAAACTCCAGCAAAGAAAACTACAACAACAAAAAAAGAACCAGCTAAAAAAACAACTAAAAAATAAGTAAATAAGTAAAAGACTGTATAATGTTAAAATAGATACAGTCTTTTTTCTATTTACATGATATAATAATTTTGAGGTTGTGCTACCCTCGTAATTTTAATATATTATACATGAAAGTGTATAAAACAAGAACCAAATTATGTAGTGATTTTTTTTTATTAAAATAAAAACGGTTTCATTATACTCTCTATGTTATAATAAAATATATATATGAGGTGAAAAAATGATACCAAGATTTGAGAAAAGAGTTAAGGCTTTTGCTATTGATATTTCAGCATTGATGATTGCTGTTATTATTGCAGCGTTAGGATTACAAAATGTTACCTTAAAGGTTGTAATTGTAGTAGTAGTTTATATACTAGTTAATATTGTTCCAAACTTTTTTTCAAGGGGACAAACATTCGGGAAAAGAATTCAAAAAATAAAGATAGTAAATGATGATGGTTCTGATATAAGTGTATGGAAGGCTATTCTTAGAGAATTAGTCAAAACAGCTTTAAGTTTAGTTACTTTTGGTCTATATAGTGTTATAGCCTATTTTTTTCTTTCGGAAAAAACTGTAAGTAAAACCATTCATGATTATATTTTTAAAACAAAAGCTATTGATTTAGAAACACAAAAAAACAGAAATAATGATGATTATTTAGGTAAGACTGAAAGTATGAAGAAAAGAGGGTTTTGATGAAAAAAATATTAATATTTTCAACAATGATTATAATGTCATTTCTTTTGCTTGGATGTAAGAAAGAAGAAAAGATAGTTTATAATAATGATATTTATTATACTTTATTTGTTAGGTCTTTTGCAGATAGTAATAATGATGGGATTGGAGATTTAAAGGGTATTACAGAAAATTTATCATACTTTGAAGATTTAGGTGTAACTGCACTTTGGTTACTGCCAATATTTGAATCTGGAACATATCACGGATATGATACGATTGATTTTTTCAAAATAAATAGTGATTATGGTACTATGGATGATTTGAAAGAACTTATAACTGAAGCAAAAAAGAAAGATATAAAAATTGTTTTAGATTTAGTGATTAATCATACTTCAGACCAACATCCTTGGTATTTAGCATCTAAAAGTAATGAAGGTGATTATCGAGATTATTATGTGTGGCAAGGTAGTACGCCTTATCAAGCGTTTGGTGGTGGATTAATTGATTTAAATTTAAGAAATGAAAATGTTGTAAATGAAATATATAAGATTGTTGATTTTTATATGGATTTAGGGATAAATGGTTTTAGAGTTGATGCAGTTAAGCATATGTTTGAAGAATTTGGTGTAACTGCTGAAAATGAAAATATAGAGTTTATGACTGAACTAACTGCTTATGTAAAAAATAAAGGTGGCTTTGTTGTTGGAGAAGTTTTTGAATATGATTATAACATTTTAAAGAAATACTATTTAAGTCAAGGATCATTTTTTAATTTCTATATAGCTAAAGAAATAAAAGAAAAAATTGGGGTTGGAACAAATAACTACTTATTAACTAGAAATCTTGAAAGAATGTATAACGAATATAAAAAATATACAAGAGAATTAGTTGATAGTCCTTTTTTAGGTAATCATGATTTAGATAGAATAGCCTCAATGATTGAATATCAAAACGTAGATAAACTTAAACAAGCGGTTCGTGTATTATTGACTTTACAAGGATCCCCATTTATTTATTATGGAGATGAACTAGGATTAAAAGGAACAAGATATGAAGGTGAAGAAATAAATGGGAAGATTGTCTATGATGAATATAGAAGACAACCATTTATTTGGGGTGATAATCGAACTACCACATGGCTTGCAAGTGATGGAAGTAATGATTCAACAAAATCTTTAATAGATCAAAATAGTGATGAAACATCAATGTATAATGTTTATAAGGATATGATTTCTGTAAGAAAGAAAAGTAAAGCATTAATGGATGGAGATTTATTTTATAGTTATAATGGTACGGGATATCAAGGATATATTAGAGCGATTGATACTGATGATTACAAAGAAGCAGTATTAGTTGTTCATAATATTACTGATAAAGAAATTGTTGTTGATATTGAACTAGATGCACTTTATAATAGTAAAGAGGTTAGTGCTTATGGAACAGCAATATTTAAGATTCCATTTGATAAGTTGGGAGAATATATAAATGTTTCTAATTAAGTATTTTAAAAACTCGTTTGAATTTCCCAAACTTTTAAAAAGTTTAGATAAACCATTTTGGAAAATTATTATTTATTTTATAGTTTTAGTGTTAATAGCAAATTTCCCAGCTTCATACGAAGCAGTTAAAAATGATGGTAGTAGATTAGATTTTGTTATTGAAGATTTTAGTAAAGAAATACCTATTAATTGGGATTTGCCAAATGATATTGTTATTAAGGGTGGAAAATTAATCAATAATGGTGATCAAAAAGTATATAAAAATAAGCATAAAGACATAACATATATAATTAATAATCAAGAAAAAATTACAGATATTACTCAATATAAAAATCATATCATTTTAAGTGAAGAAAGTATTATTTATGTTGATGGAAAAGGAAAGTTTTTAGAGGCGATAGGTTATAAAGGATTTAGTGATGATCAATTTAGTTTTAAAGAACTTAAAATATCAAATCAAGAAAACCAAAAAATACTATTCGAAAAATTTGCTAGTTCAATTGAGAAATCATTTTCAAGTTATACAGTTTTTTATACGATAGTAAGAAACAATCTAACACAGATTTTAGTAAATGTAATCTATGTTTTAATTCTTTCAGGATTAGTGCAATTATTTAGATTTGGATATCAAAACTTTATCTCATTCAAAGATACAATTAAGTTTGTAGTACTTTCAATGGGCTTAGCTTCAGTTTTAGCATTCTTTTCAGGGCTGTTATCATTTCCGTTTGGACCAGTTGTTTTCCAGTTAACAACAGGAATGACAGTGATGTTAGTTATGTTGATTTTTGGTAAGAAAACATTTGTTTAATAAAGAGCTAATGCTCTTTTTTTTATAAAAAAATGAGCTACACATAAGTATAACTCATTTAAATTTAATTAATTTAATAGTTTTAATCCTGGATGTTCTATTGTTTCGTTTACAACAAAGTTTAATTTTAGTTTTTCTTCGTTATTTACCATAAATATAATATTTAGGTATCTTTTATTTTGAAGAATTTTATCTTTTAATTGTAAATATATTTCACTTGCTGAACTATATGCAAGTTCATATGTTTCATCACTTGATAAATCTTTATTGACATTTAAAGTTAAAGTATAAGTATTACCTTCAAATTTTTGATCAATTATATCAACACTTTGATTTTTTTTCCCACATGAGGTTAAAAATAAAATAGATATAATTATTGATAAAAATAGAATAATTTTTTTCATACATTAATTTCTCCGTTTAAAGTAACTTTAATTTTAGAGTCAATATTAAGAATATATTCTAAAGGTAAGAAGTTACCTTCTTTATCAACAACAGTTAATGAAATAACATAAGTACCAGATATGTTTGTATTATAAAATGATGATGTAAATACATTATATTTATCTTTGTCATAATTTAGATTATCAATAGGATTAAAGGATTTCCCTTTTTTAATTTTTACAATATCTTTTTTTAATGAAACATCATTGATAGACTTGTTTTCAATTAGAATTGATGTTGTGTTTGGTAAAGTATAAAAGATATCTGAAACTTCATTTAAACCGAAAATACTATGTGATTGATGAGAAGTTAATTGACGATATTTTATTCCATTTGGTAATTGTACTGATTCGTTACCTTTTGTTTGACCAGAATGAATAACAACTACTTTAGGCATTGTTGGATTATTAATCCCGAAAGCTATAATATTACTACTGTTTGTATTGATGAACTTGATAGAAGAAGCAATATCATTTTTATTGAGCATTCTAAACTGAGGATATGTTTTTCTAATAAAAATTAAAGTTTTATAGTATTCAAAAACATCGACATATTCTGCTTTGCGGTCCCATCTTAACTGGTTAACAGAATCTGGTGATTCATATGAGTTTTCATCATATCCACCGGATTCTTTAGGTTTTGATCTCATAAATTCAACACCAGCATGAAGGAATGGTATTCCTTGAGAGGTAAGAATTATTGCATTTGCTTGGATTTGTAAATCTTTGATTCTTGAGTTTGGAACTTTTGTTAGTTTTAATTTATCGTAAAGAGTATTGTTATCATGCGCACTTACATAATTGATTGTTTTTTCAGGACTTAAATGCCATTTATCTTGAATATTAACTTCTTTATGTTCTACACCACCAACAATTCCGTATTTAATATCTTCAACAAATGAAGCAGTATTTGTTCCTTGTAACCAAGCACCTTCACTCTCGTTGAAAACGGATCCTTTGATTGCATCTCTTGTAATATCATTAAATGCTCCAACGCCTTCCATATTTTTGATATTCTTTTTTCCTGCAGCATCTTTTTCTGAAATTGCAGCGCCACCTGCATCCCATGGTTCACCATAAATAGCAATTGTTGGATCAATTTCAGTTAACATGTCACGGATTTGTTGCATTGTTTCAGAATCATGAAGAGCCATTAAATCAAATCTGAAACCAGAAAGGTTATATTCTGTTGCTAAGAATTTCACAGAATCAACCATAAACTTTCTAACCATGGATCTTTCAGAAGCTGTTTCATTACCTGTTCCACTACCATTTGAGAATGATCCATCACTTTTCATTCTATGGAAGTAGCCTGGTAATATTTTGTTGAAATTCGAGTTTTCCGATTCACCAGTATGGTTATAAACTACGTCCATAATAACTCTAATGTCTTTTTCATGTAATGAATTAACTAGCTGTTTGAATTCATTGATACGATTTGCTCCATCAAATGGATTAGTTGAATAAGAACCTTCTAAAGTATTAAAGTGATATGGCATATAACCCCAATTGAATGTATCTGTATAGTTTGGATCGTTTTTAATAGCCACTTCATCAATATAGCCGAAATCAAAGATTGGAAGTAATTGAACAGCATTAACACCTAATTCAGCTATATGATCAATACCAGTAGTAACAGTAGTACCATTTTTAGTATATGTTGTTCCAGTTTCTGTAAAACCTAAAAATTTGCCTCGATAGTCTTCGTGACCATTCCAAGATGAATGTGTTGTTAAATCTCTAACATGAAGTTCGTAAACAATGTAATCAGTTAAATTTTTAATTGTATTTGGGCGTTTATTATATTCCCAATTTTCTGGATTAGTTTCGCTAAAACTTACAACCATTGATCTAAGACCGTTAGCACCAGTTGAATATGAATAAGGATCAGTTACTTCATTTGAAACTCCATAATTTGTCACTGTGTATGTATAGTATTTATTTGCTAAATTACCATCAACAGTTACCTCCCATGCCCCATTATTTATTTGTTTAAGATCAATTGATTTATATGGAATTAGTTCATCAATTTTTGTTCCGTTATTAGAATAGTTTGGATGTCCTTGATTATAAAGATTTAATGTAACTTTTTCGCTCAGTGGAGCCCATAACCTGAAAATAGTTTTATTTTGTGAATAAATATAACCTAAAGCATCATTATATGTGAATGCATCTTCGAATTCTTTCGTATCATAAAGATTTTGAATTGAAATATTTCTTCTTGATGTTGTATTATCATCAAAAACAACTTCAATACTATAACTGCTTAATAAATCAATAGGTTCGTTAAGTGTGATTTTGAAATTAATTGATTGATTGGTACCGCTTTGAAGAATAACGTTATTCTTGTAAAAATTGTATGAATTTATTTGATTGCTAGTTTGAATTACTATTTCTTTATTATTAGTAAAAGAAGCTGATAATATTTTAGGGCTATAATCTGGAATATTATTTGCTAAATCATTATCACTTAAACCAATTTGAATATCATCTTGAACAGTATATACATTTCCTTTTTTGTTTTTTATTTCCATTTTGCTCAAATCTATGAAACGGTCTCCTCCTATTTCACGGTATCCGTCCCATCCTCCTTTTTTTATTATTATACCTAATTTGGTTGCTGATGGATAGTTAGTTTTAAAATCAATATCTATCCAAGCTCCATACTCATCAACGTTTGTATTTGAAAAATCAAATTGAATTCCTCCACTACTTGTTGGTTCGCTTTCCCAAAGCCATATGTTAAAACCGTCATATTTTTTGTCATATCTAAAATAATGAATTCTAATTATTTCAATATCATTAGATAAAGCATAAATATGAGTAGTAACCATAAAAATACTCATAATTAACAACATAAAACTACATAGTATCTTTTTCATTTTAACCTCCTGTTATGCCATAATAATATCATAAAAAAAACTTTAAAAAATTGATATTCCCATATATGTATTATGAAACCGGTTGCAAAGAAGAAAAAGTGATAAAGCGTTTACATTAAGACTTATAATATGATATTATCAAGATGTCAAAATGAGATATCAAACTTGATCTCATACAAAAGGAGGAAAAAATGAAAAAGTTTTTATGTGTTTTATTGATGGCGATATCATCAGTTTTACTAGTACAAACAGTTAGTGTAAGAGCCGAAGGTAAAGGTAATTTAGTTATTCATTTTCAAAAATTAGATGGTGAATACGAAGATGTCGGCTTAAATACGTGGGGAATTGGAGCTGATACTTGGGCAGAAGGTATTAAAGGACCAACAGCATTAAGTGAAAAAACAAAAACAGATGATTTTGGAATTTTCTGGGAATTGAATGATGTTCCAGTTAGAAGTGAAGGTTCAATGGGATTTCAAGCAGTTGGTTTTGATAATGTAGGTCAAGAAACCGAAGTGCAAAACTGGAGTAGAAAATATGCAAATCACGAGATTCAAAATTCTGTAGTTGTTGCTGATAAAACAGTTCATATTTATGTTTTCGAAGGAAGTAATACAAGAACAAATGAAGAAAAAGATGCAGATGGGGAATCAACATATATTGTTGCAAATCCTGATAAGCAAGGAATAGTTATTGTTTATTATGATCCAACTAATAGTTATGAAGAAAACTTAGGAGTTCATAGTGATGGTTTTGAAGCATCAAGTAATGCTGTGGGATGGAATAATCCTTTGAAGATTTTTAACAATGCAGGAAAATCAACAGTTGGAACATTCATTAAAGCTGGGATTTTATATTATGAAGATTTAGAAAAAGAGCCAGTTGCACTTTTATACTATGGAGATGGTGACAACAGTAAAAAAACAGGGGATATTAAACCAAATACAGAAGACAACGCAGCGTATATTGAAAATAAAAAAGCTACAGGTCAATTAGATTTTGTATATGTTGTAAACAAAGGAAATAATAATACAACAATGAATAATGTTTGGGTGAATAATCCTGAATCATTTAGAAAAGAAGCATTCGCATTTGAATTAGTAGGATTTACTCCTAAGGCTCAAGGTAAAGAGGCAAGTGGAACATATGCAATAGATAAAAGAACAGTAATTGTTCAAACAAATCAAGAGTTACAAAACCTATATGTATTAGCCGAAACTGATGATGAAAAACTAGCAGCAGATAATAAAATTAAAAGCTGGTTTAAAATTAAAGAAATAACATCAGCAGTAGATGCTACTACTGAAACATATGGTGAAGAAATTGCATTTGAAAGTGTTGACTATGCAAAAGGAACATCAAACAAGACATTGAAGGATTTTGTTATTACTTTAAAAAATGATTTAGATATTAATAAACGATACAAAGTTTTCTTTAATGATGGAGATTTAGAAACACCAAGAGAAGCAGAATTAGAGCTTGATTTGGATAGAGAAAAACCAGTAATTAGATTTGTTTCACCTAATTTCTCTGGTGTAGCTGAAGCAGATAGAATTATTGAAATTGCTTGGAATAAAAAGTTTGATCAAAATAAATTCCCGATTATTATGGTAACAGACAATCGTGATGGCGATTTAACACAACATTTTTATGTTCCAAGTGGTGAATTTTCAAAACTTAACACAAATATTGAAGGTGATTATGTAATTATGGTTCAAGTTGAAGATGCTTGGGGAAATATTGCACAAGAAAAATTCACATTTAGAGTAACAAGAAAGATTAAGTGAGGTTAATTAACATGAAAAAAGCATTAAGTATATTTTTAGTATTTGTTGGAGCCCTCTTTTTAGTCTCATGTAAAGAAAAAGTAGGTAAGAATGGAGAAGAAGTTGACTTCTCAGAATCAAAAGCAAAAAAATCAGTAATTAGAGTATGGATTGATGATGAGGCTGGAGATTATATGGAAGCAGTTATTAAGGAGTTTAATAAATTATATCCAAACATAATTGTTGAACATCAACATAAAGGTTCTGTTGATGCCAGAGAGCATCTAAAGACTTTTGGACCTTCAGGAAATGGTGCCGATGTATTCCAATTTCCACATGATCATTTAGCACAAGCTGTTTTAGAAGATTTAGTTTTTCCTCTACCAACAGCAACTGCAACAAAAATTAAAGAACGTGCACATGAACTTGGAACAAGTATTGCAACTTTAAAATATGATGAATCAACAGGTTCATTTGATCCAAGTAATCCAAATGCCGTAGAAAGATTATATGCAGTTCCAATGTCGTTAGAATCAATTGGACTATACTATAATAAAAAATTAGTTACTGGTGAACCTGTAACAACTTATGAGGAATTAATAGAACAAGCAAAAACTTGGAATTCAACAGTTGTTCAAGGTGGAACATCAACTAATGCACAATTAGGAAACTATTATTTAGGAATTAGTAATCACTGGGCTGATAGTTATTTCATGCAACATATTTATTCGGCATTTGATTGGACTCCATTTGGACCAAGTTTAAATAATCCATCATCAGTTGGGTTTGAAAGTTTAAGTGATGGAATGACGTGGTTAAAAGAACAGTTAAAACCAATAACAACAGGTAACGGAACACATGATTCTATCAATGGAGCAACGTTATTTGAAGAAGGTAAAATCCCTTATGTAATTGGTGGACCATGGAATATGGAAGGGTTTAAAAATAAGAAAATTGACTTTGGCGTAGCACAACTTCCAACAATTAATGGTAAAGAAACAAAACCATTTGCTGGAGCAGTTATGGCTGCCGTGTATAAATATTCTAAGAATAAAGAAGATGCAATTAAATTTGTTGAATTCTTAAGTTCAGATATTGCAATGCAACTTCAATTTGAATATAAATCAAAATTACCAGCCTTAAAAAATGAATTGCTTGCAAATATTGACGGTGTTTTAGAAGATCAAGCAATGATGGCAATGTCTAAGCAATTAGAAAATGCCGTTCCAATGCCAACAATTCCTCAAGTAACTTATTATTGGGAACCAGCAGAAACATTAGTAAAAGAAATTTGGAATAATAATAAACCAATTTTAGATGCATTAAAAGAAGCAGAAGCTTCATATAAAACAAAAGCTGGACTAGGTGCATAATAATAATTATATATGAAATGAAAGCAGTAGAAATATCTGCTGCTTCATTTCGTTTTTTTGAGGAGAGGGCGAAATAATGAAAACAAAAAGTTATTTAAAAGCTATAGCATCAGGATTTATATGGGGATTAGGTCAATTATTTAATAAACAGTTTATTAAAGCATTGTTCTTTTTTGTTATATTTGCAAGTTTTATTACAATCGAACTTGCAACAAGTAAATATTTCTATAAAGAAAGTTTTGATAATGAATTAGCATTTAGTAAAATTCCGGGAGAAGATTTTGGAGATTCTTGGTTTGAAAGAATGCCATTCGTTTACTATCAATATTTAAATGATGCTAAAGCATCAGAAAAAGCAAGTTTTAAAAATGAAAACTTTGAAAACTTTTTGACAGAAATAGGAGTTGTTTTTGCTGAAGTTAATGGTGAAATGATTCCTTTAAACGGAACAGAAAAGAATTTCACTGAGAAAGAAGCAATTAGATTTTTTGCTGAAGAATTTAAAAGAACAAGTTTTAAGAAGTATACAAATCTAACAACAAACGAAGTAATTCATTCTGAAGATTTCAATTTGGATGGCTTTAATTATTTAAGAACAAATGAAGTGTTGTATTTAGATTCATTAACAAATAAATTTTACGTTGAAAAACAAATAGTAACAGATGAAGGCGTTAATGAGAAAGAATATGTTGAAACAAACTTATTAACAGATAAAAAAATAGAAAATCCATCAGTTTTAAAAGATAATAAAGATTTAATTACTATTGAAAAGAAAAATGATTTTTATAAAGGTAGTGATAATAACTATTATCTAAGAGTTATTGAAAAAGTTGTTGAAGATGGGAAAATAGAACAAAATACTAAGTATTTATTATTGAATCAAAATGATAATTTGATATACTCAAGTCCGGAAAATACGTTAACTAAAGTAACAGTTTTAGGACCAATGTATATAAATGATAAAACTATATATGAATATTATGAACCAGCACTTGTTCATAATGGTTATAGAATGCAATATAATGATTCAACAATAATGAAGACATTTAAAAAAATGATGCAATCAACTTTTTTAGTTCCAGGAAATCAATACACATCAACAGATTTTGAAAGATTAATGTTAATGATAAGTTTTGAAATAAATCCGGAAGTTAAAGAAGAATTTATAAAATATTATAATAATTTCTTTTATGATCGAGCAGGAATGTTTGTAAAAGGATACTGGTCTGTTGTTACACTTGGAAGTGCTAAGAAGCAAAATTATACAAGTTATATGGCATTAAGTAATGCAATGATTGGAGATGCTAATTCAACAGATAATTTAAATCAATATATCAATTTAGTTGAAAGTATTCCAATTCAAGGACATATATCAACTATGTTACTTATTGAAGGATTGATAGCTGTCTTATTATCATTATTCTTCATTATATTTATGGTATGGTCGATAAAAGATGCATATAAAGTGTCAGAACAAAAACGACTCCAAGAAGAAGTTGAAAATGATCGTAAATACTTTAAATCAGTTTGGGAAAATGGTTTTGAATATATTGTATTATCACCAGCTGTTTTTGTATTAGCATTTATTTCAATAATGCCAATTTTATTTGGATTTTTAATTGCATTTACTTCAATTAAAGGTAATCAATCAATGGTTGAAAACTTTAGTTATGTTGGATTTGAGAACTTTATTGCATTATTTAATTTTAACACTGGATTAGGTGCATCATTTGGTAAAGCATTCTGGAGTGTTTTAGGTTGGACAATAGTTTGGGCAGTTTTATCAACCTTTACAGTTTTCTTTGGTGGATTCATTCAAGCGTTAATATTAAATAGTGAAAAAGTAGTTTTTCGAAAACTATGGAGAACAATTTTAATCTTACCATGGGCGATTCCAGCATTATTATCTCAAATGGTATTTTCAGTTATGTTTAAAGAAACTGGCTTTATTAATCAATTGCTAATGAATATTGGTGTTTATGATTTATTTACAAATATTGGAATATTAGGAAAATCATATTCGGAAGTTAGTGGTTTTGTAAAATTTTTCTGGCTAGGTAATGATAATATTCAATGGTTTACAAATCCTTATAATATTACATTCGTGAGAGCAACATTAGTTGTAGTTAATATTTGGTTAGGATTCCCATACTTTATGGCGTTAATGACTGGTATTATGACTGCAATTGATAAGAATCTATATGAAGCTGCAGATATTGATGGAGCAACAGGGTTACAAAAACTCACTAAAATTACGATACCATTAGTTTTATATTCAACCGCCCCCATACTGATAATGTCATTCTCGGGGAATTTTAATAACTTTGGGGTTATTTACTTTATTACCGGCGGTGGACCGAATAGTGGATTAGCATCACGAGGTTATGCCGGATCAACCGACATATTAATTTCGTGGATGTATAAACTAACGGTGGATTATAGTGTTTATAACATGGCTTCAGTGTTTTCTGTACTTGTATTTCTAGTAGTTGGATCAGTAACTGCGTGGAACTTATCAAGAACAAGAGCATTTAAGGAGGACTAAAAAATGACATTAATAATATTATTAATAGTAATAGTAGTTTTTACAGCACTACTAACACAGTATTTTGGTTCATTTGAAATTTTAAAGATTAAAGACCTCCATGATACTAAAAGTAAACTGTTAACTTTAATTCCGGTTTATGGGCATTTTTATACAAAAAAATTGCCATTTAAAAATCGAGAATATGAACAAAGACATTATGATCATATTTATAGTGGAGAGTTAGTATCGAAGCGAATTGGAATATCATTTTTAATTGTTACATTGATTACATTAGTTTTAATACCAATATCAGTTATTTTTAATTTATCATTTAAGAATAATGCTATGAGAGCTTTATTAGTAACGTTTGTAATTATTTTATTATTCCTTTTAAACCAAGGATTAACTGTTGATTTCGCAAAAAAACGTGGTTATGAAGGAACAAAATATGGTTTAATTGGTTTAATACCAATCGCAAGTTTCTTTATAATTAATAAAATATGTGTAGCAAAAAAATCTAATCTAAAAGGTAGAAAACTAATAGATGTATTCAGACCTAAAAATATAATTCAAAGAATCCTAATCCAAGGAGAAATAGCCTTGATGGCAATAATTGTTATTGTTCCAGTAATCTATATCTTTGGTATGGCATTCTCAGATGTTCAATCAGGTGTTCCAAATACGATATGGCCAGATTCACCAAATATGAATGCTTTTAAAAGGTTATTCAATGAAACAAAGTTTACAACATGGTATAAAAATACATTGATTATTGCAATAATCAACATGGTAATAGGAACTTTAATCATTACAGGTGCATCATACGTTTTTGCAAGATTTAAATTTAAAGGTAAAAAAGCAGGGTTATTATCAATCTTAGTATTACAAGCATTTCCATCATTTATGGGATTACTTGCAATGTATATTCTTTTCTGGAAGTTTGGATTATTAGGTAAACCAACAGCATTAACCATTCTTTATATTGGTGGAAGTATACCAGGAAATATTTGGTTAATTAAAGGATTCTTAGATCAAATACCAAAAGACTTGGATGAATCAGCAATGATTGATGGAGCAAGTAAAGTTAAAATATTTGCAAAGATTATCTTACCACTTGCAGTTCCAATTTTAACATTTGTTGCAGTTTCAATGTTTATGGCACCATGGATGGATTATATGCTTCCAGGTTATTTGTTAAATCATGCACCAGCAGGATCACCAGCTGACTATGATATTCAACAACAATGGACACTTGCAGTAGGAATTTTCAACTTTATTAACGATACTAATAGCTTGGATTATTCAGCGTTTGCCGCCGCTGCGTTAATAGTAGGTATGCCAATTGCAGTGCTTTATATGGCATTCCAAAAATATTTAATTGAAGGAATAATGGCAGGAGCAACTAAAGGATAGAAAGGTAGATTTTATGAAAAAAATTTTTGAAAATAAAGAGACTTTTAAAAAAGCATATACTGAAGCATTAAAGAAACAATTTAATGTTTCAGTTGAAAATGCTTCAATTACAGAAAAATATACAATACTAGCAAAACTTACAAACGAAAACCTAGAAAAATCATATAATGAAACAAGCGAGTATGTAAGAGAGAACAATTTAAAAAAAGCCATTTATTTTTCAATGGAATTCTTAATGGGAAGACTAGTTACAAACAATCTCCATAATAGTGGAGTATATCATATTGTAAGAGAAGCATTTACTGATTTAAATATTGATATAAATGAAATAGAAGAACGGGAGTCAGATGCCGGATTAGGTAATGGGGGATTAGGTAGATTAGCTGCGTGTTTCTTAGACTCAGGAGCATCATTAGGACTTCCATTGTATGGTAATAGTATTAGATATAAAAAAGGTTTCTTTGTTCAAGAAATAGTTAATAACAGACAAGTAGAACATCAAGATCCATGGTTAGATGAACCTTTTGTATGGGAAACTAAAAAAGAAAATGAATCACTAGATATTGAATTTTTTGGTGAATTTAAAAATGGAAAACTAGTCGATTCAATAACAGTTAAAGCTGTACCATATGATGTTAAAGTAGTTGGAGATCAAAATGGAGTTGTGACAGATTTAAGACTTTGGTCAACTGAACCTAGTGAAAAAGTTAAAAATCAAAATAAAGATTATTTAGAAATGGTTGAAAAAATATCTGAATCGTTATATCCAGATGACTCAACTGATGATGGTAAACTATTAAGACTTGAACAACAATATCTATTTAGTGCAGCAGGAATTAGAAATGCAATTAGAGAACATAAAAGTCTTGGAAGAGATATTAAAGAACTTGATAAGTATTATGTATTCCAAATTAATGATACACATCCAACCCTTATTATTCCTGAACTTATTAGAATTTTAATGGATGAAGAAGGCTTTACGTATGATGAAGCATTTATACTAACATCTAAAACAGCAGCATTTACTAATCACACAATATTAGCAGAAGCATTAGAAAAATGGAATGTTAATTTATTTAAAAAATTATTACCAAGAATCTATGAGATTATTGTCTTGATGAATGAAAAATTTAGAGAACTAATTGTTGATGATGGTAGATTTACAAATAATCAAATAAATGAAATGTTATTAATTAATGATGATATGGTTAAAATGGCTAATATCTGTATATATGGTTCATTTAGTGTTAATGGAGTTGCTGCATTACATACTGATATTTTGAAGAATATTGTTATGAAAGATTTTAATAAATTATACCCTACTAAATTTAATAATAAAACTAATGGAATAACTCACAGAAGATGGCTTATGCATATTAATAAGGAATTAGTTAATCTGTTAGATAGAAAAATTGGAACAGATTGGCATAAAGATTTATCTTTAATAAAAGAGTTTGAAAAATATGTAAATGATATTAAAACACAAGAAGAAGTATTTGAAGTTAAAAAAATAAAGAAGCAACAATTAGCTGATAGAATTAAAAAACTAGAGAATATTGATTTAGATGTTAATAGCATTTTTGATATTCAAGTTAAAAGATTGCATGAATATAAAAGACAATTAATGAATATAATGCATATAATTTATGTTTATTTAAGGTTGAAGAAAGATTCAAAATTTAAAAAAGATTATTATCCACATAGTTTTATTTTTGGAGCAAAATCAGCACCAAGCTATTATATGGCTAAAAGAATAATCGAGCTTATTAATGCGACAGCAAAAATTATTAATAATGATGAAGATACAAATAAATTATTAAAAGTTGTTTTTGTTGAAAACTATAATGTAACATATGCTGAATATATTATGACTGCTGCAGATTTGTCAGAACAGATTTCAACAGCATCTAAAGAAGCAAGTGGAACTGGTAATATGAAATTTATGTTAAATGGGGCACTAACAATCGGAACAATGGATGGTGCAAACGTTGAAATAGCTGAACTTGCTGGAATAGAAAATGAGTTTATTTTTGGATTAAGTTCGAAAGAAGTCAATGAAATATATGACACAAAGTCGTATAAACCTTTAGAAACATATAACAGTGATTTAAGATTGCAAGAAGTATTTAACTTTATTGAAACAATAGATAAAGATAAAGATCATTTTAAAGATATTAAAGACAATCTTCTTTATAACGATTATTTCTTAGTAATGAAAGATTTTGATGCTTATGTTAAAGCACATGAAAGAGCAAATGAAGAGTATAAAAACCAAGAAAGATGGCGTAAAAAAGCAATTATTAATATTGCTAATGCAGGATTCTTTACATCTGATCGAACAATCAACGAATATAATCGCGATATATGGAAGTTAAAAAGAATTACTTTTGGTAAATAAAAAATGGCGAAACAAACAAAATATGAATTAAGAAATAAGTCTATTTACCAAGTCTTTATAAGACAACATTCAAAAACACAAGATTTCAAAGGCGTAATTAAAGATTTAGATAGAATAAAATCAATGGGTTTTGATATTGTCTATTTACTACCATTTCATCCAATTGGTAAAGTAGCAAGAAAAGGTAGTGTTGGTAGTCCATATTCAATTATGGATTACTATGCTATCGATAGTCTACATGGAACACTTGATGATTTTCTTCAGTTAAAAATGGAAGTAAATAAACGTGGTATGTTATTAATGATGGATATTGTTTTTAATCATACCTCTAGAGACTCGAAATTAGTTAAGGAACATCCAAAATGGTTTTATAAAAATGAAAAAGGCGAATTTGCTAATCGTGTTGGTGATTGGAGTGATATTACTGATTTTGATTTCAGTAATAAAAAACTTTGGAAATATTTAATTGATGTCTTAAAGTATTGGTCTACTAAGGTTGATGGCTTTAGATGTGATGTTGCTCCATTGATTCCGATTGATTTTTGGATAGAAGCAAGAATGGAAGTAGATAAACTAAACTCAAATTTAATTTGGTTAACTGAATCAGTTGAGTTAGGCTTCATTAAATATATTAGAGATTTAGGTTTTGATGCCTCAAGTGATTCGATGATGTATGATGCGTTTGATATTTGCTATGATTATGATATTTTTAAATTTATGGATGGCTTTCTTGAAGGTAAAAATTCTTTATCAAGATGGTTAGAAGAAATTATTAAACAAGAAATGATTTATCCTAAAAATTATATTAAAGCTAGATCTTTCGAAAATCATGATCAAGAAAGAATTGCATCAAAAGTTAAAAGTAAAAATCAACTAGTAAATTTAGTAGCGATGCAGTTTTTCCTAAGAGGAGTTCCATTTATTTATGCCGGTGGTGAATATTTAAATGATAAACGTCCAAATCTTTTTGAAAATGATTTAATAAACTGGAATAAAGAAAATAGCATTGAATCATTAATAAAAAAATTAAACGAATTAAATAAAGAAGAAATTCTTTCTACAGGAGTTTTTGATTTAGTTTGTAAAGACTTTGCAATGTTTTCGTATAAGAAAAATGATAGATATCTTTTAGGTGTTTTTAATCTTGAAGATAAATTAGAAGTTAGAACACCTTTAAAAGATGGTACATATCTAAACTTATTAAACAATAAAGAAGTTAATATTAAAAATAGTATTATAAATGATTTAAAATATCCGATAATTATTGATACAAGAATGATAAATTTGAAATAAAAAATAAAAGCACTAATTTTTTAAAAACTAGTGCTTTTTCTTTATACTGAATCACGCTTTATTATTTCAACAGATATTACATCATGTAATGTTTCTAATTCTTTTTCTCTAATTAATTGAGAAAGTTTAATAAAAGTTTGTTTTCCCATTAAATTTACAGGTTGATTAATAGTAGTAAGTTTTGGAGATACCCAGCTTGCAAAAGGAATATTATCATATCCAATAATTGAAACATCATCAGGAATCTTTTTTCCAATTTTCTTTAATGTATTCATGGTTGCTAAAGCAATCGTATCTGAAAATGCAAATATTCCATCTGTTTCAGGATTATTGATTAGAATTTGCTCAATCAATGTGATGTCTGGATTAACTAAATCAAAGTCAAAAATTTCAACATATAACCCAGCTTGTTTAAAGATTTTTAATGCTCCAATGGTTCTTTCCATTGTTGTAAGTAAAAATGATGGACCTCTAAATAGCATAATTTTTTTTCTGCCACGATTAACTAATTCTAAAGCACCTAATTCTCCACCTTTTAAATTGTCAGAAGTAATTGATGGGATATTCTCATCAAGAATATGGTCAACAGTAATAACCGGGATATTTAAATCAGAGAGTAGTGCAGTGTTTGAAAAATTAGAAGCAATAATTAATCCTTCGATATTATACTGTTCAAAGAACTTTAAATATTCAAGTTCTCTAACTGGATCATCTTGAGTGTGACAAAACATTGTTTTATAACCAGATGTTGCAGCTTGAGATTCAATACCTTCAAGAAGCTCTCCATAAAAAGTTGGTCCAATATGTGGAACAATTACACCGATTATTTTTGAAGAACGATTAGTCAAACTTCGAGCAAGTTGATTAGGAATAAAACCTAATTCTTCAATTGTTTTTAAGATAATGTCTTCTGTTTCTTTATGGACATAACCCTTTTTATTAATTACTCTTGATACAGTTGAAACACTAACATTAGCTTTTTTAGCAACATCACGGATTGTTGGTTTCATTAATTTGTTTCCTCCTTAATTAATAATTTAAAGTCGTAAGCATCTAATGTTATTTTATCATAAATTGCTACACTATTATTAATTAAGTCTAAATATGAGTCCTTTAATTCATTTGGAACACTGAAAGTTTTTTGTTCTGGACTGTTATTGATAACAACAAGTAGTTTTTGATTATTTCTTTCTTTTGTAAAAGCAAGTATTTCAGTAGATAAAAATTTATAATCATAATCTTTAAAAACAGAATATTTATCTCTTAATGAAATTAAGCGTTTAATAAAATTGAATAACTCTAGATCTTGTTTATTGCTATCCCAAATCATGCAACGACGATTATCGGGATCTTGATCACCTGTTAGACCAACTTCACCACCATAGTAGATGTTTGGTGCTCCAGCAGATAAAAACATAAATAGATAAGCAAGTTTTACTCGATCTTTGTTATCATTTAGACGTCTTAGGATTCTTACAGTATCGTGACTATCAATTAAGTTAAACATATTTTCCATTGCATTTTTAGGAGTTAGAGCAAGATAATTATTAACAATATTAATGAATTCATTCAAATCAATATTGTGTTCTAAATATTCCCATAAAGGATATGCTAAATCATAGTTCATAACAGAATCTAATTGGTCCCCTTGTAGCCAGGGAAGTGATTGATCCCAGTTTTCACCAAGAATAAATGTATTCGGATTGGTATTTCTAGAAATTTTCTTAATATCGCGAAGAAAATCATGACTTACTTCATTTGATACATCTAGTCTCCAACCATCAATATTATAGTTTTTAATCCAGTATTCAATGACACCTAATAGATGCTCTTTTGTTAAAGAATCATCGGTATTCCACTTAGGCATATGAGGAGTATATGCGAAAGTTTTAAAGTTCAAGTTTTTAATTGAATGTTGTTTAGGTTCATTGTTACTATCTAGTTCAAAGTTAACAACAGGAAATTTATCAATATAGAAACTGTTTTTATAAATACTTGTTTCATTATTTTTAATAACGTCTTGAAAGAAAGGATGTAGATAACCACTATGATTGAAAACACCATCTAACATAATTTTGATATTATGGGAATGAGCTTTATCAACAAGTTCTTTGAAGTCTTCATTAGTTCCAAAAGAAGGATCAATCTTATAGTAATTAATAGTATCATATTTATGCGCTGTTTTTGCTTCAAAGATTGGAGTAAAATAAATTCCTGTAATCCCTAAATCGGCAAGATAAGGCAATTTTTCAATAATCCCTTGAATATTCCCACCATAAATTTCATTATTATAAACAGGTAGTTTTCCCCATGGCAACAAGCTTTTTTTAGTATAAAAACGATCAGGAAAAATTTGATACCAAACAGTGTCTTTTACCCATGAAGGTGTATGAGGTAAGTCTTCTGGATTTATATAAGGATAATTAAAAAGATTTTGTAAATCAAGTTTTTCTTTATTATATTCAATTAATCTTTTAGAACCATACATGTATGACTTAGCATTATTGTTTAAAATAAATGCATATTTACAGCGTAAATCTTCAGGTTTAATTGATATAAAATAGTAATCAAACGATTCAGTTTGATAGCGTTTGATCATTTTTTTTTGGTATTTTTTCCATTCTTTTTCAAACCAATTAAAAGGATCTCCATATAATAATTCAACACTTTCAAAGTCGTTTTTGGCTGTACGTAAAGTAATATGTAGAGTTTTTTTATCATAGGCATAAGCATATTCGGATTTTGCTCTATGAAGTAATGCATGTGTATTCATAATTTATCACCCACCTAATTATAGCATTAAATGAAAACGCTACAATATGAAACCGATAACACATTTTTAACTTAAATTATATATGATAGAATTGTAATAAAGAGGTGTTTTTGATAATGAAAAAATGGTGGATGGAAAAGATAGGGTATCAGATATATCCAAAGAGTTTTTATGATTCAAACAATGACGGTATTGGAGATATTAATGGAATAAAACAAAAACTTCATTATTTAAATAATTTAGGAATAGATTTGATTTGGATTTGCCCGTTTTATGATTCACCAATGGATGATAATGGATATGATGTTAGAGATTTTTTTAATGTCGCAAGAGAATTCGGAACAGTTAACGACTTTAAAGAGTTATTAAAGGAAGCGAAAAAGTATGATATTAAGATTATTTTAGACTTAGTTTTAAATCATACATCTGATGAGCATAAATGGTTCATTGAGTCAAAAAGTAGCTCCAATAATTCTAAACGTGATTATTATATATGGAAAGACGGAAAAATAGTTGATGGTAAAGAATTACCACCAACAAATTGGGGTTCTTTTTTTGGTGGAAGTGCTTGGAAAAAAGACAGTATAACTAATATGTATTATATGAAAATTTTTTCTGATAAAATGCCAGATTTAAATTGGTCAAATAAAGAACTTAGATTAGAAATGATGTCGGTTGCTAAATGGTGGCTAGATTTAGGAATTGATGGTTTTAGAATTGATGCGGTAAGTCACTTGGATAGAGCACCTTTTGAAGATTCAAGATTAGGTTCAGGAATAGTTTTAGATTGGAATAAGTTTTCTAATTTACCGAAAGTTCATGAATATCTAAAAGAAATGAACAAAGAAGTTTTTAGTAAATATGATGCACTTACAGTTGGAGAAGTAGGTGGTGCAGCATCAATTGATTCAGCACTTCAGTATTCAGGATTTAATTCAAAGGAACTTTCAATGGTTTTTAACTTTGACCATAATTGGTGTAATAATCTCAATGAAATAAATGATTATAAAGATTTAAGAACTAATGTAATAGATTTAAAACATGTTTTTAATAAATGGCAAGAAGCTTTTAAAACAGAAGGATGGCTTCCTTTAAATTGGTTAAATCATGATCAACCGCGATTAATGAGTCAATATGGTGATCAAAAGTTTTTTAAGGAATCTGCAAAAATGCTTGCAACATCACTATATTTGATGAGAGGAACACCCTTTATTTATCAAGGTGAAGAAATCGGAATGACAAACTATCCTTTTGAAAAATTTGAAGATTTTAAAGATATTTCAAGTATAAATTATTATAAAGAACTTAAAGATATTAGTGATACTGAGAAAATTTTTAGAGTTTCTAAGAGTTCTAGAGATAATGCTAGAACACCTATTCAATGGGACAATTCAAAATATGCTGGTTTTTCAAAAGTTGAACCGTGGATCAACATTAATCCAAATTATCACGATATAAATGTCTTAAACAATTTAGAGGATAGTGATTCTATTTTTAATCACTACAAACAAATAATAAAATTACGTAAAACAAATAATACTCTTATATATGGAACATATAAACAGTTAGACCTTATGAACGAAAAGATCTATATATATGAAAGAGAAAGTAATAATAGTCTTTTTTTAGTAATTAATTCATTTTCAAATAAAGATGAAGAATATGATTTAGAAAACTATTATATCGATGATGTATTATTATCAAATTATAAAACAACAAGTTTTGAAAAGAAAATATTACAATTAAAACCATACGAAAGTATTGTTTTAAAGGTTAGGAGAAAATGATGAGAAAAAGTGGAATATTATTACATGTATCAAGTCTTCCAAGTAATTATGGAATTGGAACTTTTGGTGCTGAAGCATATCGATTTATCGATTTTTTAAAACAAACAAATCAAAGTTATTGGCAAATACTTCCTTTAGGACCAACATCTTATGGAGATTCACCATATCAAACATTTTCAGTTAATGCATTAAACCCATATTTTATTGATTTAGATATTCTTGTTAAAGAAAATCTCTTAAAACAAAATGAAATAACAACTAAGATAGAATCAAATAAAGTAGATTATGGAAAGCTATATAATGAACGTTTTGAAATCCTGAAAAAAGCATTTAAGAGATTTAATCATGCAAGTGATGGATACCAAAAATTCTTAAATGAACAAAAAGAATGGGTATATGATTATGCTCTATTCATATCAATAAAGAAGTATTATGATGATGTATCATTAATTAACTGGCCGGTGGAAATAAGAACCAGAAATAAAAATGCTATTTCAAAACTAGAAGAATTATTAAGTGAAGACATTAAGTTTCAACTTTTTCTACAATACACTGCGTATAAACAATTTATGGATTTAAAAAAGTATGCGAATAATAACGGTATTAATATAATTGGAGATATTCCAATTTATGTTGCTTATGATAGTAGTGATGTTTGGATTAATCCCAACTTATTCCAATTGAATGATGAATTAAAACCAATCCATGTTGCTGGTGTTCCACCAGATGGTTTTACAGCACTTGGACAATTATGGGGAAATCCACTTTACAATTGGTCTAATCATGAAAAAGAAGATTTTAAATGGTGGATTAAGCGAATTGAAAGCCAAATGAGTTTGTTTGATATGATTAGAATTGATCATTTTATTGGTTTTGAAAATTATTATAGTATTCCAGCGAAAGACACTAATGCAATTAATGGTAAGTGGGAAAAAGGTCCAGGAATAAAACTATTTAAAAAGATTAAAGAAAAATTAGGAGATCTAAATATTATTGCCGAAGACTTGGGTGTTATAACTGATGATGTAAGAAAATTACTTAAAGATACTGGTTTTCCTGGAATGAAGTTGTTGCAGTTTGCTTTTGATTCAAGAGATGAAAGTGATTATATTCCATATTCTTATGATGAAAATTCAATTGCTTACACTGGTACACATGATAATGAAACAACTAGACAATGGTTTAACAAACTTAATAAAGATGATTTAGAATATTGTCTTGATTATATTAATTGTGAAGTTAAAGGTAATGAAGTTGATAGTTTAATTAAGATTGCATTATCTACTAAGTCAAAATTAACGATCATTCCAATGCAAGATTATCTAGATTTAGGTGAAGAAGCTAGAATGAATATTCCCTCTACATTGGGTGGAAATTGGATGTGGAGATTGGAAAAAGATTATTGGAAAAAAGATTTAGAGTTTAAAATTGCTAGATGGACTAAACTCTACGGTAGAAAATAGATGTTTTACTAAGAAAACGATTAAGTTTTGATACTGATCGTTTTTTAATATATAATAAAATAATGAGAATCATAACATATTCTCTTTTCAAAAAGAATATAAATAAATATGTTATAATGATTTTAATATGAAAATTAGGGTGATGAATAGTGAAAAATAAAAATGAACCATTAAAGCCTTTGCGTGATTTTGCTAGAAGAGTTGCGCATGAAGGGAATGTTTTATTAGAAAACAAAAATAGTATTTTACCAATCATAAACGGTAAAGTAGCACTTTTTGGTAGAATTCAAAAAGACTATTATAAAAGTGGAACAGGATCAGGTGGATTAGTTAACGTAACAGATGTTCCAAGTTTCCTTGAAGCGTTTAATGAAAATCCAAGAATAGATGTTAACAAAGAACTTGTTCAAATTTATGATAAATGGATAGCAGAGAATCCATTTAATGCTGGAAATGGTATGTGGGCAAGTGAACCTTGGGCACAAGAAGAAATGGAAATTACACAAGATCTTATCAAAAAGATTAAACGTGAGAACGAAACGCCAATAATGATTATTGGAAGAACTGCTGGTGAAGATAGAGATAATCATAAAGGTGAAGGAAGTTATTTGCTAACCGAAATTGAATATCAAGCTATTAAAACAATTAAAAAGATTTATGGAAAAGTTGTTGTTATCTTAAATGTTGGTAATATCATTGATATGAATTTTATTAAAGAACTAGATGTTGATGGTCTATTATACGCATGGCATGGTGGACAAGACGGTGCAAGAGCAACCGTAGATGTTATTTCAGGATATATAACACCAAGTGGTAAACTTCCAGCTACAATTGTAAAAACATTAGATAATTATCCAGCGAACAAAAATTTTGGTAATAAAAAAGAAGTTATTTATGAAGAAGATATTTATGTTGGATATCGTTTTTTCGAAACATTTTATGAAGATGATGTTTTATATCCATTTGGTTTTGGATTAAGTTATTCAACTTTTGAAGTGAATGTTGTCAATCATCAAATTAAAGATAATAAGTTTAAACTTGATGTTGAAGTTAAAAATACAGGAGAGTTTATTGGAAAAGAAACTGTTCAAGTTTATTTTAGTGCACCTCAAGGTGTACTTGGTAAACCTAAAATTGAACTATTAGCATTTAAAAAGACTAAACTTATTAAACCAAAAGAAAAAGAAATAGTTACAATTGAAGTTGAAATGAGTAAAATGGCAAGTTATGATGATTTTGGATATATCCAAAAATCAGCATATGTACTTGAAAAAGGTTTGTATAGTATTTATGTAGGAACATCGTTAAGAAATAACAAACTTGCATTAACTAAAGTATTAGATGAAAATATTGTTGTTGAAAAACTTACAGAAGCAATGGCGCCTATTAAAAAATACAAAAGAATCAAACCAAGTTTAACAAAAGATAATAAGTATAAAATTACCTTTGAAGCAGTTCCACAAAGAACAATTGATCTTCAAACAAGAATTAAAAATAATTTCCCAAAGTCATTTAAATTAAATAATGAAAACTATACTTTAACAGATGTACTTAATAAAAAAATAACTCTTGAAGAATTTATTGGATCATTATCAATTAATGATATGAAAAATATATCATTAGGTGAAGGAATGTCAAGTCCTAAAGTTACTGCAGGTACAGCAAGTGCTTTTGGTGGTGTAACAGATGAATTGTTAGAAAAAGAAATTCCAATTGCATGTTGTTCAGATGGTCCATCGGGAATAAGAATGGATAGTGGTGGATTTGCAACTAGTCTTCCAAATGGAACGCTACTTGCATCAACATTCAATCCAAGTCTTGTTAAAGATTTATATGAACTAGAAGGACTAGAAATGAGAAATTATGATATTGATATAATACTAGGTCCTGGTATGAATATTCAAAGACATCCTTTAAATGGAAGAAACTTTGAATATTTTAGTGAAGATCCATTATTAACAGGAATTATGGCAAGCGCGGTAGTTCAAGGGTTACATAAATCTGGAGTTAACGGATCACTTAAGCATTTTGCAGCAAACAATCAAGAAACTGCAAGAACAATTGCAAATAGTATAATTTCTGAAAGAGCATTAAGAGAAATATATTTAAAAGGATTTGAAATAGCTGTAAAAGAAGCAAAAGCAAGTGTTATTATGACTGCATATAATCCAATTAATGGAATTTGGACTGCAAGCAATTACGATTTAACAACTACCATTTTAAGAAATGAATGGAAGTTTGAAGGAATTGTTATGACAGATTGGTGGGCACAAATGAACACTGATAATGATGAACCAAGTAAGGAAAATATTGCTGTAATGGTTAGAGCTCAAAATGATCTTTACATGGTTGTTCCAAATGTTTTAGAGTATAAAAACAATTTATTAGAAGAATATCAAAAAGGTAATATTACTTTAGCTGAAATTCAAAGAAATGTTCATAATATTTTGAAATTTATTATGGAAACTCCTGTATTTAAGCGTAAACATAATATCCAAGTAACAAGTAATGAAAAGAAAATTGATTATTGGTTTAAAACAAATGAAACTCACTCGAAATATCCGTTCATTAATCAAGATATGTTAACAAGTTTTGAAAATGAAGCTGATAATAATTTAAAGTCAAAATTTGATATTTTGGAAAATAAAAATCAAATAACATATGGATTAATAACTAATGCTGAACAAAGTTTGTATACATTTGGTGTTAAACCAGCACTTAAAGTTGATGAAATAACTGATATTCTAAAGAATGTAAATAAAACTAATATTTATAAACTTCCAAATACAAATTGGGGAAGAATAGATCTAGATTTAAATGGATTTGTATATAAAAATCAACTCGCTAATGATTCTTGGAGTAATATTGAAAAAGGATCAATATACATATATGCTGTAGAACCAAAAGAATTTGGTAAGTATATTGTTGAATTAGAAATCTCAGCAAACTTGCCAAGTATATATCAAATGCCTTTCTCCGTTTACGTTGATAATATTAATAAACAAACACTAACAACAAACGGAACAGAAGGAAATAAAGTTAAAATTACAAGTTTTGTTATTATAGATAAAACGAATGAATATATTTCATTTAAATTCCACAAGACTGGACTTAATGTCCATAGCATTAATGTAATAAAACACGGTTAATATCGAGACATATAGAATAATAAACACTAAAACGCCAATAAAATGGCGTTTTTTTACTTTGTTTAAGTAATAAAAAAAGATTTTACGAAAACGATTTCTTGATTTAAACGTGATAACAAAGCGATTAATTTAAATATTTTCGTGAATACGCTTACAAGGAGTGATTTTTGTGAATTGACAACGTTTTTTCGTGATGTTATAATAAATGTGCGAAAACGTTTTCGGTTAGGACAACTGATAAACTAAGCTTCAACAAAGAGAATAAGTTCATTAGTGAATAACAGCACGTGAGTTATTTACACTCATTTTAAAGAAAATCTTTAAAAGACAAGAAAATGGATATGGGGTTTAGATGTCACAAGCATAAGTGTGGCAAAAAATAAGAAAATAGAAAGGAAATAATTATGCAAAAAATTAGTAAGAAATTATTTATCGCGGTATTTACGATGTTTTTATCATTGTTTACAATTGGTGGTTTTATAAATCATGTTAATGCTGAAGAAAACAGTAGAACTGCATTTATTAATGTTGGTGGTAATGGTTGGCAGTTAACAAACGGAACGGAAAAAGTTGCCGTTGTTAATGAAAAAGTAAGTGGAGACGGACAATATACTGTATCTGTTGATTTTAGTGAAACGGGAGATAGTATAAAAGAATTAAATTTCTTAGCTCTTGAAGTTTTTGATGGTGAGTCAATTCTTTCTAATAAAGTTCTTGTTATTGATCAGTTTAAGATTAATGGTACTGAGTTTTTTGATGAAGTGAAAAACGAAGATAAAATTTTGAGTGGTAAAACGTATACAACTTCAGAAGAAAATAAAATCAAAGATGCTGATGGTAAGGAAACAGGAGAAGTAAGATTTGATACAAGAGTTAATATATCTAATGAATGGGGAAATGTTAACAAAGGTAGAACAGAGTTTGGATCGGCAGCAGTTACAGCTAATGCTATAGATCTTGAAAAAGTTTTTAACAAGTTTGAAGGTATCACGAAAATTGAAATAACATTTACTGTTAAAGATGGTATCAAATTTGATGTTACTGCTGGAACAGGAAAAACAGTTGCTTATATTAATTATGCAAGTGCTGATTGGGGTGTTCAACATTGGTATGATGGAACAGAACAAGCAGGTGCTGTTTATCAAGAAGTAACTGGATATGGAGAAGAATACACTGTTTCATATCAAGTGCCAGAAGGAAAAAGTGGAAATGGATTTGCATTCTTTGATGTTGAAATCTTGAATGGTGAATTTGTTTTCCCAATGAGTTATATGCAAATAACTAGTGTTAAGATTAATGATAAAGAAGTATCACTTAGAACGACTTATACTTCTTCTGATAATAAACTTGATACAAGAACAAATCTATTTAATGATTGGCAAGATGATGCGACTATTAAAAATGCTCGTACATTCTTAGGGTTAGGAAGCGGATATATTACATCTAAACCTATCGTTCAAAGAACAGATGTTGTTGGTGATAACGTAAAAGTAAACTATGTTTTAGGCGAAGAACTTAACAAAATTGAAGTATCAAAATTAGAAGTTACGTTTACATTGATGCCAGGTGCTAGTGTTAGACCAGTACCAGTTGATAAAGTTTCAGTTCCAACTGATCCTGAAAAAGTTAAACCAAATGCATTTATTAAAGTTGATGGTGCAAAAGTAACAGATGATAAAGTTGTAAAAGTTGAACCAACTATTACAGGTTATGGACAATATACAGCATCATTAGATTTTACAGCAACAGATGCTGGGAAAATTGATGATATTAGATTATTAAGCTTAAACATATTAGAAGGTGAAAAGTACTTCCCAAATAGTTTTATAAGAATTGATAAGATTACAATTAATGGTGTTGAAAGAAAACTAGGAAATAGTTTTACATCTGCGGACATAACTGATACAGAAACAGGATTGATTGCTGCTGTTGAAACAAAAGCAGATGTAGATTCACGTGTAGCAGGAAATGTTGAATTAGATAATGCAACAAATAGTCCTCTTATTATTGATGAAAATGAGGAACTAGAAATTACTACTATTGAAATTATTTTCTCAGTAACAGTTGGTGGATTTGAAGAATATGAACTTCCAACAGAGTTTATTGCATTCTTAGGTTTTAATGATGCCAAAGATGCTTGGTCACATCAAGAAGCTGGTAAAGCAGGAGATACTAAATTTAAAGGTGATGGAAAATATACTGTAACTATTACAAAAGATGATGTTAATGCTGCAGAACAAGCTGAATCAGGACGTGTTTTAACTGTTGATATTGTAGGATTAGCAGAGGCAATGATTAAAATAGGAACTCTAAAAGCAAATTCTGATGGAAAATATATGATAGCTGAAGATCTTAAAGTTTCTGTTAAAGTTTGGGTTGATGGAAAAGAAATTAATGTTACAGCAAGTAATATTTATGTTGGTGATTTAGAAGATAAAGGAAATCTTAGAATTCAATTACATAATCAATGGGCACCAAGTGGAATGGAAAAATCTGCAGTTGATCCAGCTCAATTGAATCCAAAAGATGAAATTAAAATTGAATTTACAATTACAGGTACAGGTATTGAAGGAGATACACCAGTTGATCCAACTCCGGTAGATCCAACACCAGTAGATCCTACACCTAATCCAACACCAAATCCAAGTGCACCAGCTAAGACTAATAATACAGCACTTATAATTGTTAGTATCATTGCTGCAATTGGAGTTATAACATCAGCAGTTACAATTGCTATGTTATTAAAAAAGAATAGATAAAAATAAATAAAAAAACAAAAAAATAAAAGATTTAGTGTAGGTTTGCGCCTATGCTAAATCCTTTATTGAGTTTAAATGTGGGTTAACTACATTTTAATATTATGAGGAGAAATGACTATGAACGAAGAAAATAAACTTAAAGTGAAAATAGTAGGTGGAATGCAAATTGCATTAGTTGTATTAGCAGTAATTTCTGCTGTATTAACTTTTGTACCAAGTATTAATCCTGCTAGAGTTACAGAATTGATTAATAAAACTATGTCATTTTTTACATCAGCGATTTCATATAATAGACTTGTAAGTGAAGCACAGCGTGCAATAAGATTAGAATGGGTAAATCAAATTGATTTTATAATTATATTTGTTTCAAGTTTGATTTCAGTTTTAGCAATTATTGCAACACTAGTTGGTTCAACATTACAAATAGGAAATACGAAATTTAAAAATTTAGCAAATAGAGTTACATTGATTGGAAGCTCATTACAAATTTTAGGTTTAATAGGAATCTATATTAGCTATGTAAAAATAAGTGGTTCAAAAAATTTAGAAAGAGTGATGCCAAGATTCTCACAAGGATTCTATATCTTCTTGATATTAGCAGTATTGGTATTAATTTTGTCAGTTATACTATTAATATTAGTACCAAAATCTAGTAAAGAAGAACGATATGAGATGAGTGGTGGAAATCAACTGTTATTAATGTTCTTACCGTTTGCTGCCTTAATTTTCGTATTCTCGTATCTACCTTTAACAGGATGGCGATATGCATTTTATGACTATCAAGTAGGTGGGCAATTAAATGCTGATAATTTTGTTGGTTTTAGGTGGTTTACTTTCTTATTCCAAAATGAATCGATGAGAAATGATATGTTTAGAGTTTTAGGAAATACATTGGCAATGAGTGGTTTAGGATTATTGACTAGTTGGTTACCAATGTTCTTTGCAATGTTCTTAGTTGAAATAACAAGTACAAAGTTTAAAAAATTCGTTCAAATCTTTTCAACAATTCCAAACTTTATAAGCTGGGTAATTGTTTATTCGATTGCACTTGCAATGTTTTCTACTGATGGATTTGTAAATGGTATTTTTGGTGGTAATAAGAATTATTTAATGGATGGAAGTTTTACATGGGTTAAAATGTGGGCTTGGGGTATGTGGAAAGGTATAGGATGGAGTGCCATTATTTATATCGCATCAATATCAAGTATTGACCCAGCAATGTATGAATCAGCATCAATTGATGGAGCAACAAGATTCCAAAAAATGAGATATATTACACTACCTTCATTAATGCCAACATTCTTCGTATTATTAATAATGTCTGTTGCAAATATTTTAAGCAATGGTATGGATCAATATTTAGTGTTCCAAAACGCAATTAATACTGGAAAGATGGAAGTATTAGACTTATATGTTTATCAGTTAGGTATTGCAAGTAAAAATCCAAATATAGCATTGTCAACGGTTGTTGGTATGTTGAAATCATTAATAAGTATTATCTTATTGTTTAGTGTTAATAAAGCATCTAAAGTAATAAGAAAAGAAAGTATTATATAGAGGAGGAAAAACATGAAAAAGAAATTTAAAAATTTAACATTTAAAGATGCTTTATTCAATATTGCTAACTACACTGTATTTTTCCTCTTTACATTAGCTTGTATATTTCCGTTTTATTATATATTTATAAACACAATATCTAATAATGATGCTGTACAAAAAGGAATGATAAACTTCATACCAGTAGGGATAAATATTAGAAACTATTTAGCACTTACATCGGTTAATGATCTTGGTGTTTCGTTTGTTGTAACAGTTGCAAGAACAGTTTTAGGTACTGGACTTATGGTTTTAGCATCTGCATTTATTGGGTATTTAGTAACTAAAGAAGAAATGAGAAATAGAAAGTTTTGGTATAGATTCTTAATTATTACGATGTATTTTAATGCAGGAATTATGCCAGTATTCTTAAATTTATCTATGTTAGGTTTAACTGATAATTTTATGGGATATATAATTCCTTCAATTATTGCTCCATATAATATTATCTTAGTTAAAACATACATTGAATCAATTCCTAGAGAATTGGAAGAAAGTGCATTAATTGATGGTGCTGGATACTTTATGGTTTTTAGAAAGATTATATGGCCGCTTTCAAAACCAATTCTAGCTACAATTGCAATCTTTGGGGCAGTAAATCATTGGAATTCATTCATAGATTCATTAGTATATATGCAAAATGCGCCCAAATTATATACATTGCAACATAGATTATATGTATATTTAAATGAAGCAAGTAACTTGAAAGATATAATATCAAGTTCACCGAATGCTGCAGCAATGGCTTTAAATAGTAAAGTTTTAAAGTATACAGTTACAATGGTAACTCTTATACCAATATTTATAGTATATCCTTTTATGCAAAGATATTTTGAAAAGGGAATTATGTTAGGTGCCGTTAAGGGCTAAGGAGGTAAATATGAAAAAATATTCTATTATGGGTTTGACATTATTGCTAACACTATTTACGGTGTTAGCTGCTTGTACACCTAAAAAAGAGACAGTTACTTTAACTGTTTATAGTCAACTTGCAAATAGTTCTGGAGAAATGAAAGGATGGTTTGCAGAAGTTTTAGAAAAGAAATTTAATGTAAAAATCAACATTGTTAATGATGGAGAAAATATCTATACTACAAGAGTTGAATCAGGTAATTTAGGAGATATAGTAGTTTGGGGAGAAGATGGCATTAGATATAAAAATGCTGTTGAAAAAAACTTGCTATTTGATTGGGAACAAGATGGTTTATTAGATGAATTTGGACCATACATTAAAGAGAATTTTGGAAAAGCATTAGAAAAGAATCGTAACTTAAACGGCAACAATAAGTTGTTAGGATTTGGACATGATGTTGCATTAAATGCTGATGATCACGCTTCATTCTTTTATACATGGGATATTAGATATGATTTATATGAAAGATTAAATAAACCAGAAATAAAAGATTTAGATGATTTGGTTGAACTGTTTAAAGAAATGAAAAAACTTGAACCTCTTGATGAGGCAGGAACACCAACATATGCACTTTCTTTATGGCCTGATTGGGATGCTGAAATGGTAATGTATGTTAAAGCTATGGCAACAGCATATTATGGGTTAGATGAACTTGGAATTGGTTTATATAATGTTGAAACAGGAGATTATCATGGTGCTTTAGAAGAAAATGGACCATATATCCAAATGTTGAAATTCTTTAATAGATTATTCCAAGAAGGTTTAATAGATCCAGATTCAATGACTCAAACATACGATAAGATGATTGAAAAGGTTCAAAGAGGAGGAACATTCTTCTCAATCTTTAATTATGCCGGGAATATAGCTTATAACACTAGTGAACACGTGAATGCAGGAAAAATAATGTTATCACTTGCACCAAGTGAAGCAACACCACTTGTATATGGATTAAATCCTATGGGTGGAGAATATATTTGGTCAATTGGCTCTAAGACTCAATATCCTGAGTTAGCTATGGAAATTATTAACTGGTTAAGTACTCCAGAGGGAAGAATGACAGTTGAATATGGTCCAAAAGATTTAAACTGGTATTATGATGAAGAAGGATATACGAAATTTACTGAACTAGGTAAGAAAATGAGACAAAATCTTTCTGAACCATTCCCAGCAGATAGCGGATATACTGGAACATTTAAAGATGGTTCATATAAACTTGGTGGAACAACATGGTCACTTGATGCAATTAATCCAGAATCTAAACAAGAAGAAAGATTCCATTGGGATTATTGGAAGAGTAATCAAGGTGAAAACTTAAATGATGTTCACAAGAGATGGCGTGAAGAGTTTTCTTCTGATAATAACCAACAATATTTAGAAAAACATACTAACTATAAAGTTGCAATTGCAACAAGTTTTAGTAAAGGTAGTAGAGATGCAGAACTTAATGCTAAGTGGGGAAGAGTAATCAAAGAAATTACTGATGGTTCTTGGAAAGCGATATATGCTAAAGATGATAAAGAATTTAATATATATATAAATGAAATGACTAGAAAAGCTAATGGACATGGATACCAATTATGTTTAGAATGGTCACAACAAGAAGCATTAAGACGTCATACTTTAGAACAACAAGTTAAAAATTCAAAATAATAGATAAAAAGAAAAAGGTGAAGAAAAATGCGTTTATTTTCAGTAGATGGTAAACTATACAAATTTATGTCCACTTTATGGGATATTTTAAAACTTAATTTTTTATGGTTAGTTTTCAGCTTACCAATTGTTACAATAGGCGCGTCAACAGTAGCCGCTTATAGTGTTACATTAAAAATGGTTGATAATCATGAAGGTAATATTATGAGTGATTTTTATGAATCATTTAAAAAGAATTTGAAGCAAGGAATCATTTTAGGATTAATAACGATTTTTTTAGCTTATTGTGCGTATATTAATATTGAAGTTTTTAATAAAGCAAAAGATAATCCAATTATTTTCTTAATATCTGGGATCTTCATATCTTATATTGGATTAGTACATATAACCTATGCATTTCCACTACTAGCAAGATATGAAAATACAATCAAAGGAACTTTATTAAACTCAAGAAAAATTACATATAAGTATTTTTTTAGAACAATTCTTTTATGGATTGTTGTTGCATTACTAATAGGATTTTTTAATTTTAATGTACCGCTTATTTTTATAGGACTAATTATTGGACCAAGTACAGTTTTTTATGGTGCTAGTGCAATTTCAAAAAAAATATTTAGAAATATTGAGAATGATAATATATCTTCTTGAACTTAAGGCAGCTTTTAAACTGCCTTTTATAAAAGTATAAACATTGGAGGATAAAAATGAAAAAAATTATATTTGGTTTTTTAGCTATTATTACATCACTTATTTTAGTAGGTTGTGTGTCTAACAAAACTGAAGATAGAATTAAAAAAATGAATGCAATTGAAGTATCAAGAGATATGGGAAATGGTACAAATCTTGGAAATACTATGGAAGCATATGGAAGAGTTGAACATGGTATTGATGCAGATACTGAAATGTATGAAACAGCATGGGGAATGCCAGTTACAACTAAAGAAATGATTAAAGGCATGAAAGAGGCAGGTTTTGATACAATTAGAATCCCTGTTGCATGGACTAATATGATGGATTACGAAAATGATAATTATGTAATCAATGAGAAACTATTAAAAAGAGTTTCAGAAATTGTTAACTATGCACTTGATGCTGATATGTATGTAATAGTCAATGAACATTGGTCTGGTGGTTGGTGGGGAATGTTTGGTCAACCTGAGCAATCAACAAGAGAAAAAGCAATGACTATGTATACGGAAATGTGGAAACAGATTTCAGAGCATTTTAAAGATTACTCATATAAATTAATTTTAGAATCTGCGAACGAAGAACTTGGTTCAAGATTAAATGATGAAATAAATGAAGTTAAGGGTACACTTACAGAAGATGAGACGTATCAAGTAACTAATAAGATTAATCAGAAATTTGTTGATACTGTTAGATCTACTGGTGGTAAAAATGAAGATAGATTCTTATTAATTGCTGGATATAATACCGATATTGAAAAGACTATTGATGATAGATTTATCATGCCGACAGATAAAGTTGAAGGTAAACAATTAGTATCTGTTCACTACTATACTCCATGGACATATGCAGGAGATGGAGAATCTAAAACCGAGTGGGGAACAAAAGAAGAATATCAAGAAATGAATGAGTTGTTTGAAAAAATGACTAAATTTACTAAAAAGGGGTATGGCGTAGTATTTGGAGAATTTGCTGCAATACCACTTAAAAATGGAACATTAAAAGGAAATACATTAGAGTATATAAAAAATGTATTTGATAATTCAGATTTATATGATTTTGTTCCGTTACTATGGGATAGAAGTGATTTTTTTGATAGAAAAGAACTGAAAATGAAAGATGAAGGAATAGCGAATCTATATTCAAGTAGAAACGTTGAAAATGAATCAAAACTGACTATTGAAACAATTAAAGATAATGCTAGAAAAGCGTTAGATAAAGCAGTTTTAGATGCGCCTTCTGGAGCAACAGGTTTTGAAGATAAAGTAATGGCATATATTATGTACAATAGTAAAGATTATAATGTTGGATATAGTAATAGTAAAGGTAATTTTTATAATCCAAATGATAAAACTGCTGGTGTAGTTGCTACTGATGTCGAAGTAAGTGGTGCAGGAGAATATACAGTATCACTTGATTTTAGTGGTGTATCTGGTGGATTTGCTAATTCAATGACATTTATGGCACTGGGAATATATAACGGGGAAACCAATTTTCCAAATTATGTTATTGCTATAAAAGAAATTAAAGTAAATAGTGAAGTAGTTAAAGTAACTGCAGAATCATATACAGTTTCAGATGATAAGATAACAACAAGAGTTAATATTTATAATACTTGGGTTACTAATATTCCTGATGACGCAAGATATGTTAAACCAGGATTAAGTAAATTAGCACGTGCAGTATTAATTGATGGTGAAAAGTATGCTGAACTTAGAAATGTAGAAATAACATTTGAGTATATTAAAAAATAAAGTTTAAAGGATTGATTTAATGGAGAAAATGACTATGAATGAAACAAAAAAATTTAATCTATTTTGGAAGTTTTTAAAACAGCCAATTGAAACTACATTAAATCATATATTAAAAAAAGAAAAAGAATTTATTGATGTAGCATTACCACATGACTGGTTAATCTATAATGTTAAGAATTTATATGAAACATCAAGTGGTTGGTATTTGAAAGATTTTGAATTGGAAATTGAAAATGACTTTTCATATTTTCTTAAATTTGAAGGAGTATATATGGATTCAACAGTTTATATCAATGATCAATCTGTTGGAGCATGGAAATATGGATATACTTCCTTCGAATTTGAGATAACTAAATATTTGAAAAAAGGTAAAAATAGAGTTGTTGTTCAAGTTAAACATGAACACCCTAATTCGAGATGGTATTCAGGAGCTGGAATATATCGTGATGTTTGGTTTATAAAGAAAAATAAAAAAAGAATATTAAACGATGGCGTATATGTTAAAACTAATCATTTTGATGGTTCTGTTGTAATTCATACTGAACTTACACATGATAGTGGATTTTTAGAACAGAAATTATACTATAAAGACAAATTAATAGCACATCAAAAAGATAGTGTAAACAATAAACTAATAAAACAAAAATTAGTTGTAGAAAAACCAATTTTATGGTCGCCAGATGACCCAAATCTGTATAGTTTAGAAACAAATCTTTATATTAATGATAACTTATATGATACACATAAACAAAATGTTGGATTTAGAGATATTGTTATGGATTCTGAAAAAGGATTATTTATTAATGGTAAAAAATCTAAATTAAACGGAGTTTGTGAACATCATGATTTTGGAAGTTTAGGATCTGTATTTTCTAAAGTTTTACAAAGAAGAAGATTTGAACAGCTGAAAGAAATGGGAGTTAATGCAATTAGAACTGCGCACTATGTTCCTGCTCCAGATTTTATGGAGCTAGCAGATGAAATGGGATTCTTGATTGTTTCAGATGCTTTTGATATGTGGGAACGTCAAAAGACACAATTTGATTATTCAAGGTTTTTTAAAGAGCATAAAGCTATTGATGTTAAAAGTTGGATAAAGCGTGATAGAAATCATGTGAGCTTATTGATGTGGAGTATTGGTAATGAAATATATGATACTCATGTTGATGAATCGGGCTTAAGAATTACAGAAGAATTAAAACAATTAGTTTTACAATATGACTATTTGGAAAATGCACCAATAACAATTGGTTCCAATTTTATGATGGGTGAAAATGCACAAAGATGTACTGATTTATTGAAATATGCTGGTTATAATTATGCAGAAAAATTATATAATGAGCAACATTTAAAGTATCCAGATTGGAAAATTTATGGAAGTGAAACAGGTTCAATAGTCCAAAGCAGAGGAATTTATCATTTTCCTCTTGAATCACTTATCTTAGTTGATGATGATAAACAATGTTCATCGCTTGGAAATAGTACAACAAGTTGGGGTGCAAAATCACTTGAATATATGCTAAGTTATGATCAAAGTCTTGATTATTCATTAGGCCAATTTATTTGGACTGGTTTTGACTATATTGGTGAACCAACACCATATGATACAAAGAATTCATATTTTGGACAAATAGATACTGCTGGTTTTCCAAAAGATAGTTTCTACGTATATAAGGCTCTATGGACAAAAGAACCAGTACTACATATTTTTCCATATTGGGACTTTAATGATAATCAGTTAATTGATGTTAGAGTTGCAAGCAATTTACAAGTTACAAAATTATTTTTAAACGATAGATTTATTGGTGAGAAATTAACTAAGGATGAGTTAATCCCTACTTGGAAGATTCCATATGAAAAAGGTGAACTTCTTGTAATTGGGTATGATGAGTTTGGGAATGAGATATTAAGAGATTCACGAAGGTCTTTTGGCGATGGAAATAAACTTAAGGTTTCATTATCAAAAGATATATTAAAAGCTGATGGTATTGATTTATTAGAAATTATTATTGAACTTGAGGACCTAGATGGAAATCATGTTTATAATGCAAATAATGAAGTTACAATTAAGATAGACGGACCAGCTAAACTATTAGGAATGGATAATGGTGATAGTACGGATTATGATGAGTATAAAACTAATACACGGAAATTGTTTTCTGGGAAATTAAAAGTTCTCATTGGTTCACTATATCAAAGCGGAAAAGTAAATTTAGTTATTGATTCACCAAATATGGAGTCGGTTTCTAAAACTATTGAGATTACTGAAGTAAATTTAATTGGTGAATATAAAATAGCACAAGAATCAAATTATCGTATTCGATCAGGAGAATCTATAGAAAAATCAGAAGATAATAAATTTGATTTCATTTCAATTAGAAAAATTGAACTTAAATCAAAAACAAATATTTTAAGTAAAGAAAAAAATGAAACTGAAATTGAATATAAAATTTATCCTGAAAATGCTACGAATAAAGAATTAGTTTGGAAAGTAGTAAATGCAAAGGGTGTTGAAACAAGTATTGCTAAAATAAGACAAGAGTCTAATAGAGTATATGTTAAAGGGCTTGGAGATGGCAATTTCACTCTTAGATGTATGGATAAAAATGATAAAAATCAAGCAACAATAATATCAGAATTACAATTTGATATTAAAGGAATTGGTATTGCCTATAAAAATCCATATAAATTTATAAGTGCTAGTCTTTATGATGATTTTGAAGGTGAAATAAAGTCAGGTAATGAAAAGGGTATTGCAACTAGTAATGAAGTGAAGTCAATTTTGTTTTTTAATAATATTGATTTTGGTTTAAATGGTAGTGAGTATATCGAATTACCAATCTTTTCGTTTGATAGTAAACCTTTAGAAATCAAATTATATGTTGTTGAAGGTAATAATAAACAAAAAGAGTTAATCGATACATTTACTTATTATAAAGATACTATTTGGGATGTTTATCAATCAGAAAGATATAAGTTATCTAAAAGGTTGAAAGGTAATAAAGATATTGCATTAGAATTTAGTCGTTCAGTACATTTTAAAGGTTTTGTTTTTGATGAATACGACAAAACATATGAAGAGGTTTCTGTTTTAGAAAACGACATGTATTATGGAGATTATTTTGAAAAAGAAAATTGGGGATTTTCTAATATTGGAAATAATGTCTCATTTAGTTTTAATAATTTAAATTTTAATGAGGGAATAAGTAGCATAAAAATTTGTGGTAGATCAAAGAAAGATAATAATACAATTAGACTGCAAATAACAAATGTTGATGGTAATGAGTTAGTGAAAAATATTGAATTTATGAAGAGTCAAAGTTTTAATATTATTGATATTAAATTAGATGATATTAGAGGTAAATCAAATGTTGAGTTTATTTTCTTACCAGGTAGCAGTTTTGACTTTAAGTGGTTTAAATTTATAAAAAATAGTGATGAATTAAAAGGAGAAACAAAATGAAATTTACTAATGGAGAATGGTTGTTAAAAGAAGGCTATGAGTTATTTAGTCCTAAAGAAGTTTATTTTGAAAAAGTAATAGATAATAAACTTATTTTAACTGCACCAACTAAATTTATTAAACATCGTGGTGATACATTAGGAGGAGTAAACTTAACTGTTGAGATTTCTGCACCATTTGAAGAAGTTATTAGAGTAAGAGCATATCATTATAAAGGTGTTAAAAATCATGGACCATCATTTGAAATAAATGATAAGAATCAGAAGTTAAATTTTGAATCTAATGATGAGAAAATAGTAGTTAAAAGTGGAAATTTAAGATTAGTAATTGATAAAAAAAATTGGGTTATGAAATACTATCGTGGTGAAGAGTTCTTAACAGAATCAACACAACGTGATTATGGATATGTAAAAGCTGATTGGAAGGGTTTTGCATATGATGTTCCAACATCAACAAATAGTTTTATGCAACAAAGACTTAGTTTGTCAGTTGGAGAACTAGTTTATGGAACAGGAGAAAGATTTACTCCTTTTGTAAAAAATGGACAAACAATTGAAATATGGAATGAAGATGGTGGTACATCAACTGAACTTTCATATAAGAACATTCCATTTTATTTAACAAACAAAGGATATGGTGTATTTATTAATCATCCTGAAAAAGTATCTATGGAAATAGGTAGTGAAAATGTTAAAAAAGTAGGATTTGTTGTTACAGGAGAAGAATTAGATTATTTCTTCTTTAATGGTCCAACAATGTTAAATGTTATCGAAAGATATACTGATTTAACTGGAAAACCAGCACTTCCAAAACCTTGGACATATGGTCTTTGGTTATCGACATCATTCACTACTAATTATGATGAAGAAACTGTTATGAGTTTTATAAATGGAATGCTTGAAAGAAAAATACCTTTAAAAGTTTTCCATTTTGACTGTTTCTGGATGAAAGATTTCCATTGGACTGATTTTGTTTGGGATAAACGTGTATTTAAAGATCCAGAGGGAATGATAAAAAGAATTAAAGCCTTAGGATTGAAAATATGTGTATGGATTAATCCATATATTGCTCAAGAGTCTGTTTTATTTGATGAAGGAATGGAAAAAGGTTATTTAATTAAGAAGCCAAATGGTGATGTGTGGCAATGGGATATGTGGCAACCTGGAATGGCTATTGTTGATTTTACAAATCCAGAAGCTGCAAAATGGTATCAAAGTAAGCTTGCTAAACTTGTTGATATGGGTGTTGATAGTTTTAAAACAGATTTTGGTGAGAGAATTCCAACTGATGTTGTTTACTTTGATGGTTCAAATCCAGAAAAAATGCACAATTATTATGCATATATATATAATAAAGTTGTTTTTGAATTGTTACAAGAAAAACTTGGAAAAGATGAAGCATTCTTATTTGCTAGATCAGCAACTGCTGGTGCACAAAAATTTCCAGTACACTGGGGTGGAGATTGCTGGAGTAACTATGAATCAATGGCAGAAAGTTTAAGAGGAGGATTATCTCTTGCTATGTCTGGTTTTGGTTTTTGGAGTCATGACATTGGTGGTTTTGAAAGTTCATCAACAGCTGATGTCTATAAGAGATGGTGTGCATTTGGACTTTTATCTTCACATTCAAGATTGCATGGAAGCACAAGTTACAGAGTACCTTGGGTGTATGATGAAGAAGCGGTTGATGTTTTAAGATTTTATACAAATCTAAAAGCAACCCTTATGCCATACATTTATTCAATCTCTCAACTAGCAAATAAACGTGGTATTCCAACAATGAGAAGTATGGTTTTAGAATTTACTAACGATAAAAACACTCATTATTTAGATAAACAATATATGTTTGGTGATGCATTACTTGTTGCTCCAGTTTTAAATGAAGTAGGAATTGGTGATGTATATCTTCCAAAAGGAAATTGGACAAATTACTTTACTAAAGAAAAAGTAGTTGGAAATACTTGGAATAGTAAAAAATATGATTACTTTAGTATGCCGTTAATGGTTAGAGAAAATACGATTCTACCAATTGGAAATATTAATGATAATAGTGATTATAACTATGAAGATAATGTTGATCTTCAAGTTTATGAATTATTAGAAGGTATAAAAACAACACGTGAAGTTTATGGTACTGATAATAAAGTTAAAGCAGTAGTTACTATTGTTAAAAATGGAAAAGAAGTTGTTGTAACAGTAAAATCTGATAAAAAATCTAAATTAACATTTATTAATCTAAATGTTGAAAATAAAGATTTAAAAACAATTCATACAGACAATCATACAATTGTTGAATTAAATTCTTATACTAAAGAAACAGAATTAGTGTTTAATATTAAATAAAATTAATAAGTATTGAAATGGTCAACCCTTTAACAAGGTGCTGACCTTTCAATATATAAACGAGGTATATGATGTATAAAAAAATAAGTGAAATAGAAAAAGTAATTAATGAAGGACCTTTTAAAGACACATGGGAATCGCTTCAAAAGAAAAATATTCCATCATGGTTTAAAAATAGTAAATTTGGTATTTTTATCCACTGGGGTCTATATAGCGTTCCAGCATTTAACAATGAATGGTATTCAAGAAATATGTATATTGAAGGTATGGAAGAATTTAAACATCATATTGAAACATATGGGGCTCATAAAGGGTTTGGATATAAAGACTTTATTCCAATGTTTAAAGCTGATAAATTTGATCCAAGTCATTGGGCTAAAATAATTAAAAAATCTGGAGCAAAATATGTTTTTCCAGTTGCTGAACACCATGATGGTTTCCAAATGTATAAAAGCGATATTTCAAAATGGAATTCTTATGAAATGGGACCTAAAAAAGATATTTTAGGTGAATTAAAAAATGCTTTTAACAATGAAAATTTAATTTTTTGTACTTCAACACATAGGGCAGAACATTGGTTTTTTATGAGTCATGGAAAAAAATTTGAAAGTGATATTCCGCAAGAGTCAAGAAAAGGTGACTTTTACTGGCCATCATTCGAAGAAAAGGGTGCATATGATTTTCAAAGTGAACCTAAACCTTCAAAAGAATTTCTTGAAGATTGGTTAGAAAGAACAGTTGAAATTATTGATAAATATGATCCTAAGATTTTGTATTTTGATTGGTGGATTCAACATGAAGCATTTAAACCATATTTAAAAAAAGTTGCTGCATATTATTATAATAATGCGTTTAAAAACAATAAAGATGTAATCATTGCTTATAAACATGATGCTTTTGTTTATGGATCTGGAATCGTTGAGATTGAAAGAGGGAGATTTAAAGAATTAAAACATTTCCCATGGCAAACAGAAACTGCAATAGCTAATAACTCATGGTGTTATACTAATAATTTGGATTATAAGACGGAGAATGATGTTTTAACATTATTAATTGATGTTGTCAGTAAAAATGGAAACCTTCTTTTAAATATTGGACCTAAAGGTGATGGTTCAATTCCTCAGTACGAAGAGAAAATGCTTGAAAATATTGGTAAATGGTTAGAAAAAAATGGTGAAGCTATTTATGAATCAATTCCATATTTAATTTTTGGCGAAGGAAGCACAATAGAAATTGAAGGTAAGTTTTCTGAGAAGAAAATTGAATATAAAAATGATGATTTCAGATTTACAGCAAACAACGGTGCTGTATATGTTTTTGTTTTAAATCCAAGAGATACAAAGAGATTTAATGTGAAAACACTTAGAAAAGCGACTGAAAAAACAGAAGGCATATTTAGTAGTATAAAAAAAGTTGTTTTACTAGAAACACAAAAAGAAGTAAGTTTTAAACATAATGAAGAGTTTTTAACAATTGAATTAGATAAAAGTTATGACAATTATCCAATTGTTTTTAAAGTGGAAATGGAATAATATTATTATTCGAAAACGATTTCGAAGGGTTGTGTATTGATGATAAAGATAAAAGATATTGCTATTGCATGTGGAGTCTCAATATCCACTGTAAGCAAGGCATTAAATAGATCACATGAGATTAGTGATGAAACAACAAAAAAAATAGTTGAAAAAGCGAACCAACTTGGATATATAGCTAATTCAAATGCTAGAAGTTTAAAAACTAAAAGGTCACAAAATCTTGGATTAATTTTTGTCGATAAATCAGACAGTGGATTAGGACATGAATATTTTAGTGTGATTTTAAATGGAATAAAAAAAGAAGCAGAAGAACAAGGTTATGATTTAACATTCATAAGTAGTAGCATAGGAAGATCACGTAATTCTTATTTAAACCATGCTAAATATCGAGGGTGTGATGGAGTTATTATTGTATCTGCTGATTTTCATGATCCTAAAATAATTGCCCTTGTTGAATCAGATATGCCAACAATAACAATCGATTATCAATTTCACAATCGAACAGCAATTATGTCCGACAATACTAGAGGTTTAGAAGAAATTGTTAGATACCTTCATACAATGGGGCATGAAAGAATCGCTTTTATTCATGGCGAAGATACAGATGTTACTAAACAAAGACTTGCAAGTTTTTATCGTACATGTGAAGAACTTGGAATTAATATACCTGATGAATATATTAAAACTGCGGAATATCATATTCCTAAAAATAGTGGAATAGCAACAAAAGAATTAATAGAACTTGAAAAAAGACCGACATGTATAATATTTCCCGATGATTATTCATATATGGGTGGATTAACGGAAATTGAGAAACATGGTTTAAAGATTCCTGATGATATTAGTGTTGTTGGGTATGATGGGATTTATCTATCAAGAATATTAAGACCTGTTTTAACTACATATGTACAAGAAAGTGAAAAAATTGGTGAAACAGCAACAAGTGAATTAATTAAAATGATAGAAAATCCTAAGACATACTTAGCAGAAAAGATTATCATTGATGGTTATTTACAAATTGGTCAAACCGTAAAAAAAATACAAGATTGAGGAAAGAAAAATGAAATATGGACAATTCGATGATAAGAGAAAAGAATATGTAATAAAAGAACCATTAACACCAGTACCATGGATAAACTATTTAGGAAATAATGGATATTATGGATTAATCTCAAATACAGGTGGAGGGTATACATTTTACCAAGACGCTAAATTAAGAAGACTGACAAGATATCGCTATAATAATGTACCAACTGACTTTGGTGGAAGATATTACTACATAAATGATGGAGAAGTAACATGGAATCCAGGATATCTACCATTAAAGATGAAATTAGATAAATATGAAACAAGACATGGACTAGGATATACGATAATAACAGGAGAAAAAAATGGAATAGAAGTGAGTATAACATATTTTATTCCATTAAATGATAAAGTAGAGATTCATGTAGTAAAAGTAAAAAATAAAACAAAAAAAGAAAGAAACATAAAACTATTTGGATTAGTAGAATGGGCATTATGGAATGCAGAAGATGATCAAACGAATTTCCAAAGAAACCTAAATATAGGGGAAGTAGAAGTAGAAGAAAATACAGTGTATCATAAAACGGAGTATCGTGAAAGAAGAAACCATTTCGCATACTACAATGTAAATAAAGAAATAAAAGGATTTGATACGAGTAGAGAAGCATTTTTAGGAAGCAACTATAATACATGGAGAGATGCAGAAGTAATAGAAACCTTAAAAAGTAAAAATAGTTTAGCAAGTGGAGGTTCACCAATTGCTAGTTTAGAAGTAGAAATTGGATTAAAACCAAACGAAGAAAAAACATTAGTATATCAATTAGGTTACTATGAAAATAAAGAAGAAGAGAAATTCGAAAGTTTAAATGTTATTAATAAAAGAGAAGTAAAGAAAGAAATCAGTAAGTACCAAGATATCATAAATGTTGAGAAAGCATTTGAAGAATTAAAAACATTCTGGAATGAAACACTCTCTAAATACCAAATAAATAGTAATAATGAAAAATTCGATCGAATGATAAATATCTGGAACCAATACCAATGTATGACAACATTTAATATGAGTAGATCAGCAAGTTATTATGAGAGTGGAACAGGGCGAGGTATGGGATTTAGAGATAGCTGTCAAGATATCTTAGGATTTGTTCATATGATACCAGAACGTTCAAGAGAGCGAATTATTGACTTAGCATCTATCCAAATGAAAGATGGAAGTACATATCATCAGTACCAACCACTAACAAAGAAAGGTAATGCAAATATAGGATCAGGATTTAATGATGATCCATTATGGCTAGTAGCTGCAGTATCAGCATACATAAAAGAAACAAACGACTATACAATATTAGAAGAAATGGTTCCATATAATAATGAAGTAGGAAGTGAAGAACCATTATTTAATCACTTATATGCAAGTATCCATTACACAATAAATAATAAAGGACCACATGGATTACCATTAATAGGAAGAGCAGACTGGAATGACTGCTTAAACTTAAACTGTTTTTCTAAGAATCCAGGAGAATCATTTCAAACAACAGGAAATATAGACTCAGATGCAGAAAGTGTATTTATAGCAGGAATGTTTGTAAAATATGCAACTGAATATGTAGAAATCTGTGAGAGAACAGGAAAACATGAAGAAGCAAGTTTAGTTAAAAAAGAAATTGATTTGATGAGTAAGGCAGTAATAAACCATGGTTGGGATGGCGAATGGTATTTAAGAGCATATGACGCATTTGGAAATAAGGTTGGAAGTAATGAGTCTGAAGAAGGAAAGATATTTATAGAACCTCAAGGATTCTGTACAATGGCAGAAATAGGTGGAATAGAATATGGTAAGAAAGCACTAGCTAGTGTAGATAAATACTTGAAGAATGAATATGGAGCAGAATTATTATATCCAGCATACACAAAATATCATTTAGAACTTGGAGAGATAACATCGTATCCACCAGGGAATAAAGAAAATGGAAGTGTGTTCTGTCATAATAATCCATGGGTAGTAATAGGCTATACAACGATAAGAGATGGTGAAAAAGCTTTTGACTTATATAAGAGAAACGCCCCAGCATTTATAGAAGATAAGAGCGAAATACATAGAACAGAACCGTATGTATATAGTCAAACAATTGCAGGAAGAGCTGCAAAGAATTATGGAGAAGCAAAGAACAGTTGGTTAACTGGAACAGCATCATGGACATTTGTAGCAGCAAGTGCACATATAGTTGGAGTAAGAGCACATTATGATGGATTAGAAATAGATCCAGTGTTACCAAGTGAAATAGATAATGTGAGAGTATATCGAAGATTTAGAGATAAAGATTTTGAAATTCAAGTAATAAAAGATGAAAAGAAAAAAGGAATTACAATAGTTAATGGTAAAGAAATAAGTGGAAATATTGTTGAAGTTATAGATAATGTTGAAACTTATGATGTGATATCTTATATATAGAAAGGGGATAATATATATGATTTATAAAAATCCAATAATTAAAGGTTTCTATGCTGATCCAAGTGTGTGTGAAGCAAATGGAAAATATTATCTTGTAACTAGTACAATGCAATATTTCCCAGGTGTTCCAGTCTTTGAAAGTGAAGATTTAGTTAATTGGAAACAAATTGGTAATTGTTTAACGAGAGATTCACAAGTAGAACTTGAAAATATTGAAAGCTCTAGTGGAGTTTTTGCTCCAACTATCAGGTTTCATAATGATAGATTTTATATGACAACGACAAATAATAAAACAAGAAAGCATTCAATTGTCTATACTGATGATATTTACGGTGAGTGGTCAGAACCAATATTTATTGATCAAGATGGTATTGATCCGTCATTATATTTTGAAGATAACAAAGTTTATTTTATGAGTAATGGAATTGATGACTTTGGGATTAGTGGTGTGATTCAAAGTGAAATAGATATTGAAACTGGTAAAAAGTTAACTAAAAGTAAATGTGTATGGCAAGGTTCAGGTGGAAGATACTTAGAAGCACCACATTTATATAAAATAAGTGATTGGTATTATTTGCTTGCTGCAGAAGGTGGAACAGAATTTGGACATATGGTAACTTATGCAAGAGCAAAAAGTCCATATGGACCATTTGAAGATTACCCTAAAAATCCAGTTTTAACGAATAGGAACTTAGGTGGATTTGAAATACAAGGTGTTGGACATGGAGATTTGATTCAAGATAAACATGGAGATTGGTTTCTAATTCATTTAGGATTTCGTCAAATTGGACAATGGGATCCATTTCATCATCTAGGCAGAGAAACATTTATGACACCAGTAAAATTTGATTCCAATGGATGGTTTACTGCGGGTAATAATGGTACTACGGAAGAAGAATATGAAATTAAAGGTAGCTTTATCCAAAAAAATAGGAAAGCCTTTTCGTTTGAAAATACAAATCCTAATTTAGAATGGATTCATTTAAGAGAAAAAAATAAAGATTTTTATCAGTTAGATAATGAAAAGTATATCTTGAGAGGTAATAATAAAACTCTTAATGATTTAAATTCATCTCCAACATTTATTGGCATAAGACAAAAAGATTTTAATGCTTTAATAACATGTAATTTAACTATTGACCATGGTGAAGCAGGAATAACACTTTATATGGATGAAAAGCATCATTATGATTTACTTTTAAAAAAAGAAAAGGGTGTTTTTTCTGTTCAACTAAAAGCAAATATTGGACCAATCAATCATTTAGTTAAAAAAAGTGATATTAAATCTAACAATGTAAAGCTTTTGATTGAAGCAACCAACAATGATTATAAATTTTACTATGATAAGATTTGTGAAGAAACATTTTTGGGATCATTAGATACTAGGTATTTATCGTCAGAAGTAGCCACAGGATTTACAGGAGTAATAATTGGTTTATTTGCACATAGTACAGATAAATCTAACGAAGCTATTTTCAGAAATTTCAAATGCACGTATAAATAAGATAAAAAAATTAATTATTTTTTAGTAAAACTTTACTTAAAAAAGCATAACAATCAAATAAAAGGCTGTTGTGCTTTTTTTATTATAGAAAATACGAAAACGATTTCATTGATATAATGCGATAGTTACGCGATTCTTTAAAAAAGTTTCGTAAAAACGCTTACAAATGTGACTTGTTATAGATTGACAACTATTTTTTGCAGTGATATAATGAAATTGCGAAAACGTTTTCGGAAAGGTTTGATGCTCAGTGATTAGAATAAAAGATATTGCAAAAGCTTGTGGTGTATCGGTTTCAACAGTCAGTAAAGCCCTAAATAGATCTCATGAAATAAGTGGCGATACGACAAGAAAAATAGTTGAAAAAGCAAATAAGATGGGTTATATTGCTAATTCAAGTGCTAGAAGCTTAAAAACAAAAAGATCGCAGAACTTAGGGTTAATATTTGTTGATAATTCTGATAGTGGATTAGGACATGAGTATTTTAGTATTATACTTAATGGAATTAAGATGGAAGCTGAGAGGCAAGGATATGATTTAACATTTATTAGTAACAAGATTGGTTCATCAAAAAATTCGTATTTAAATCATGCGAGATATCGTGGATGTGATGGGGTAATAATAGTATCAGCAGATTTTCAAGATCCTAAGATTATGGCACTTGTCAATTCTGATATGCCAACTGTAACAATTGATTACCAGTTTCATAATAAAACTGCAATTATGTCAGATAATAAAAAAGGTTTGGAAGAAATTGTTAAACATGTATATGAAATGGGACATAGAAGAATTGCATTTATACATGGTGAGGATACAGATGTTACAAGACAGCGTTTAGCAAGTTTTTATAAAGCTTGTGAAGAATTAGACATTAATGTACCAATAGAGTATATAAGAAGTGCTGAATATCATATTCCAAAATATAGTGGTATTGCAACAAGAGAATTATTAGAAATGGAAAATCGGCCTACATGTATTATCTATCCAGATGACTATTCGTACATGGGCGGGTTAACTGAAATTGAAAAACATGGTTTTAAGATACCAGAGGATATTAGTGTTGTTGGTTATGATGGTATATATCTATCAAGAATTCTTAGACCCAAATTAACAACGTATGTACAAGATAGTGTGCAAATTGGGTTAATGGCAGCTAATAAATTAATTGAAATGATAATGCATCCCAAAACATACCTGTCTGAACAAATAACAATTAATGGTTATTTACAAAAGGGCCAAACGGTCAAGCGAATATAGTTAATAAACATAGCAAAAGCTATGAAATATAAAAAGGAGAAAAGAAATGAAAGGACTAAAAAAAGTATTTGGTTTATTGTTAATTGCTGTAACGGCAGTTGTACTTGTTGCGTGTAAAGATGATAAGTCAGATGGAAGTACATTTAAGCAAGAAGGGGAAAGATTAGTTATTTATGTTTGGAATGATGAATTCCAAGGCAGATTTAGAAATTTCTATCCAGGATTTGTTAAAACAAATAGTGATGGTACAGATCTTTTGGATGATGGAACTATTGTTGAATGGGTAATTAATCCAAATGATGATAATAATTATCAGCAAAAACTAGACTTAGCACTTAAAGCACAAGAAAGTGCAGCAGCTGATAAGAAAATTGATATATTCTTAATTGAAGCAGATTATGCGATGAAATATGCAAATGAAACATATGCTTTAGATGTTAAAAATGATTTGGGAATTAGAGATTCAGCAATTGCAAATCAATATCAATATACTAAAGATATCGTTACTGATTCTAAAGGAGTATTAAGAGGCTTATCATGGCAAGCAACTCCAGGTTTATTTGCTTATAGACAAGATATCGCTGAAGAATTATGGGGTGCAGGAGTAACACCAGAAACTGTTCAAGGTAAAATTGATACTTGGGCTAAGTTCAATGCAGTTGCTGCAGAAATGAAAGAACACACAAATACTAAATTCCCTACAGGCGTTAGAATGCTTGCAGGAAATGATGATTCATACCGTGTATTCTCAAATAATGTTAGCTCACCATGGGTTAATGATAAAGATGAGATTATAGTTGATCCACAAATTATTGAATGGATTAAACAAGCAAAAACTTTCGCTGAAAAAGGATATAACCATCAAGGTGAATCATTTGGTTTATGGAAATCAGATTGGCAAGCTCAACAAGGTCCAACTGGAGATACATTTGGATTCTTCTATTCAACATGGGGAATTAACTTTACATTACTTGGAAATTCATTAGCAGATGCAAAAGGTGAAAAAGAATTAGGTAATGGATTATATGGACAATACCGTGTTGTTCAAGGGCCAGCAAGCTATTATTGGGGTGGTACTTGGATTGTTGGAGCTAAAGGAACTGATAATCCTACTCTTGTAAGAGACGTAATGTTAAAACTTACAGCAAATCAAAATATTATGGAAGATATTACATTAGAAACAGAAGATTATACAAACAACAGTGTAGCAATGGAAAAAATTGCTGCTGATCCAAACTATGGTTCAAGTTTCTTAGGTGGACAAAATCATATTAAATTATTTACTGAAAATGCTAAAAAGATTAATATGGAAAACATTTCTGCATATGATCAAGGATTAAACGAAGAAATGCAAAATGCATTTAGAGATTTCTTTGGTAATAGTAGCAGATGGAATCAACAAGGATGGGAACAAACATGGAATACATTTAAAGAAAAGGTATCAACAAAATACCCAGAATTAAAACTAGTTACTATTCCTGCATATCCATTCTAATATTTAGTAATAATATTTAAGTATGAGGAGGTAATCCCTCCTCATATTTAATAATTAAGAGGAGAAACATATGAAAAAAAGACAAACTAGAATAAACTACGATAAATGGGGAAGAAGATTTGTTTTACCATTTATTATTATATACGTTGTTTTTTCTTTAATTCCATTATTGTCAACTTTCTACTACAGTTTTTTTGAGTATTACTATAGATTTGGTGGTGCACAAAAAGTTGGTCCGAATTTTATAGGTTTAGGAAACTACATAACAGTTTTTACTGAAGGAAAGTTTTTTAAATACTTTGGAAATACAATGATTGTTTGGTTAATGGGATTCATCCCGCAAATAGTTATTTCGTTGTTACTAGCCTTATGGTTTACAAGTAATAGATTAAAAATAAAAGCACAAGGGACATTTAAAACAATTATATATATGCCAAACCTTGTAATGGCAGCAGCATTTTCACTATTAATTCAATTGTTGTTTTCAACAAATGGACCAATAAATACATTATTAACTAATAGTGGACTTATAAATGAAGGAATTAAATTCTTAGATAGGACATTTACAGTTAGAAGTTTAGTAGCATTTATGAATTTCCTAATGTGGTTTGGAAATACAACGATACTACTTATGGCGGGAATTATGGGAATTGATCAATCAGTTATTGAGTCTGCACAAGTTGATGGAGCTAGTAGTACACAAACATTCTTTAAAATAGTATTACCACTTTTAAAACCAATATTATTATTTGTACTTGTTACATCATTAATTGGTGGTGTTCAAATGTTTGATATTCCACAAATATTTACTGAAGGTAAAGGTGGACCAAATAGTTCTGTATTAACAATCATTATGTATATTAACGCCTTAATGGCACCAAGTAAACAATATGGATTAGCGGGTGCTGTATCAGTAGTTCTATTTATTATTACTGTTTTATTAAGTGTGATAATGTATGTATTAACAAATTCTGATGAAATTAAAGAAAAAAGAGAAATTAAGAAAATGAATAAAGGGGTGAAGACAAAATGAAACAAAAGAACAAGTTCTTGGGATCAAGAATTTCACTCTACGCACAAAGAACATTAATATACTCACTTTTAATATTAATGAGTGTAATAATTATTTTTATTTTCTATATTTTAATAATCAATTCAACTAGGAATCACGTAGATATTCAAAAAGGTATCAGTCTTTTACCTGGAGGAGCTTTCAAACTAAATTTTGATTCTTTAATAAAAAATCAAAATCTTAAAGTTTTTACTGCAATGAGAAATAGTTTGTTTATAGCACTTACAACTGCTATATTAACAACATATTTTAGTGCACTTACTGCATATGGTATTCATATGTATAAGTTTAAAGGTAAGAAATTTGTTCATATGTTTATTATAGGAATTATGATGGTTCCTAGTCAAATTGCAAGTATTGGTTTAGTGACAATTCTCTATAGTGTTGGTTGGGTTGATAATTATTGGGTGCTAATTCTTCCAGCTATTGCATCTCCGGCAACATTCTTCTTTATGAAACAATATCTTCAAAGTGTTCTACCAAATGAAATAGTAGAATCGGGAAGAATGGATGGTGCTAGTGAAATTGGAATTTTCCATAAACTAGTGCTACCAATTATTAGTCCCGCACTCGCAGTTCAATTCATATTTAGTTTTGTTGCAAGTTGGAACAATTTATTTATGCCAAATTTAGTATTAACATCTCAAAATAAAAGAACAATTCCAATAATAATATCACAACTAACAAGTTCAAGTCCAGAAAGATTTGATATGGGACCAGTATATATGATAATGTTTTTTGCAATAGTACCGATGTTAATTATATATTTAATTTTCTCAAGAAAGATAATTAAAGGTGTAACACTAGGTAGTGTTAAAGGATAAAATAAGGGGTGAGAAAAATGAAATATGGACAATTCGATGATAAGAGAAAAGAATATGTAATAAAAGAACCATTAACACCAGTGCCATGGATAAACTATTTAGGAAATAATGGATATTATGGATTAATCTCAAATACAGGTGGAGGGTATACATTTTACCAAGACGCTAAATTAAGAAGACTGACAAGATATCGCTATAATAATGTACCAACTGACTTTGGTGGAAGATATTACTACATAAATGATGGAGAAGTAACATGGAATCCAGGATATCTACCATTAAAGATGAAACTAGATAGATATGAAACAAGACATGGACTAGGATATACAATAATAACAGGTGAAAAAAATGGAATAGAAGTGAGTGTAACATATTTTATTCCATTAAATGATAAAGTAGAGATACATGTAGTAAAAGTAAAAAATAAAACAAATAAAGAAAAGACTATAAAACTATTTGGACTAGTAGAATGGGCATTGTGGAATGCAGAAGATGATCAAACGAATTTCCAAAGAAACCTAAATATAGGTGAAGTAGAAGTAGAAGAAAATACAGTGTATCATAAAACAGAGTATCGTGAAAGAAGAAATCATTTTGCATACTACAATGTAAATAAAGAAATCAAAGGATTTGATACGAGTAGAGAAGCATTTTTAGGAAGTAACTATAATACATGGAGAGATGCAGAAGTAATAGAAACCCTAAAAAGTAAAAATAGTTTAGCAAGTGGTGGTTCACCAATTGCTAGTTTAGAAGTTGAGCTAAAAATAGCAGGAAATAGTGAAGAAGAAATAATATATCAATTAGGATATTATGAGAATAAAGAAGATGAAAAGTTTGAAAAAACAAACCTAATAAATAAAAAAGGTGTAAGAAAAGAAATAAAAAAATATCATGACAAAAAAGAAGTGAAAAAAGCGTTTGAAGAGTTAAATAAGTTCTGGGATAAGACATTAAGTAACTATAAGATAGAAAGTAATAACGAAAAATTCGATCGAATGATAAATATCTGGAACCAATACCAATGTATGACAACATTCAATATGAGTAGATCAGCAAGTTACTATGAGAGTGGAACAGGGCGAGGTATGGGATTTAGAGATAGCTGTCAAGATATCTTAGGATTTGTTCATATGATACCAGAACGTTCAAGAGAGCGAATTATTGACTTAGCATCTATCCAAATGAAAGATGGAAGTACATATCATCAGTACCAACCACTAACAAAGAAAGGTAATGCAAATATAGGATCAGGATTTAATGATGATCCATTATGGCTAGTAGCTGCAGTATCAGCATACATAAAAGAAACAAACGACTATACAATATTAGAAGAAATGGTTCCATATAATAATGAAGTAGGAAGTGAAGAACCATTATTTAATCACTTATATGCAAGTATCCATTACACAATAAATAATAAAGGACCACATGGATTACCATTAATAGGAAGAGCAGACTGGAATGACTGCTTAAACTTAAACTGTTTTTCTAAGAATCCAGGAGAATCATTTCAAACAACAGGAAATATAGACTCAGATGCAGAAAGTGTATTTATAGCAGGAATGTTTGTAAAATATGCAACTGAATATGTAGAAATCTGTGAGAGAACAGGAAAACATGAAGAAGCAAGTTTAGTTAAAAAAGAAATTGATTTGATGAGTAAGGCAGTAATAAACCATGGTTGGGATGGCGAATGGTATTTAAGAGCATATGACGCCTTTGGAAATAAGGTAGGAAGTAATGAATCTGAAGAAGGAAAGATATTCATAGAGCCACAAGGATTCTGTACAATGGCAGAAATAGGTGGAATAGAATATGGTAAGAAAGCATTAGCAAGTGTAGATAAATACTTGAAGAATGAATATGGAGCAGAATTATTATATCCAGCATACACAAAATATCATTTAGAACTTGGAGAGATAACATCGTATCCACCAGGGAATAAAGAAAATGGAAGTGTGTTCTGTCATAATAATCCATGGGTAGTAATAGGATATACAACGATAAGAGATGGAGAAAAAGCCTTTGACTTATATAAGCGAAACGCACCAGCATTTATAGAAGATAAGAGCGAAATACATAGAACAGAACCGTATGTATATAGTCAAACAATTGCAGGAAGAGCTGCAAAGAATTATGGAGAAGCAAAGAACAGTTGGTTAACTGGAACAGCATCATGGACATTTGTAGCAGCAAGTGCACATATAGTTGGAGTAAGAGCACATTATGATGGATTAGAAATAGATCCAGTGTTACCAAGTGAAATAGATAATGTGAGAGTATATCGAAGATTTAGAGATAAAGATTTTGATATAACGATTATTAAAGATAGTAAAAGAAAAGGAACTATGGTTATTAATGGAGAAGAACTTAAAATAAATATAGTACCATTAAAAGGTAGTATCGACACATATAAGGTTATTAAATATATTTAACAAAATAAAAGCATTATACAAAGATTATTGTATAGTGTTTTTTCTTTGAAACATAGTGTAATTTTTTTGTGTAATAACAATTGAATAAAGAATAAAAAAGGAAATAATCATATGTTTTAAATTTGATTCATAAGTCAACGAAAAATGTATAACGAGAAAAACAATAGAAAATTAGTATCTACTATAACGACCCAGTTGTAATAAGAAATAAATCTCAAATCATTTTAAAAAAATCCACAAACTTCAATTCATTTGTATTTTGTGGATTTTTTTAAAATGTGGTAAAATATATCTGGGTGATGACTTATATGATAATAAAAAGAGAGCTTTATCTAGAAAAAATTAGAAATTATTATGAAAGTGATTTAATCAAAGTAATAACTGGTATTAGAAGAGCGGGTAAATCAATGATTTTAGAACAAATAATCTCTGAATTGAGGCAAAGTGGTATTCAAAAAGAACAAATTATATATGTTAATTTTGAAGATTTAGATTTTGAGTATATCAACGATGCACATAAACTTAATGACTTTGCTAAATCAAGAATAATAAATAATCAAAAGTACTATTTACTATTTGATGAAATACAACATGTCAAAGAGTTTGAAAAAGCAATTGCTTCCTTGAAAGCAACAAAAAATGTATCCATTTTTGTTACAGGTAGTAATTCTCGACTACTTTCTGGAGAACTAGCTACACTTTTAGTTGGAAGAACGGTTGAATTCAAAATACTGCCATTTAATTTTAAGGAAGCTTGTGAATATTTAAGATTAAAAGGTGTGAAAGTCAAGGATGATTTTATATTTGATTATATTAAATGGGGTGGATTTCCACAGAGGTTTGATTTGAAAAATGAAAGTGAAGTCAAGAATTATTTGGAAAGTACTTATAATGGCATTATTACTAAAGATATTCTGACTAGAAATTCAGATATTGAAACTCACAAGTTTAAAACAATCTCTAGTTATGTACTTGCCAATGCAGGTAAAGAGTTTTCTTCCATAAATATTGTAAATTATTTTAATGCAGTTAATAACAAGAATAAAATGGAAATTGATAAAAAGACAATTTACAACTACTTGGACAAAATGGAAAAAGCATATTTTGTTTCAAGAGTTAAGAGATTCAATATTAGTGGAAAAGAAGTACTCAAGACAATTGAAAAGCAATATGCAATTGATACAGGGCTTAGAACAATTAATACAAACTCGGTAAATTATGAAGATACTTTTTTCTTAGAAAATATCGTTTATAATGAGTTGATAGTTAGAGGATTTGATGTCTATACTGGAAAAACATATAATGGAGAAGTTGATTTTGTTGCTATTAAGGATCTTAAAAAGTGCTTTATTCAAGTATCTTATTACATGATTAATGAGAAAACAATTGAAAGAGAGTTTAGTGCGTTCTCACCGATTAAAGATGCATCACCTAAGATTGTTTTATCGTTGGATAGGATTGATTTATCTAGAAATGGAATCATTCACATCAATATTATTGATTTTTTATTAGGTAGAGTTGAATTGCCAATGACATAGTATTTCAATAAATGTAGAAAAATTAAAATCTTGAAAGTTCAAAATAATAAGTGTATTTATTTGATGGTGTATTAAGTATTATAAATTTAAATAAATACTTAATATTAGGTAAAAAAGACCTAAAAGATTGTATAGAATATAGTCTAATCAACATGCTAAAAGTGGTACTTTTTGGTTCTATGATTAATATTCATTTATATGATTTAGATAATGTAATAAGGATAAAATTTTTGATATAACAATTATTAAAGATAGTAAAAAGAGTGGAACAATGGTTATTAATGGAGAAGAACTTAAAATAAATATAGTACCATTAAATGTTAGTATCGACACATATAAGGTTATTAAATATATTTAACAAAATAAAAGCATTATACAAAGATTTTTGTGTAGTGTTTTTTTCTTTGAAATCCAAAATATAGTATAATAGATAATATATAACTTTAATATTATTGGTATTTTAGTATTAATTATCAAATAATCAAACTATCGAAAAGGAGGAATATCATGATAAAATTAAAAGATATTGCTACAGCATGTGGAGTTTCTGTTTCAACAGTAAGCAAGGCTTTGAGTGATTCGGATGAAATAAGTAGTGAGAAAAAGAAAGAAATCATTGAAAAAGCAAATGAACTTGGTTATATTGCTAATGCAAGTGCAAGAAGTCTTAAGACTAAAAGATCACAAAACTTAGGACTTATTTTTGTTGATAATACAAATAGTGGCTTAGGTCATGAATATTTTAGTGTCATTCTAAATAGTATAAAACAAGAAGCAGAAAACAGTGGATATGATTTAACTTTTATTAGTAATAAAATAGACTTTTCTAAAAAGTCATATTTGAATCATGCAAAGTATCGTGGATGTGATGGGGTTGTTATTGTATCAGCAGATTTCCATGATCCAAATATTATTGAATTAGTTGAATCTGATATGCCAACAGTAACAATCGATTATGAGTATAATAACAGAACTTCAATAATTTCAGATAATCGAAAAGGACTTGAAGAAATTGTTAGATATTTATATGAAATGGGTCATAGAAAAATAGCATTCATTCATGGTGAAGATACCGATGTAACAAGACAAAGACTTGCAAGTTTTTATAAAACATGTGAAGAATTAAAAATTGTTGTTCCAAATGAATATATAAAAAGTGCTGAATACCATATTCCTGAATATAGTTTTTATGCAACAAAAGAACTGTTAGATTTACCTAATCCTCCAACGTGTATTATTTATCCAGATGACTACTCATATATGGGTGGACTAGAAGAAATTGAAAATCGAGATTTAAAGATACCTGATGACATTAGTGTTGTTGGATATGATGGTATATATTTATCTAGAATACTTAGACCTATGCTTACAACGTATGTTCAAGATGGGATTAATCTTGGAAAGATGGCATCTATAAAATTAATTGAAATGATTGAAAATCCAAAAAGTTATATATCAGAAAGAATAATGGTAACTGGATATCTTCAAAAAGGAAATACAGTAAAAAAATTATAATCATTTTTGGAGTTTAAAACAAAACGTTTGATTAGCAATTATGTTCTTACTTGTTAATTTTAATGAAATCTAGTATTATATTATATAGTTTATATTAGAAATTAGATTAGTTGGAAAGAGGAATATTGTATGTTTAAATGGATATTAAGAGTTTTATATGCTGTTTTAGTTGTTATTGTCGGTTTTCAGATGTATGCAACTGCAACAAATAATAAAAATCAAGAATTTTTTAAAAAAGAAGTTTTAAGCACTTATGAAGAAGGTAATATTGATGATATCGTATCAAAATCAATGACAGCATGGCAAAGTACAAATTATATTGAGAAACCACTATACCATTTTAGTTCAAGTGAAGAAACTGATTATACATTTGATATAGGTATATATAGTTTTAAAGTAGGAAGAAAAGATGAAGTTAGATATGGTTTTATGATTTATGTATATAATCTTGAAGTAAAGAATTTAGAAAATAAATTAGATGACTATTCTGCATATGAAAAAAATCCAGGTTTATTAGGATTAAATGTTTTAATTATGGGACAAGAATCAAACAGTTTTATTGAAGAAAATTTAGCGATTGTTTTTGATGGTAAAGAATTAAAAGGAAATGTGTTTGGTCCAATTTACTTAAATACTGGTGATGAAAACTATTTTTCTTATCGTATTGATCAAAGTAGTGAAAAGAAAATGAATCAAGTAAAAACAATTAGTTTTTCAATTGTTGATGCAACTAAAGAAACTAATGGAAGAAAATTAAACAAATTTGCTGAAATAACCGCAAACAATGATCTTGAAGATAAATACATTGATGATACTATGGCTTTAGGCGATAGAGAATATTTAAATACAAATAAATTTAATGGAGATGCAAGTTATTATAAAGATATTAATGAAACATATAATGGAACAAGCGATAGTGTTGCAACTGTTGATACAACAGTTTTATCTAAATATAACTATGTAGTAACAAGAACGATGTTACTATATGTTGGAGCAATCATTTTATCAACATTCTTATTATTCTTCTTTAAACCATTAATGGAAAAACTAAGAACAAAAAAAGAATTAAAGAATAAAGAAGAAGTTAAGCAAGCAAAATAAGAAATATTATAATATCAATAAAGCTAGTTAAAAATATTAGTATATAATATAATAATGAATTTAATCTTTGAAATAAATGAAAAAGCAAGGTCTATAAACACTGCTTTTTTTACTTGGATATGAAGAGAATTTAGATTAAGCCATTGATTAACTTTTTTAATAAAGGAATAATTACAACACACAAGTATTCCATCAAAACTTGACTAAAAAACTTTCACTTAACATAAGTATTGTTATACACCTATCTTATGTTTTATGTCTTTAGAATAAGATAAACACAAAAAAATAAAAAGATATTGACTTAAACAATTAATAATTGTATAATAATTATTGCGCGGGTGTGGCGGAACTGGCAGACGCACTAGACTTAGGATCTAGCGCTTAACGGCGTGCAGGTTCGATTCCTGTCACCCGCACCATATTGAAATGAATAGGTTTGATACAATTAGTGTCAAGCCTTTTTTTATTGGAAGATAGGAAATTTTCTCGTATATTCACTTGCCAGAACTAAATGCTTAAAATGATAAATAGGTAAAAATATAGTCAAAACCAGTGTTTTTAGTAAAAAGTATAGTTTAGCTTACACGATTGCTTTTCAATTTACACGATTACAAGTCGGATTTACACGACATGCCTGATTTTTTACACGATTACAAAAAGCATGTATGTCTTGATATAAGCTTGAAGAAATGATTTGAAAATGCTATAATTTTAAGTGAAAGATAGTTTTATTAATGCATTAATAATGGAGGGTTTATGAAAATTAGAAAGATATTAGGTGTTATATCAATTACAGTATTCTTGTTTTTTATTGTTGCGTGTAATCAAAATATACAGTTTACAATTTATTTCGATTCTAATGAAGGAACCACTGTTAGTCCAATCACAACAGATGGCAAATCCACGATAACTATACCAAATGATCCGACAAAAGATGGATTTGAGTTTGGTGGATGGTATTGGGACAATAATACATTTAACAGACCTTTCACGGCAAATTCATTGCTTATTGCACCAATTTCAAGCAACATGACTGTTTATGCAAAATGGAAATTAATAAAAGTTACACCCACAACTTATGAAGTAAGATTTGTATCTAATGGTGGTACTTATGTATCACCAATGGAAGTTATAGATAATACACTTATGACATATCCTCAGTGCTCTAGAACCGGTTATACATTAGAAGGATGGTACACAAGTAATGATAATGGCGTTACTTTTGATTCTAAATGGAATTTTTTCTCTGATCGCATAGGAACTGATATGACATTGTATGCAAAATGGATAATCAATAGTTACACAATTAGTTTTAACTCCAATTTGGGATCTTCCGTAACTCAAATAACCAAAGATTTTAACACCAGTGTCTCTCAACCAGTAGATCCAATAAGAGAAGGATACATGTTCGGTGGTTGGTACAGAGATGCTGAATTTACTCAATCTTTTACATTTGAGACAATGCCAGCACAAAATATCACTCTTTATGCAAAGTGGGTACCAAATCTTTATGAAGTTACTTATCATACGGTTTATGAAGGGTCTTTGTATCAAATAAGCATGAGTGATGATGAATTAATAGTTAAAACGGAATTAGGAAGTAATTTTGGTGTTATTTTAACTAATCAAGGACGAGTATTTACATGGGGGAAAAACACTAGTGGTGAATTAGGTATTGGTTCAACTCGTGATACATATGTGACAGATATAACAGCACGATTTGAATTAGAAGAATCGGATTATATCATAGATGTATCAGTTGGATCATTCCATGTATTAGCTCTATCAAATTTAGGGAATATATATGTTTGGGGAAGTAATAGTTATGGTAATCTTGGTGACGGAACGACTACATCTTCAAAAATCCCTTTAAATATAAGTAGTCAGTTTAATTTAAATTCGGATACACGAATTATTTCGATTTATACTGGGCTAGGTAGTAGTGCAGCTTTAACGTCAGATCATCAGTTATGGGTATGGGGAAGAAATGATTCTGGTCAATTAGGTATTGGTACGACGAATAATCAATTAACTCCTATGAATATAACCGATAGTATACAACTAAATAACGATGAGTATATTAATCAGGTATCATTAGGATGGAATCACTCAGGACTTGTGACATCTCAGTCACGAGTATGGATGTGGGGTGACAATAGCAGTGGTCAATTAGGTAATGAAACTAAATTAGATTCACTCATTCCAATTGAAGTTACAGATTATTTCGTTTTGGATGAAGGGGATACAATTGAAAAAATATTTTTAGGAAAAAATACTTCGTCAGCTATCACATTGACTCATGAAGTATTTACTTGGGGATCAACCCATCAAATCAAATTAGGTTTAACCTTTCAAGAATATTATGGTATATACAGTATTTTAAAACCACATCGAGTTACTCAAAATTTTAATTTTGATGAAGGGGAATATGCAGAAACAATCTCTATGGGATATGAGCATACACTAGTGTTATCCAATTTGGGACGTGTTTATGGTATGGGCAATGATACTTGGGGATCATTAGGCGGAAGCAATTCTTACTTACCTAAAAATATAAGCAAACTATTAGGTTTTGATGATTTAAATATAATAATGATAGAATCTAATTGGTATAGTTCAGTGATGGTGAGTGCGGAGGGGAATATTTATTTGTTGGGCTCTTATTACGATCATTTAGGAACTGGGTATGATTATATTGGTGCTAAATCAACTAAAACACTTTATATGTTTAATCAGGTAATTGAAGTAAAAACAAAACTAGTATATTATGGTGAACTTATTGATTTATCGTATTTAAACTTAGAAGGTTACACTTTTGATGGTTGGTATACATCAAATAGCTATAACTTGTTTATTTCTTATAGTGAAATGCCCTCAAGAAATATTATAATATATGGTATATATAAAACTAATTAGCAGTTAGTGATTTTAAAATTAGTATTTCCACACAACGCATATAATGAGATTTGAACACTATTGAAATAACCCTAAAAACTAGGGGTGCTAAAATTTTCATTAAGGGTGCTAAAAAAATAACTAGGGGTGCTAATCGTGTATTAAAATTAGTCTCCCAACACATATTGAATTCAAAGGTTTGATACAAATGTATCAGGCCTTTTTTTATTATATAGTAAATTCTATTTTATCATTCAAAAACAGGGTTAGTTAAAAAAAACATAAATATAAACAGAAAAAAACCTTAAACAAGGTTCAATAAAGTACTAAAATAATTTATTACTTATAGCCTTTAATTTTGCGATAAATATCAAGAGGCATAAAAGCAGTCATACCACAAACAGGACATGTTTCAATAGGAAAAGGAGTACCAGTTATAGACATAGAAAATAACATATGAGAATGTTCAATAGTTTCTTGGAACTTACATTCAAGACATTTCTGTATTTGTTAGTATATAACTAGGTCAATAAATTAAATAAAGTTGGTAGGAAACTAGGTCAGTATATTCATACATAATATAATAACCTCATATAATTTAAATAATGTGAGGTAGAAAGAATGGTATCAATATACATGAAAAACGATATATTATCACTAAAGCGTAATGGAATGTCTAATCGTAAAATAGCATTAACATTAAATATTTCAAAAGATACAGTTAATAAATACGTTAAAGAAATGAAGGTTATAACAAAGTTAATAGAAAATGAATCAGATAAAAGTAAAATTATTGAATTACAAAAAGAGTTAGTAAGTGCACCTGTAAGAAAAGGGGTAAGTGTTAGAAAAGTTTTTAGTGGAGAGTTGGAACACAGATTTTATGAACTATTAAAACAAGATGAAGAAAAAGATTTATTACTTGGTTTAAACAAACAAAAACTAACTGCATCTCTTCTTCACCGTAAACTAAGATCAGAAGGTTTTGATGTTGGTATAACAACAATCCAAATTGAATATAAACGTTATAAAAATAAAAACAAGGAAGCTTTTATCAAACAGCAATATGCTCCAGGCTTTAGAGCTGAATATGACTTTCATGAAGTGAAAGTGTTAATTGATGATCAGGTAAAAAAATTATATCAAGCAACAATAACCCTACCTCACAGTAACTATATATTTGTTAAACATTATCAAAACCAGAAATTTGAATCATTTATTGACAGTTTAGTAACATTCTTCGAAGAAATTAATGGTGTACCTAAAACAATGGTTTTCGATAACATGAGAAATGTAGTAAGTAAATTTGTCTATGGTGGTGCTAAAGTTTATAATGAAGAGCTAATTAAATTATCTAACTATTATGGTTTTAAGATTATGACTACTAATCCAAGAAGCGGTAATGAAAAAGGACATGTAGAAACTAGCGGCAAAATAGCAAGAAGTGAACTATTTACCTTCAACTATAAATTTTATTCTTTAGATAATTTAAGGAAATATGTAGTTGATGAAATTTTTAAGATTAATCAAGATAAAGTAAAGGTAGTGAATGAAAGAGTTAATTTAATTAAACTACCAAAAGCCAAATATGAACTAGGAAGACTTATTCAAGCAAAAGTAAATCATGAATCAATAATAATGATTGATTCAAATTATTACTCAGTTCCTGATTCATATGTTGGTGAAAATGTCTATTCTAATGTTTATTTAGAACATATAAACGTTTATAACTTAAAACATGAACTAATAGCAAGCCATAATAAAAAAGTGGGCAAAGGAGAATATACTATCGATATATTCCACTTCACTACCACTTTCACGAAAAAGCCAGGTGCACTTTTAAACTCAATCGCTTTAAAGCAAGCACCAAAAGTTATCCAAACTCTTTTTCATAAATATTTTACCACAAAGCCAAAGGATTTCATTAAATTGATTAATGAAAATGATATTTATGAATTAAATGAGTTATTAATAAAACTTAATAATGGTCATAAACTAACAACTATTAAATCAATGGAAATTACTATTGAAGAAGTTAGTTCTAATCAATTAAGTCAAATATCAAATCTATTTAATCAAGGAGAAACTATACAATGAAAACAATTGAGCAATTAGCAAGTATTTTAAAACTAGCAAATATAAGAGATAATTACCAAAGTATTATTAGTGAAGCAATGGATAATAATGCAAGTTATGAAGACTTCTTAAAACTAGTATTAACTAGTGAAACAAGAGCTAGAGAATCAAATGGTATTAACCGCAGAATTAGAATAGCTAAATATCCACACCTTAAATATCTACATGATCTTAAACTAGAATCATTTCCAATTGAGGTATCTAATCAAATTAGAGAACTTCAATCATTAAGATTTTTAGATGAAGGCAGAAATGTAATATTAGTAGGTAATCCTGGAGTTGGTAAAACACATACAGCAATAGGTTTAGGTATCGCCGCTAATATGAAAAGCAAAAATGTTTTATACATAACAGTACCTAATTTAATTACTGAATTAAAGGAATCAATGACACTAAACCAACTTACAAATTATAAAAAAAGGTTCATCAGTTATGACTTAGTCATATTAGATGAACTCGGTTATATTGGTTTTGATAAAGAAGGTAGTGAATTATTATTTAATTTACTTTCTATGAGAAATGAGACTAAGTCTATAATCATTACTACTAACTTAGCATTTACTAGGTGGGAAGAAATATTTGGTGATCCAACACTTACTGCAGCTATGGTTGATAGATTAGCACACAAAGCTACAGTTATAAATATTAAGGGTGACTCATATAGAATTAAAGAAACAAAGGAATGGTTAAGTAATTAATACTGACCTAGTTTCGCACCAATATAGTGACCTAGTTTGGTATTGACATTTACAATTTCATGATAACCTCTTCAAACATAGGTTCAAAATCAATGAACTTTTCATAAGACAAAGCAGGAGCAGGAAGATTACCTAATAACACTTCGCGTAAATAATCTTGATATTTTGATTTGAGATTATCATCACTAATTTCAAACTTTTTAATAGAATAATATTTAGGCACTAAAAAACACAACCTTTCATAGGGAAATAAGACAATGAATAATCAAAAGTCATTTTGGATCCACACTTACAAATGTGTGGATCGAACTTAAAAGTATTATAAAGTAATACAGTATATTTCAACATAGATTTTAACATACGAATTCTATTAATCCATAATATTTTGGGTATTTTAGGAATAGTTTTAGATTTATTAGCATAAAAACCAAAATATCTAATAAGATGAAAATGCTTATCAGGAATATGTCTGATAAGTTTGATGATAAAAGCATCAATAGATTCGGTAATAAACTTAGTACCTTGATAATTAGGATCATCACTAGTTAGACCATCATCTTCATGAGGATTAAACTTCCAGGTAATAGTGTTACTAGCATAATCAATAGAAACAATCCTAGATTCACTAATAGCAGGATGAGAGCCATATCTAGCAATGTAATTAGCAATATCTTTAATGGTAGTAAGTTTAGAGTTATTAGGAGGAGCATAGATATAAAACCCTTTAGAGTAAGTCTTAATTAAATAGTATTTTAGAATGTTGAAAGCTTTTAGTTCGCTAGGATGAGATTCATTTAAGTAGTTAGACATTAGGTTTAATAAAGAGAACATAAAATATTTTCTTAACTGTTCAAAATGAAAATAATGATATTTTTCACATTACCAGAAGAACTAACTTTGGCCTCAGCAACTAAAGCATGAATATGTGGATTAGGTTTTAAATCTCTACCAAAAGTATGTAAGAAAGAAACAAAACCTAATTTATAGTTATTAGCAATTTCTTTTTTAGAAGTGATAGAAGTATTAGTAAGAGTATCATTAACAGCATCAAAAAGTAAGTTTTGCATATCACGATATTTAAAGAAATAAATACGTAGTTCTTCAGCAACAGTAAAAACAAAATGCCTATGAGAAACATTAATAAGTTTAGACTGAATCTCTATTGAACGAAAGTCACGATATTTTTTACCACAAGTAGAACAAAACCTAGAGTTACAAGAAAAAGCTGTAAAAGTGAAATTATCACAACGTTTACAGCTAAAAGCAATATATCCCTTTCGATAGTCCTTGCAGAAAATTATGTCTTCGACATTTTTAATAACTGAAGAACGTAGTTTATCTATATTATTAGATTTAAATTTATCCCAACAATTTAAAAAGATATCTTTGATAGTAATTTTATTATCAAATTTATCTCTAATATGTTTCAAATTAAAAAGTCTATTAAATTCATTTTGATAAACTCTATTACTTATAGATTTAGCAATCATTAAACTTTCAGTATAAGTATTAAGTATGTAGTCAGTCTTTGTCATATACATATTATATATTAAAAGTGTTCAAAGAGTACATTAGGCGAAAATTTATTTTCGCTTTTGTTCTGCTAAAAATTAGATATAGAGGGGGGGTGTCATTAATAGCAATAATTCGTAACTTGGTAGTAAAAATTGCGTGAGCGTTTAAAAGGCTCTTATTCAAATAGCGTTACAAATCCTTTTTATTGTGATATTATATAAACAATATTGAGGTGATTAATATGCATCAAATATAATACCAAACGAGATGATAGCCGATAGGGCAGGTCATGCAAATGATAAGATAACCAAGCAAAAATACCGCAAAGTATTCCAAAGCGATGACAAAAAAAACGCAGACATCGTAGATATAATATTCACAAGACAAAGTGCTATGCAATAATATAAAATTATAAAGCCTATACTATAATAAGAGTAGTGTAGGCTTTTTTAAATTATGCAATAAATTAAACTTAATTTAAGTTTTAAGTTATCAAAACTCGTAAGAGTGTTAAAGGTTATGTTTGATAATATAAAAAAGTAAGACAATACTCGCACAGAGTATGAGAAAATTAACAATTAGTGCCACTACGCCTATAGTTTTTTTATTTAATTTTATTTGATACGAAGATACAATTATGCCTCTTATTACGTAAGAAAAAAATCCCAAAGCACCGCCAATACCGAGTGCAGCGCCCCCAATAATTATAAATATCGCAACAATAATATTATTGAATCCGCCAATATCATTAAGTAACTTAAGTGAAAAATATATCGCACCGCCACCTAAGATTAGAGCCAAGATAGGGTAAACAATACCTACGATTCCAAAATATTTAGAATTAGGATTTTCATTCTTGATTTTTGTATATTTAATAGAATCTTTAAAAAACATTCTGAACAAGTTAGTTATTATTTCCATTATATAATACCTTCCTTTTATTTTTTGTTTTACATAATTAATATAAATAGCGAAAAGAACTTGCAAAAATAATTGTTATAAAATAATGTGAATAGTTAATCTAGTGCTTCTTTGATTAAATAATACCATTATAATTGAATTTAGTCAATATTATTCACAAAATGTTTGCTAAAAGTTGCTGATATAAATGTCAATATAAGAGTACTCGTTTATAACGGTTTAATAATACCCACTTTTGATTAAGTATTACCTCCAGTTTCAAATAAATGTTTGGTTCTATATGAATCACCATTGATTGTAATTACATGTGCATGATGAAGTAGTCTATCAACTATTGCGTTTGCTATTACAGGATCTTGAAATACTTCAGACCATTTTGAAAAGTTTATATTTGTTGTTATTATTGTGCTTTTATTCTCATATCTTTTGTCTATTAATCGAAAGAATAATTTTGAATCCTCTTTACTAATTGGTAGATACCCCATCTCATCAATTATTAATAATCTGTATTTAGTAAAATGTTTTATACGATCTGTTAATCTATTTTCTAGTTGTGCTTTTTTTAATTGTTGAATTAAATCATGACATTTAATAAAGTAAGTTTGCATTCTTTTCTTAGCTACAGATATCCCTATGGAAGTTGCTAAATGTGTTTTTCCTACACCTGGTGAACCTAAAAAAACAATATTTTCATTTAGTTCGATAAATTTATGGTTAGTGAATTCTCTTATTTGTAATTCATTTATTTCTGGTTGGAAACTAAATTCAAATTCATCAAGTGTTTTTGTATGTGGGAATGCCCCAGTTCTAACCATAGAATAAATCATACTTTTCTCTCTTTTTTCAATTTCTTTGTTTGTTAATGTGAGTAGTCCTTCAACAAATGTTTTATTATTACTTACTATTAAATCTAATTCTTGTGGTAAATGAACTAAAAGTTCATTTAGTTTAAGATACTCAAGATTTTTTATTAGTTGTTGATATTGAGTCATTATATTTTTCTCCTATTTTATTTAAATTACTTTGTGAAATACTTTCAATTTCATCACCCTTAAATTTATTTGATAGAAGTAAATTGCTATTATAATCGTCTTCATGATAAAATAATTGACCTTTAACATTGTTTTTAATTTGATGTATTGTAATTAATTTTGTGTTAAAATATACATGTAATTTGTTATCATATACTTGAGCAGTTACTTGCTTATTTAAATATTTGGGTGGGACTGAGTATTTATTTTGCTTGTAAGTGACCATTGCAGATGTGTCAACTTTCATTAGTATATCGGTAATATTATATTGATTCCTTATAGATTGCTTCGGAAGAGCATGTAGGGAATCTTTTTCTTTTTGTAGTGCTAATGTTGGAATTAATCCATAACCCTCATGATATTTATTATTTTCCCGATTGTTTAATTCCTTTATCTTTTTAATTAGTTCTAAATATGTTAAATCACCATTGAAACTTTTTAGATAATCTAGAATTCTCATAGGTTGCTCCACTTTAGTTTTTGTTTGAGGTTTTCCAGCTATACATGGAACTGTTTTAAAACCATAATCATCAGAGAAAGATTTAAACTTATTATTTATTTTACCTTTGGAATAATTAGTTCTAGGTTCATCCATAACTGTTTTCATATTATCAGTTAATAAAGTTTCAGGGACACCACCAAACGCTTTGAATGCATTATCTAAGTGATTAAATAATATATCTTGATTTTTATTAAGGCTCACTCCATAATATCTAAATCTTGAATATGATAATATAACAACGAGAATATTAATTTCAATTACTTCACCAGTATTTAATACTATTTCAAGAGATTCTTTCCAATCTACTTGAGCTTGTTCACCTTTTGATGTTTCAAAACGTATTTCCGGTACTTTGCTTACTTTTGTTTTAAAGTAGTTATCAAGATCTTTATTTTTCTTTAACCAATCTTTAAAGGTTGATTCACTTGTCACTGGAATTATTTTATTATCTAAACAATAATTAAATAAATTTCTTTTATAATAAAATATTTTGTTCTTTATTTTTCCTGTTCCATATAATAAATCAAAAATTTGATCATAGTATGGGTCAAGTTTTGATTTTCTTTTTCTTGTTTTAATAGGCTCATATCCTTTCATATATTTTCTTACAGTTTTTCTTGAACTTTAGCAAGATATTTAATTACTGAAATGAGAGATTTCTTTGACCAATATCTAAATATTGATGAAGTTCAGAATGATTTTGAACTATTTACTATAGTATCTACAGCGTTATACATGTATAAGTGCGAAATTGATCCAAGATGAATTATTGGATATGAATATAAAAATATAGATGCCAATGAACATTGTAAAAGCAATAAAAGTATGAATGAATATATCCTTAAAGTTATAAAATTAAACAGTCATCCCACTTTTTTGTTTATTAGTATATTTTATTGTGCAACAATCAAAAGGCCAATTATACCATTAAGATGAGGTGTGTCAATCAATGTGTAGGACTAAATATGAGAATTTAGAGGAAGCAAACTTTAATGAAAGAATAAAGCAAATTTTATCATTTTTTAAAGAAGAAGAAATTGAAAAGATTAAGTCACATCGTAAAATAGATAATTATGAACACCCACTAAAGAATATTATTATCTATGATGAATCTAAAACATCTTCAAATATAGCAGATGATAAGTCTTCAATTATATATAAGACAAATTGGGCATTTGAAGTAGTTCAAAGAATAGATCCGGATTGGTTACGAGCGAAAAAATCAGATTTATTGGATGATGACTATTCAATAGTTTCATCTGTTTTGGGGGGAATAAGGGCATACGCAGAAATTAAAACAAGGTTATATAGAGAGCTATTTAATGACACATCCCAATTAGTGTCTATACCTACATCGAAAAATCCAACACCAGATTTTAGATTAAGTGACACAGACTATTATCAGAAAAAGTATGTGGTAGACTTTGAAGTTTTCACGAAGACTCATGACAAAGAAAGCCAAAAAGGTATTGATTTAGGTACAACAGTAACAAAAATCAATGGTGGTAGGAATAAAATAACAACTCGGGTTTCTTCCCACAGACCTTTCAGTTTTGAGAAAAGGCCATTAGAAAAAAATAAACACGCATCAGATTTAAGACATATTATTCATCTTTTTACTCAAGTAAAAGCAAAAGATAAGCAATTTTCAGATGAAAATATCAATGTTCTCTGGATTGATATGCAAGATGAAGCGATATTTCACTACAGCTCTTTTTTATCGTTTGCATCCCCAACCGTGATTAGAGATGGTTCATTTATATCATCAACTTTGTGGCATGCTTTTTATGGTCAAATTGAAATGATTATTTTACATGAATTTTTTCAAGGTGAGCATAATACGTATTTGACTTCCAAATTAGAACATGATGGAAGATTTTATCTTTCTGAAAATAAAGCAGATTTTGTGGTATTTGTTTTTCCTAGGAAAACTATTGTTTTTGAAAAGCCAGATAATGATAAAGTGATACCCGAAAGATTTAGAGATACATTGACATATCTATTAAATTTCAACTCTGTTGAATCAAGAATAGATTTTCCTAAAGGAAATTTATCACAAGCATTAAAGAATGATGTTGAAAGTCTGGAAATTTTGTATAAATACTTAAAAGAAAGAGATGAGTGGGAGGAATAAACTAAACTGTTTTCATATTTCTCCATCTAGGGGTGCTAAAAGTTTTATTAGGGTGCTAAATTGTATTAGCATCGGTTACCTTAGACACAATTAGTAATTAAAGGTCTTAAAAGGCCTTTTTCTTTTGAATAGGAAATTGTATTTGGTCTAATCAAAAAAGGATATACTTAAAAAAACTCCATATTAGAAGTTTATTACAAAGTATAATATATCTTAGTTTATTTTAAAACGTTAAAAGGAATTAATTTTTTAAAAACATCTTTAGGAACAAACTGCAACTTACCACATTCAGGACAGAAATCTAAAGGGAAAGCAGCCTCATTATGAAGAACATCCATAGAAAAATGTTCATAACTTAAATTTAATTCAAAGTGACAATCAAGACATTTCATTTCAATCATATCAAACAAATCAGAATTTTTAAAATAGTTATCAAAAGATAACTTAGGACCAGGGATAAAACCCTCAGCAATACCTAATTCATATTCACGATAAAGATTCTTCTTTTGTGAATTAGACAAAATAGGTTTATAAGTTTTAAAAAGTTTAGGCATCAGAAATATAAGCTCCTTTATTATTATTTGGTAGAAATGAAAGTTTGATATTTAAAACCATCTTGGCACCACAGCTACAAAGAAGGGGATCAAACTTAAAAGTATCTAGCAACATTATACGCCATTTTAATCTAGATTTTAAGTAATCAATAGAAGATTTAGAAACTAATTTAGTAAAAGAGTTAGCACGAGCAGATTTATTAGCATAAAAACCATAGTAACGAATTTGATGAAAACCCTCATCATGGATATGTCTAATTAGTCTAGAAATAAAGATATGAGGATGTTCAGTAATAACGACAGGATTATTAGGATCATCGTGAGGAGTATAACGCCAAGAGACAGTGCTATTAGTAGAATCAAGAGATAAAATATTGGATTCAGCAATAGGAGGATGAGAAGCATATCTAGCAATATAATTAGCAATTTTTTTAGTGTTATAAAATTTAGTAAACTCTTTAATCCTAGGACCGTAAGTATAAAAACCGTCTTTATATTTTTTGATAATTTTAGACCTTAAGATGTTAAATTCACGATAAAGAGAATGATTACCAAAAGCTTTGAGAACTTTAGAAGCTAAGGATAAGAATTTGAACATAAAAGTCTTTCTGAGACGTTCGAAAGGAAAAAAATAAAGATCTTTTTTCTTGTTAAACTTATCAATAGTAGCTTCAGCAATTAAAACATGAATATGAGGATGAAGATTTAAACTACGGCCCGAAGTATGAAGGAAAGCAACGAAGCCAAGCCTAGCATCATCTGCTAGATCTTTTTTAGAAAGATCTAAAGAAAAATGAAGAGAATCATTAACAGATTTAAATAAACAATCAAATAAAGGTCGACACTTCCAAAAGAAAGGTCTTAAATCAAAGGGAAGAGAAAAAACAAAATGACGATGAGGAACAGAAATAAGTTTCTTTTGAATTTCCAAAGAGCGAGAATCACGATATTTATGGCCACAAGAGGAACAAAATCTAGAATGACAAGATAAACCAGATAAATGATAATGATCACATTTAGAGCACTCATAGAAAAGATAGCCCTTAGATAAATTTCTACAATCAATCATAGATTCAACATTTATATTAATAATAGAAGAACGAAGTTTATCTTGATGAAGTAATTTAAAAGAAGGCCAAAAAGCGCGAAAAATCTCCTTTATAGAGACGTGATTAGAGTTTAGGGAACGAACATGCTCAAGATTAGAAAGTCTCGTTAATTCATTCTCATAAACAGTATTACCATTTTTAGCAGCAGTGGCTAGTAAATCTTTATAAAGATTTTTAACATAAACATTAGTATCCATAGCTATATTATAAATAATAAGATATGAAAATAAAAGAGGCGATTAGTAATCGCCCCGAGTGAAATTTATTTCACTTTTTGTTTTTATATTTAAAATATAGTTTCTATCGTATTTATATGTAATGAGAGTTTTGTGTTAATATATATGTAAGTAAAGAAGAAAGAAAGAGATAATTATGAAATTAAAAGAAATTGTTGAAAGTACTAGTACACCAAGAACACTTGAGTCTTTAGTGCTTGATTTGAAGAAATTTGATATTGATTATGATGATACTGTGATTGTTCATGTATCTCAATCAAGTATTGGTTGGATATTAGGTGGAACTGAAACACTATATAAAGCGATATTAAAAGTTATAGGACCACTTGGAACAATTGTTGTTCCAACTCAAACTATGGATAATTCTGATCCGAAAGATTGGGTAGCACCAGCTGTTCCTGAATCTTGGCATCAAGAGATTAGAGATTTAATGCCAGCATATGATAAAAAAACAACTAAAACAAGAAGTATGGGGAGTTTTTCAGAGTATATAAGAGTACATCCAGACTCTGAGAGATCATCACATCCACAAGTATCATTTGCAGCAATTGGCTTTCATGCAAAAAAAATTGTTAAAAAACATGAATTAACCCCGAAATTTGGTATGGATACACCGCTAGGTGCAATATATAGATTAGGCGGAGCAAAGATTTTGATGATTGGTACAGATATGACAACATGTACAGGGTTACATTTGTCAGAAGCACTTTCAGAAAACTTTAAAGAAAAAGAAATTAGTTCATGTGCAATGATTGTTGATAATAAAAGAAAATGGGTTTCTTATGAAGATAAGAATTATAATTCAGATGCTTTTTCAGTAATCTATGATGAATATAAAAAGAAAGTAAATATAACTGAAGGCTTTGTAGGCAGTGGAAGTACAAAAGTGCTTGATTTTAACAATTTGATTGATTTTGGAAAATCTTTCTATGACAAATTAAAAATTAAATAGAATTAAAAATAAATATAATATAAAACTTAACCGGAACTATTTTTTTTGTATTAAGTATTAAAGATAATACAGTAGTTGTTAATGCAGTGGACACTGATGATGGAGAAGCACAATTGTTAGATATTAATCAAAATGATGTGAAAAACTACTTTAATCATTATGGTGTGTCAAATTATATAGATAGTAATAAAAGAATTAATCTTATTAATAATCAAAAATATGAAGTTGGAACAACTTATTTTAAAGAAAGACTTTCTGTAAAATATGATTTTGAAGTTGAATTGGATATTAACATGCTAAGAGTTAATAATCCAGGAGATGGATTAGCATTAGGATTTACAGAAAGTGAAATCGGAACTTTAGGGCAAAGAGGCCAAGGCTTTGGAATAGTTGGAACAAACAATTCGGTTGCTTTTATTATTGATACTCATCAGTATCAAGCACCATTAGAACCACCAGTTCCTAATGTTTCACTTAGATATACAAAAACTCAAGGTAGTTTTTATGATGAAAATGGTAATTCAATTGGTCTAGCAACTGGAAATTGGGCGACAAAAGTAAATGCATCTGATTTTGCTGGAAAACTAACAAAAATGACAATTTATTATAGTGCAAAAGATAAAACAATAACATATAATTTTCTTGGTAAAAATTATGTTGGTAAAATGGGTAATATAGGTGCCGAAACTGGGCTTGCATTTTTAATTTCTTCATCATCAGGTGAGAGTACAGATATTATCGATTTATATATTAAAAGAGTTAGAGCAAATCTTATAACTGTGGCACCTGGAGAAATAAAGATTGTTGAAAATAATAATGGAAGCTTTACCTTTACACCAATTAAAAAGGGTGGTGGAACTTATATGACAGGAAGTGAGTTACACATCCCAGGACTAACTAAACCACTTATAATAGGAAGTAATGGTTCTGTAACTGTTCCAAGAAATCAAATGCCAGTTAACGATATAACAGGTAGGGCATATATAAAAGATCCAGATAAAGGTAATTCAGCATCAATAAATATTAATGTTTTTGGATATAAGACCGTAACACCGATTATTAGCGGAGCAACAATACCAGAAGGTGTTCATGTTTTAACCATAACTAAACCAAACGGTAGCTATTATAAAACTGATAGTATTATAAATATTAAAGATTTTTCAAATACATATAAATTAACAGCAAACGGACTTCTTATGATTGCAAGAAGTAGTTTTCCAATGTATGATTTAAATACGACACTAACAGTTAAACAACTTGAAAAAGAAGTATCAAACGAAGCTATGGTTTTCATACCAGAATATAAAACTATATATGCTGAAAATATAAATCAAAATCAAAGTTATTATGGAGATGTAACTATTAGTTTTAAAAAACCTAATGGTGATTTATATCCTAATGGTACAACAGTTACATTCGAAAAAATGGGAGATTTTGTTGTTGATTCAAATGGTTATATTACTATTCCTTTTGATAAACTAGAGTTAAATTCTTTTACTGAAAAATATGTTATTAAAGAATATGATAAAGAGCAATCTATAGAGGCAAATATCACTATTAAGGGACAAAATGATAGTGAAAGAATTATTATACAAAATAAAATTTTAAGTAAAATGAATGAATTAAAAACTAAACTAGATAGACTTAATAACCTGACCGATGAGAGAAAAACAGAACTTATTGGTAATATTGAACAATTATATAATAATGCTATACTTAAACTCGATGAAACAAGAACCAGTGTTGATGGCGAAGTAGTTTATAATGATTCAATAATTGTTTTTGAAAGAAAGAGAAGAGAAATAGTATTAGAAGATACTAAGGATGGTAGAATCAAAAACATTATTAATTATGGGGATGAACTTATAGAGAATGTTAAAAACTTGCACGTTACTGAAGAAGGTATTGAAGAAGAATATATTAAACTTATCAAGGATGAAGTAGTAAAAATAAATGCTGATATTTCTAATGAAAGCAATGTAACGGGCGTTGAATCTAGATATACTAGAGGAATTGATGAGTTAAATAAAATATACTTAAGTGTATATAAAGTTAAAAAAGTTGAAGAACTTGTTTTAGCAGGTAATGATACAAAAACCGCAATAGAAAATTTAGAGATTGATTCAACTGATAAAACTAGAATTAAGGGTATTGCAGAGATAATCGTTCAAAGAGTAAGTGATGATATTAATGGAGCACAACTAGTTAGTGTAATTGATAGTTTATTAAGCGATGCGAAAAAGGATTTACAAAGGCTAATTGATCAAGCAACAATTATTGAAGAACAAGAAGCAATAAATCTATATTTGCATAATTTAAGAGAAAAAGCTGATGATACGAAGAATAGTATAGAGACTTATCAACCACTTAGTGATGATAGAAAAGAATATTACTATGGTGAAATTGAAAGAATTTATGAATTAGGTAAAAAGGAAATCGAAGAATCTGCAACTGCAAGTGATGCTCAAGTAAAATATCAAGACAGAGTTATAGAAATGACTGCAGAACTTAATAAAGCACGATTAGAAAATATTAGATTAATTGCAATAAATAATTTAAATAATAATTATGAAAGTATTAAGAATTAAATTAATGAAGAAAATGATTTAACTACTGAAGAAAAAAAACAATATAATGATGACTTATTAGATATTTTAAATGACAAAATAAGTTTGATTAATAACGAAACAGATTTTGGAGTTATAGAAACTAATAGAGCAACTGGTGTTGATGAAATGAATGTTGTTTTACTAACATCACACCGTCAAGCAGCAATAAATGAAATAAATACTGAAAAAATAAGAATTAACGGTTTAATTGACCAATTTAAAAATGCTAATGACGATGAGAAAAAAGCTATTACAGATAAAATTGGAGCTGACGTTCAAACTGCTATTGAAAATATAAATTCTAATAATCAAAAAAACTCAATAGATCAAATTGTAGTTGATACAATTGAAGAAATGAATAAAGATTTTGATACTCTAAGAACACTAGAAATTAAACGAAGTAATGCATTAGAAGTAATAAATAGTAAATATGAAGAAGTTAAGAGAAAAATAGAAGAAGAGCCATTATTTACTGATGAACATAGAGATGCGTTTAATGCAGCGATTAATATACTTAAAGAAAATGCTGATGAAGAAATAATTAGTGCATCAATTGATGATATTGATACTATGCTTGAGTATCATTTAAATGAATTTAATAGAGCATCATTTGCAATTTATCAACAAACTATGTATGATAAAATGATTCCAGAAGAAAAACTAATTGAAGAATTAAGTAATATTACGGTTACTGAGAAAAATGATGCAATCAAAGCTAATCAAGATGAAACAATTTCTCAAGGAACAATTATCAATTATGCAGGAAATGAAGATGAAGCAACAACAGCAAAAGATAATGCAATTAAGTATTATAATGAAACATACAATAATTTAAAGCGAATCAATGATGATCGTACAAATGCATTAAAAGAAATTGATGATTATGTATATGAAAGAATTCCATATGGAGAAATAACTGATGAACTACAGGAATTAATCGATGAAATAAAAGGGAATATTAACCAAGAAACAGAAACTGAAAAAATAGAACAAGAAGTAATTGATGGTAAAAACCGTATTGGTGAATATATTGATAATAAGATCAATGAAGTTAAGAAAAGAGTAAGAGAAGAATTAGAAGAACATGCAAAAAAAACAATCAGTGAAGAAATAGAAAAGATTATTAATGACCAAGTAGATAAGGTTAATGGTAACACTTATTCAAATGAGCCGGAAATTGAAAGAATCATTGAAGAAGGTAAATATTTAATAGATAATCAAGAATTAAAAGAAGTAAAAGATAAGGTTAGAGAAGAATTAGAAGAATACGCAAAGAAACCAATTAGCGATGAAACACAAAAAATCATCGATGATCAAGTAGATAAAGTAACAAAAGATAACTATAAAGATCAAGATGAGATAGATAAAATTATTGAAGAAGGTAAAAAATTAATTGATGATAATGAATTAAAAGAGACAAAAGATAAAGTAAGAGAAGAATTAGAAGAATATGCAGAAAAACCAATTAGTGATGAAACACAAAAAATCATCGATGATGCGGTAGATAAAGTAACAAAAGATAACTATAAAAATCAGGATGAGATAAATAAAATTATTGATGATACTAAGAAACAAATAGATGAACAAAAACTTAAAGATAATAAAAATACTATTATTAATGAGTTAAAAGAAAAGTATGAAGAATATATAAATAGCGGTAAATATTCTGAAAAGGGATTACAAGAACTAAGTGAAATATACGAGAATGCTGTTAATCAAATTAATGAAGCAAAAACATTAACCGAAGCAGAAAATAGTAGGGATAAAGCAATAGAAGATTTTGCTAAAGTTAAGCAAAATAGTAGTAATCTTATTTATATAATAACTCTTAGTATTATGACGTTAATAATTTTTATTTTACTAATAGTCATAAAAATAAAAAAGAGAAGTAATAAAAAACTTATGAGATCAACTACATTGCCAATTGTTATATTATTAAGTGTTGGAGTATATAAAGCTTTAATTATTCTTGCAGCAATAATCATTATGATTCTTTTAGTAAGAATAATATATTTAAATGTTGTAGCAAAAGAATTAAAAGAGAAAAAATAGTTTTATCATAAAAACCAATATAGGTGATTAAGTTACTTGTATTGGTTTTTTACATATAAAGAATGAATATTTTTGTTAGACTTTTAAATGTCCCTCATAAAATAGCATATAATTAAAAAAAGTGACTCATAAAATAGCGTATAATTAAAAAAAGTCACCCATAAAATACTTATTTATTGAAAAATATAGAATTAATATATATAATGATATTGGAGGCGATTGATATGTATTTAAAAAGAAAAGTTGATAGTTATCTAATTGAATGGAAAAAGAACATTGGACATAAACCTTTAGTTGTTAAAGGACCTAGACAAGTTGGAAAGACTGCAGCAATTTTGAAGTTTGCTAATGAACAATATAAAAACTATATATATATCAATTTTATTGAAGAACCTATATATAAAGGTATTATTGAAACAGGTTATTCAGTAGATGAAATTATAAAAAACATAAGTAGAATTGATCCATATAAAAAATTTAATTCAGAAGAAAAAACACTTATTATTTTTGATGAAATTCAAGATCTTATTGAAATATCAACATCGCTTAAATTTTTTAGTATTGATGGTAGATTTGATGTAATTTGCAGTGGATCACTTTTAGGTATAAATTATAATAGAGTTGATAGTGTCAGTACGGGATATAAAACAGATTATGAAATGTATTCACTAGATTTTGAAGAGTTTTTATGGGCAAAAGGATATGATGACTCACTTAGAGAAGATATGTTAAAAAAAATGTTAGAATTAAAGCCATTTACTGAACTTGAATTTAAGTTATATATGCAGTTATTTATTGATTATACAATTTTAGGTGGAATGCCAGAAATTGTTAAAGATTACATAGTTAATAATTCCTTTGAAGGTACTTTAGCTAAACAAATTCAAATTTTAAATGACTATAAAGAAGATATTAAAAAATATGCAATTGGTGTTGATAAGAGTAGGATTATGAATGTCTTTAACCATATACCAGTTCAACTTGCAAAAGACAATAAAAAATTTCAAATAACAAAAGTTGATAAAAAAGCAAAAACATTTGATTATCGAGGAACAATTGAATGGTTATATGATGCTGGAATTGTTAATTTGTGTTATGGATTAAATAGTCTTCAATTACCATTAAAAGGAAATTACGATGAGTCTAAATACAAAATCTATATGAAAGATACTGGCTTATTAATTGCGCAGCTTGATGAAGAATCACAACAAGACTTACGTGGAAATAAGAATTTAGGAGTATATAAAGGTGCCTTATATGAAAATTTTGTTGCAGATGCTTTCGTTAAAAGTGGATTAGAACTATATTATTATAAAAAAGAAGATTCAACTTTGGAACAAGATTTTCTTATAAGATCAAAAGATAATATAGTGCCGATTGAAGTAAAAGCGAAAGATGGCAATTCCAAATCATTGAAAACATTAGTTAATAATGATAAGTATGAAGATATAACTTATGGCATAAAACTTGCAAATAAGAATATAGGATTTAATGAAGTTTTTTATACTTTCCCATATTTTTTATCGTTTTTAATTAAAGATTATTTGAAATTAAAATAGAATTTTATATAGAACTGATGAAAGAAAGAGATTTATTCTTTCTTTTTTAGTTTTTTATTAACATTTGTTTTAGACATACATAAATAATACGAAATATTAGATAATAAAAACGAAAAAATTAATCAAATTAAAGTGATTTTTTATTTATATAAATCATTGTTATCTAAATTATAATAAATATAAAAAATTGAAAACTATTTTTTTTATTGTTGTACTTTTTTTCACAACTTTTAATTTTAAAAAAAGGTGTAAAGACACATTTATGTGAAAAATAAGTTATTTGTGAACTTAAAGTACAATAAGAATGTGCGATTATTGATAAAAATTTGTAATTCATAAATAATTATAAATAGATATTTTATAAGTAATTATTCAGTTAAATGTAAAAAATAAATAAAAACATATTAAAAAAATATTAAAAATTAACGAAAAAAATGACTATTATTACATAAAGTGTTATAATGTTGATATCTAGACTATTTACAAAAAATATAGTTTAAAACTTATTGGGCTTTGCAGCAAGAGGATATTAAACATAGTATAGAATGGACATGATGATAGATGATGACGAGAAAAAGCTTTAATATAAAATCTAATACTAAAAATTTTAAGTTTAATTTTTTAGTGTGTTTTCACATATACGTGTTCAATTTGATGCGAGACAAATATAAAAAAAGTAATTTAATAAAATCTATAAATAACAACATAATTTTAAGTGCTTTTTTTGCTTATAGACATTTTGATTGGGGGTGTACCAAATGAATAGTAAACTCAAAAAAATTTTAATAACAATTTTGATGATTATTTTTTCTGTAACTTCAATACTTTTTATTTCGAGAAAAGTTAATAACTCTTCTGAAAAAGAAAATATAGAAGTAGTATCACGCAGAGATCCTTTCTATTCAAACGGAACCTTTTTATCTGAAGAAGGAACTGAAATTGATCCGTATGTAATAAGTAGTAAATCTAATATGGATGAATTGTCACGACAAGTAAGTGAGGAAAAGAAGACTTTTAAAGGAAAAGTATTTGTTGTTGATGCAAATGTTAGTGAAATAGATTTAGGTAATTTTGTTCCGATTGGAACCAGGACATATCCATTTGAGGGAATATTTGATGGATATGGTACTAACTTTATATTAAATATAGATAAACCAGCTCTTGAGTTACAAGGGTTATTTGGTCATATAAGAACAGGGTTAATAGAGAATGTTTCGGTATCAGGAAGCATTACAGGATATGATTTTGTAGGTGGAATCGTTGGTTGGCAAGAATCAGGAACAGTTAGAAATGTCTATAATACAGCTAGAATTGAAGCAACGCGAAATACAGCAGGTGGAATAGTTGGATACATGGGACAAGGATTACTAACCAATGCCTATAATCGAGGAGAAATTATTTCACTTGATCAAGCAGGTGGAATTGTAGGATATGCACATGCGGCTTATGATACGAAACAAAATGAGATTACCAATGTTTACAGTTCAGGCACAGTAACATCAAATAATTCCACGACAACTGGTGGGGTTATTGGTCTTAATCAATCGGCAAGTTACAATAGAAATGTTAGAACGAATCTCTATTATGACATTACGGTTATCGCAAATTACGATCAAAGCAAAAAGTATAAACCATCAACTGATCCAAGTGGGCAAGGACTCAATAGTGGTATTATGTTCTCACAAATGAGTGGGAAGTTTGGTACTGGCTGGGTATTTAGAGAAGATTCTGGTAGTTATTCATATTATCCACAATTAACCTATTTTAGCGCTCATACTAATAAACTGATTAGTTCAAGTTCAATGGAAAGTGTTATTTATGATACAAAAGACGGTATTGGTACTGAAAACAAACCATTCTTGCTCCGTAGCATCACAGATATTGAAAAATTAAAGACACAACTAAATACTGGTGAAACATATAAGGGTTTCTACTTTAAAATTGCAGAAGGTAGAGATTATTTTAATTTAGGAAATTTTATTCCAATAGGAAATAATAGTCATCCATTTTATGGAAGTTTTGATGGTAGCAATGTTGAATTCACAGTAAATATAAATAGTGAAGCAAGTTTCCAAGGATTATTTGGACACTTTGGATATGGAACGATAAAGAATTTATCAGTAACAGGACAAGTGATAGGAAAAGATAACGTTGGGGGCATCGTTGGATATAAAGAATCAGGAACGATAACCAATGTTTACAATAAAGCCAATATAAAAGGAACAAATTATGTTGGAGGGATTGTCGGAAATCATGGAACAGGGTTATTGACACAAAGTTATAATAGTGGAGATGTGACAGCGACAGCGACCAGAGCAGGGGGCATCGTCGGACACTTAAATCAAGGAACGATTAATCATACGTATAACAGAGGAGAGATAATAGCCGAAGCACAAGCGGGTGGTATCATTGGATATGCGTATGCAGCATATGATACGAAGCAAAATGAGATAACAGATAGTTATAGTGCAGGATTAGTATCAGCAGGACAGCAATCCGTGGGCGGCGTTATCGGAACGGATCAAACGGCAAGTTACAATAGAAATACAAGAGCACGACTTTATTATGATACGTCTATTTTAGTACAGTATGATCAGCCAAAAACATATAAACCAAGTGTAGCTATTGGTGCTCAATACGGACTTACGAGTGCACAATTACTTTATGGTGGATTTGATTTATTAAAAATGTCGACAGGTATTTGGCATTATGAGCCAAAAAATGGAACTACAGCATATTATCCACAATTGTTAGTTTTCGCAAACCACAGTAAAACAGATATTAGTGGAGATTCCTTTAATTCAGTTTCTTATGAAGTTGGGGATGGATTAGGTACTAAAGATATTCCATTCTTGATTAGAACTAAAGAAGACATGGATGAATTATCTAAAAAAGTAGCAGCAGGTAATACGTTTATTGGGTATTATTTTAAAGTGGATGATAATATAAATGAAATTGATTTAGAAGATTTCATAGCAATCGGAACTAGAACATATCCATTTGAAGGAACATTTGATGGAAACAGCGTTAATTTCATATTAAACATTGATAAACCAGCTCTTGAGTTACAAGGGTTATTTGGTCATATAAGAACAGGGCTAATAGAGAATGTTTCAGTATCGGGTAGTGTGATAGGCTATGATTATGTCGGCGGTATTGTTGGCTTGCAAGAATCAGGAACAGTTAGAAATGTCTATAATACAGCTAGAATTGAAGCAACGCGAAATACAGCAGGTGGCATTGTTGGATACATGGGACAAGGACTGCTTACCAATGCCTATAATCGAGGAGAAATTATTTCACTTGATCAAGCAGGTGGTATTGTAGGATATGCACATGCGGCTTATGATACGAAACAAAATGAGATTACCAATGTTTACAGTTCAGGCACAGTAACATCAAATAATTCCACGACAACTGGTGGGGTTATTGGTCTTAATCAATCGGCAAGTTACAATAGAAATGTTAGAACGAATCTCTATTATGACATTACGGTTATCGCAAATTACGATCAAAGCAAAAAGTATAAACCATCAACTGATCCAAGTGGGCAAGGACTCAATAGTGGTATTATGTTCTCACAAATGAGTGGGAAGTTTGGTACTGGCTGGGTATTTAAGGAAAGTACTAAAACAGATGCTTATTATCCACAATTGGCAGTATTTTCTAATGACAGCTATGAACCAATTAGAGTACAATCGGAAGAATCAGTTAAGATAAATATTGAGGGTGGATTAGGAACTGAAGAGTTTCCATTTTGGATATATACGATTGAAGATATTGAGGATTTAAAAGAAAAAATTGAAAAAGGTAATACCTTTAAAGGTTTCTTCTTTAAAATGGATATAAATGTTACGGAAATGGATTTAGGAAATTTTATTCCAATAGGAAATAATAGTCATCCATTTTATGGAAGTTTTGATGGTAGCAATGTTGAATTCACAGTAAATATAAATAGTGAAGCAAGTTTCCAAGGATTATTTGGACACTTTGGATATGGAACGATAAAGAATTTATCAGTAACAGGACAAGTGATAGGAAAAGATAACGTTGGGGGCATCGTTGGATATAAAGAATCAGGAACGATAACCAATGTTTACAATAAAGCCAATATAAAAGGAACAAATTATGTTGGAGGGATTGTCGGAAATCATGGAACAGGGTTATTGACACAAAGTTATAATAGTGGAGATGTGACAGCGACAGCGACCAGAGCAGGGGGCATCGTCGGACACTTAAATCAAGGAACGATTAATCATACGTATAACAGAGGAGAGATAATAGCCGAAGCACAAGCGGGTGGTATCATTGGATATGCGTATGCAGCATATGATACGAAGCAAAATGAGATAACAGATAGTTATAGTGCAGGATTAGTATCAGCAGGACAGCAATCCGTGGGCGGCGTTATCGGAACGGATCAAACGGCAAGTTACAATAGAAATACAAGAGCACGACTTTATTATGATACGTCTATTTTAGTACAGTATGATCAGCCAAAAACATATAAACCAAGTGTAGCTATTGGTGCTCAATACGGACTTACGAGTGCACAATTACTTTATGGTGGATTTGATTTATTAAAAATGTCGACAGGTATTTGGCATTATGAGCCAAAAAATGGAACTACAGCATATTATCCACAATTGTTAGTTTTCGCAAACCACAGTAAAACAGATATTAGTGGAGATTCCTTTAATTCAGTTTCTTATGAAGTTGGGGATGGATTAGGTACTAAAGATATTCCATTCTTGATTAGAACTAAAGAAGACATGGATGAATTATCTAAAAAAGTAGCAGCAGGTAATACGTTTATTGGGTATTATTTTAAAGTGGATGATAATATAAATGAAATTGATTTAGAAGATTTCATAGCAATCGGAACTAGAACATATCCATTTGAAGGAACATTTGATGGAAACAGCGTTAATTTCATATTAAACATTGATAAACCAGCTCTTGAGTTACAAGGGTTATTTGGTCATATAAGAACAGGGTTAATAGAGAATGTTTCGATATCGGGAAGCATTACAGGATATGATTTTGTAGGTGGAATCGTTGGCTGGCAAGAATCAGGAACAGTTAGAAATGTCTATAATACAGCTAGAATTGAAGCAACGCGAAATACAGCAGGTGGCATTGTTGGATACATGGGACAAGGACTGCTTACCAATGCCTATAATCGAGGAGAAATTATTTCACTTGATCAAGCAGGTGGAATTGTAGGATATGCACATGCGGCTTATGATACGAAACAAAATGAGATTACCAATGTTTACAGTTCAGGCACAGTAACATCAAATAATTCCACGACAACTGGTGGGGTTATTGGTCTTAATCAATCGGCAAGTTACAATAGAAATGTTAGAACGAATCTCTATTATGACATTACGGTTATCGCAAATTACGATCAAAGCAAAAAGTATAAACCATCGACTGATCCAAGTGGGCAAGGACTCAATAGCGGTATTATGTTCTCACAAATGAGTGGGAAGTTTGGTACTGGCTGGGTATTTAAGGAAAGTACTAAAACAGATGCTTATTATCCACAATTGGCAGTATTTTCTAATGACAGCTATGAACCAATTAGAGTACAATCGGAAGAATCAGTTAAGATAAATATTGAGGGTGGATTAGGAACTGAAGAGTTTCCATTTTGGATATATACGATTGAAGATATTGAGGATTTAAAAGAAAAAATTGAAAAAGGTAATACCTTTAAAGGTTTCTTCTTTAAAATGGATATAAATGTTACGGAAATGGATTTAGGAAATTTTATTCCAATAGGAAATAATAGTCATCCATTTTATGGAAGTTTTGATGGTAGCAATGTTGAATTCACAGTAAATATAAATAGTGAAGCAAGTTTCCAAGGATTATTTGGACACTTTGGATATGGAACGATAAAGAATTTATCAGTAACAGGACAAGTGATAGGAAAAGATAACGTTGGGGGCATCGTTGGATATAAAGAATCAGGAACGATAACCAATGTTTACAATAAAGCCAATATAAAAGGAACAAATTATGTTGGAGGGATTGTCGGAAATCATGGAACAGGGTTATTGACACAAAGTTATAATAGTGGAGATGTGACAGCGACAGCGACCAGAGCAGGGGGCATCGTCGGACACTTAAATCAAGGAACGATTAATCATACGTATAACAGAGGAGAGATAATAGCCGAAGCACAAGCGGGTGGTATCGTCGGATATGCGTATGCAGCATATGATACGAAGCAAAATGAGATAACAGATAGTTATAGTGCAGGATTAGTATCAGCAGGACAGCAATCCGTGGGCGGCGTTATCGGAACTGATCAATCGGCAAGTTACAATAGAAATACAAGAGCACGACTTTATTATGATGCATCAATTCTTATCAATTACAAACCTACAAAACCTTACAAGCCATCAACGGCTATTAGTGGACAAGGCTTAGACAAAGTATCCATGATCGAAAATGGATTACTTAATCGAGGATTTAGTTCATCTATTTGGGAATTTAGATTAATTGAAGGAAATTATGCGTATTATCCTCAATTAAAAGTTTTCGCTAATCATGAGAGTAATACGGTAAAGAGAGACTCCGTTTTATCAGTTCGAACCAATCCATTTATGGGTGATGGTACCAAGGATAGTCCATATTTGATACGTACAGCGCAAGATATGCTTAATCTTTCAAATGCAATTACAAATGATTTTGATGCAGAAGATACTTACTATAAAGTGGCAGCTGGAGCTATGGTGTTTGATTTAACAACCAATGGTTTTACTGGTATTGGTTCGAAAAATACGCCATTCAAAGGTCATTTTGATGGTAGTCATGCAACTTTTATATTAAATATTAATGCGACTTCAAATTATCAAGGCTTATTTGGATATATTTCACAAGAATCAACAGTAGCTAATCTAGCTGTAAAAGGAAATGTAAGAGCACAAGAATATGTCGGTGGAGTCATTGGCTACAATGACGGTACTGTCGAAAATGTATATAACGTTGCTACAATAGAAGGTAGTCAATATATAGGTGGAGTCATCGGTTATAATGGTGGTTCTTTAAGTATGACATATAATACAGGACATATATTTGCTAGTGGAAAATATGCGGGCGGTATAACTGGATATAATCAAGGTAGTATAGAAAATGGTTATAGCAGCGCACGTGTACATGCTACACAATATGTAGGTGGAGTCACCGGATTTAATACTGGAAGTTTAGCAAATCTTTATTATAATAAAACAATGATAGAGTTTTATAGTCCAGGGAATGGATTACAAAAACCAAGTTTTGCGATTGGAAATCAGCAAAATTCTGATGATGTTACAGGCTTAGGTAAAGAAGAGATGTTTAATCTCAACACCATGAATTTTGATAGTACAATGTGGACAGTTAAAAATAAAACAGGTATGTGGGACTATTTCCCTCAGTTAACTAGTTTTGCATCCTTTGGATCAACAGTCACAACAAATTCAATTGAATCAGTTAGAATTATTCGATTTGCTTCAGGCAATGGTGATGAAAATAGTCCTTATATCATTAGAAATGCTGAGGATATGGTGGTATTAACTGAGGTAGCGAAAGAAGATAGTTTATCTGGTATATATTTCAAAGTATTAGATGGTGTACAAACAATCGATTTAACTAATGAAAACGAAGAACTTATCAGTAAAAATATGACTTTTTCTCCTATAGGCTCTGATAGTAGACGTTTTAAAGGTATATTTGATGGTAATGGCGTAACATTTAAGATTAATATCAAGGGCGGCAATTTTGCAGGCTTGTTTAGTGTTACTGAAAATGCAACATTAAAGAATTTTAGTACGACAGGACAAGTAAGCGGTGCTGACAATTCAGCTGCCGTTGTTGGATATGCACTAAATACAACTATTTCAAATGTATATAATAAGGCAGTTGTTATTGCAACGGGTGCACATATTGGTGGGATTGTCGGATTAGCCAATAAAACGACAGCCGGTGTGACTAAACTTAATCATGTTTACAATGATGCAAGTATTACGGGACGACGAGTTGTAGCAGGGATTGTTGGTAATGCTGAAAACGGAACACAAATATCATATGCATATAATACTGGCGATATCACTGCAACTGCTGATTATGCAGCTGGTATTGCAAGTTATTTAAACAATGGGCTTATTCATAATGCTTATAATGCAGCAACCATTCGTGGTGGTAGTATTGTTGGTGGAATCGTTGGTAATCTAGCAGGTATCTCAGCCGTAACTAATAGCTATTATGATGCATCAATCATTGATGCTGACACAAGAACGGTTGGTGTTAAACCAGTACAAGCGATTAACAATGCATTAGATAAGGAAGATGTAAAAGGCATTGGGAAAGCATATTTAACAGGAGAAACTCAATTATCATTTGATAGAAATCAATGGATTTATATAGCAAATGATGGTGTCAATGCATATTATCCCCAATTAAAAGTATTTGCTGAAGGTAAATATCCAAGTATCAAAGAGGATTCGTATGAATCGGTTAAATCCTATATTTTTGCTGGATTAGGTACTGATGCATCGCCATACATCATTGTTAATGAATTTGATATGGTGATATTATCAAATTTAGTATCAAAAGGTGAAGATTTTACGGATGTTTACTTCAGAGTTAGAGATAATGCATCAGAATTTGATATGACACAACCAGGATTAAGCTACGTGCCAATAGGAACACAAGCCATACCATTTAATGGACAGTTTAATGGTAGTGGTGTTAACTTTAAATTGAGTTTACAAGGTAGTAAAGATTATCAAGGTCTCTTTGGTTTCACAGGATCTCAATCAGTTATCTATCAATTGTCAATTTCAGGACAAATAGAAGCTAATGACTATGTTGGGTCAGTTGTAGGTTATAATCAAGGACTTGTTCATACCGTGTATAGTACTGCTAAAATCAATGGACGTGATAATGTTGGTGGTATTATTGGTTATAATGCAGGTGATTTAAACAACACATATTATATTTCAACATTAAATGCCAGAAATAACGTTGGTGGTATTATTGGACTGAATAAAGGTACAATAAATGATGGGTATGCTGTTGCTAAAATATCAGGGCAAAGTAATTCGACACTAGGTGGAGTCATTGGATACAATGAAGGAACTGCAGAAAGACTATATTACGATAAAGAAATTGCCGACATATATAAAGTATCAAATGCATTAAAACCGCAAAAAGCAATTGGAAATCAAGCCGAAACTGTAGATGTTTTAGGACTAAGTTCAGCTGTTATGCATAATGGTAAACTAGATAGTTTTGGTTTTAATGATACAAGTAAATGGTTACCACTTACACCTTATAGTTTTGAAATCTATTACCTACAATTAACTTATTTTGGTAAACATAAAACTAAGATAATTGTTGATTTATCTAAAAAATCTGTTTCTGCAATGAGATTTAAAGAGGGAACTGGATTAGAAGATGACCCATATATTATTAGAAATGCTGATGATATGAAAGCAGTTTCTGACCTTATTATTGCAAGAAACAATCTAAAAGGTATTTACTTTAAAGTAGCTGATGAAGTCGAAGAAATTGACTTAACTACTTTGACACCAAACTATGTGCCAATTGGAAACGAATCTTATAAATTTGAAGGATCTTTTGATGGTACATTTACCAAATTTAATGTAAATTTAAAAATTGATGCTTGGTATCAAGGACTTTTTGGCTACATTGGTTCTTCAGGTGTTGTTAAAAACTTATATGTAACAGGTAAACTGGAAGCACGTCGTTTTGTTGGTGGTATTGCTGGACGAAACTGGGGACTTATAGAAAACGTCTATAATCAAGCAACTGTCGTGGCATATGATTATTATGCTGGCGGTATTGTTGGTTATAATGATGGTACGATTAGAAATGCATACAATATAGCAAATATTAAAATAACAAATTACGACCATGTTGGTGGTATTGCAGGTGGACAAGCAAGAAATAGTTTAATAGAAAATGTGTACAATACAGGAAATATTCATGGTAGATACTATGTTGGTGGTCTAGTTGGTTATGTCTCAGGTACTGTTCAAAATGGATATAGTGTAGGTGTTACTACCGCAGTAGGACAACCGGGTGGTGTACTTGGAACAGCCGATGGTAATGCTATTGCTAAAAACTTGTATTATGATATGTCAGTTATGATGACATCTAAACTATCTGGCACTAAAGCAACCACAGCCATTGCAGGTTTAGTCGATAAAGATGACATAAAAGGTCTTACTACAGCGGCATTAAGTGGCGGTTATCTACCAGATGCAGTCTTTGATGATGGTATCTTTAAGTTTAGATCAAATCAAGCATATCAAGCATATCATCCACAGTTAACTGCTTTTGCAGACAGTACTTTATCATACATTAAAATGGATTCTCTGGATTCTGTTGAAAGACAAATTTTCCAAGGCGATGGAACAGAAGAAAATCCATATTTAATCATATCAAACTCTGATATGAAAGCATTAAGCCTTATCGTACTTCAAGGAACCGATACTGAAAATATCTATTTTAAGGTATATAAAGAAAAACTAATATTTGATTTAGCAATTGCTAAATTAGATTATTTAGCGATTGGTTCAGTAATTACACCATTTAAAGGTCATTTTGATGGTAATGGTGCAATATTTAATCTAAACATTAATAAAACTGCAGATTATCAAGGATTATTTGGTTATGCTGCTGAAAATGCAAGTATTAAAAATTTAACAGTAACAGGTAAGGTTACAGGTAAAAATTACACAGCAGGTATCGTAGGATATAATCAATCGATATTAGAAAATGTAATCAATGAAGCGACAATTACGGGAGATACCCATATTGCCGGTATCGCAGGATATAACAAAGCAAACATAATAAATAGTTACAACACTGGAAAAATTCAAGCATTTGGTGATTTTGTTGGTGGACTTGCAGGTGTAAATGCCGGAGAAGCCATCATTGAATATAGTTATAATATGGGAAATATTAAGTCTGATCATGCTAATGTTGGTGGACTCGTAGGTAATAATCTGGACAATGGAACCATTAGATTCAGTTTTAATCATGGTGATGTAACAGCTAGTGGAAACTATGTTGGAGGCATTACAGCAATAAACTATGGTCATGTCCAAGATGTCTATAATACTGGTAACATTGAAACCGGACAAGGATATATTGCTGGACTCGTAGCTATGAATTATGGAGATATTCATACTTCATATGCAGCAGGACATATTATTGGACAATCATATGTTGCAGGACTTGTTGTTTTTAACTATGGTACTGTTGAAAAACTTTATTATGACAGTGAAAATGTTATACCGCAAAAGGCACAAAAAGTGTTTGCTCCAGTGAAGTCAGCAATTTATCAAGTTGAAGATACAATGGATGTTAAGTCTTTAACACTCGAACAAATGACAGGTTTATACGCTATTGGAAATAATGATGAGCAAATGAACATTTCTAAAGAGTATTATAATTTAAGAAAAGGTAATGATTTCACATCATATTATCCAGAGATTTTATATTTTACAACTAAAGATACAACAAGACAAGAACATTCAAAAATTTCAGTTAGAGATCAACGATTGACTGGTAATGGTACACTTCAAGATCCATATCTTATCTATGATGGTTATGATTTAATGACCATTGATGAATTCTTATTAAATGGTAATGATTTTACGGGAAAACACTTTAAGGTTGCAGATGGGGTTAAAGTTATTGATTTAACGATCAAAGATGTAGCATTTAAACCAATTGGTAATGATCAAGCATTCTTTAATGCAAAACTTAATGGAAATGGTGCCAATTTTATAATTACTCTTGATAGCAAGGATCAAGACTATCAAGCATTGTTCCATACATTAGGTAACCAAGCTAATGTGAATAACTTTAGTATTTCAGGAACAGTATTTGGACGTAGTTATGTTGGCGCGGTAGCTGGGCGTAACTATGGAACGATTGCACAGGTGACAAGCAGTGTATTCATTAAAACATTTGGCTCAAACTCAGAATCGGGTAATAGTGTTGGTGGTATCACAGGTGTGAATGGTGGTACGATTAAAAATACCTTTAACTTGGGTATTGTTGAATCAATTGGTTCATTTGTTGGTGGTATTGCTGGAGAAAATGAAGGCAATATTCAAGATAGTTATAATAAAGGTAATATTAGTGGTCGTAGTATGATTGGTGGTATCGCTGGTATTAATAGAGGCGAAATTATTAGAACTTACAATACAGCCAATATTACTGCACAAAATACGTATGCAGGTGGTATCGCAGGAGAAAATGCTAGACTCATTGCGGATTCATTTAATGATGGTAGCATTTATGCTGAAAGCGATGGAGCTGGTGGTATCGCGGGCTTACAAAATGTTGGTGGTTCTGAAATACATGTTGTATATCATTCAGGAACAGTACGAGTGAAAGAATCATTAGCAGGTGGTATCATTGGTAAAATGGATTCTGGACAATTGTTTGATGCTTATGTGTCAGGATTTGTTAATGGAAAACATGAAATTGGTATGATTATTGGTCAATTGACTGGAGGTTCAGTTACAAGATCATATTATGATATCAATGTTTTAAAAAATTATAAACCAAGCGTAGCAACTAAACCAGAAAAAGCATTCGGAAATTTTGATAAACCAGACACCACAAGTGTGAAAGGTTTATATCATGGACAAATGATTGCACAAGATAGTATTGGAACAAAATCACGTCAAATGAACTTCTATTATGGCGGATCTTTTAAGACTGCACTTTCATATGATAAGTATTCTTTCTATCCACAAATAATTGGTTTTGCTAATAGTACAATCGAACTTGTTAAAAATGATTCCTTAGAATCTGTAAGATCTATCACATTCATGGAAGGTGATGGAACACAAGCAAATCCGTACATACTTACCGATGAATCAGATGTTATCGCATTAGCTGAAACCGTTAATAGTGGAAATACCTATGAAGGAGTATATTTTAGAGTCAAACCAGGTGTTACACAATTTGACTTTGCTGATGAAACACTCAATTACATATTTACAGCAATCGGTAGTGCTAACAAACCATTTGAAGGTAGTTTAGATGGTAGTAAAGCAAACTTTAAAATAAAATTAAATGAAAATAAAGATTATCAAGGACTATTTGGTTATATTGGTACACATGGACATGTTTATAATTTATCAGTGTCTGGTCAAATCAAAGGTTATAACTATACAGCTGGTATCGCAGGTTATAATCTAGGAAACATTCATGATGTTTACAATCAAGCAACTATTGATGGAAGAGACTATACAGGTGGTATTGCAGGTTATCATGAAGGTAAAATTGAAAATGTCTATAATAAAGGTGCGGTTACAGGGTACAACTATACAGGCGGTATCGCTGGTATGGTTAAGAATCGCTTGGCATATTCCTACAACATTGGGGTAATTTATGGCAAAGATAATGTTGGAGCGATTGCTGGATTTTTAGAACAAGATTTTATTAGTTATAGTTATTTTGATAGTCGTATCTTGAGTGCATATCGTGATGCTAACGGTTATAAGAAACCTACCAAAGCAATCGGTAATTCAAACCAGGCAGATAGCGTATATGGTTTGGATAAAAACTATATGATAGGTGCTAATGCATTGGGTTCTGGTAGTTTACAAATGAATTTACCAACTACCGATTGGGCAACCAACTTAAATATGGATCCTAATCAAAATTATCCGCAATTAAGAGTGTTTGCTGCAGCAGATAATGCAGCTTTAACTAAAGAATTATCAAAAGACTCAACACAAACAACATTATATAAAATAAACTATGATTACAATGGTGCTACCGAACGAAATACAGACATGTTCCAATATGTTATGTTTAATTATCATTATAAATCGGTCGTTCCTTTTAAGTTTGGATATGAACTTGAAGGTTGGTATTTAGTAGATGAAGATGGAACTAGAACAAAATATACTGATAAAGAAGGCTTGAGTTTAAGCATCTTTAGCCATGAGGAAGATATCACACTTGTAGCTCATTGGGAAATTGCTAAACATACGGTATCGTTTATTGATGGAAATAATAAAGTTGTAGATAGTCTTGTTATTGAACATGGTGGATTTATTGAATTATCAGATGTAGTACCAAGTAAGAATCCAAGTGCAACTAAAGTTTATTTCTTTGATAGTTGGAACTTTGATGTAACACAACGTATTGAAAAAGACATTAAAATTTATGCAACATATACTGAGAAAGATCGTTATTATAACATCACATATTTAAATGGTGATGGTGTCGTAATAAAACAAGAAAAAGCAGAGTATGGGAAAAAAGCAGTTGAGACACAAATCATACCGACAAAACTTTACCACGATGATATAGCATATCAGTTTATTGCATGGGACTTTAATTTTGAAGAATTAATATATGAATCAAAAACAATAAATCCAATTTTCAAAGAGGTTGATCGTTGGTATGACGTCACATTCGTAAATAGCGATGGAACACCGCTTGTTACAAGAAAAGTGGAATATAAAACACGCGCTCTAGAGCCAGATCAAAGACCAACTAAAGCAATGGATGAACGATATACATATGTATTTAGTGGTTGGGATAAAGATATTAGCGAAGTTACAGAAAATATGACTGTTACTGCGCAGTATGAATCTAAAACTCGTTACTATATTGTTCGATTTATTGATGGCAATGGAAAAGTATATAATATGCAAGATGTTGCTTATGGAGAGTCGGCAGCTACACCAAGTGGATTGCCAAGAAAAGAACATCATGATTTAAAAGCTTATAAATTTATTGGTTGGGATAAAGAATATACGTATGTGACAGAAGATATGACAGTTAATGCTTTATTCCAACAAATCAAACGATATTGGGATGTAACGTTTGTTGATGGCAATGGTGATATTTTCATGATTATCAAAGATGTAGAGTACTTATCAGAATCACCACTACCGGATTTAATACCGACTAAAGATGCAACAAATTCACATGTTTATAAATTCATTGGTTGGGAAGATACGTATAAACAAATTGGTGAAAATACGATTGTAAAAGCCCAATTTGAAGAATCATTAAGACCATTTACAGTAACATTTAAAGATGGTAATGATGAAGTATTTTCGACTCAAACAGTGTTATATGGAGAACATGCAACAGATCCAGGAAGACCTACTAAAAAAGCAAGCGATCAATTTGGATTTAAGTTTACTGGTTGGGATAGAACACTTAAAGATATTACAGAAGATACAATCATTACAGCTCAATTTACGCCAGTAGATAAGTACTACGCAGTTGTCTTTTATGGCTGGGTTAATGGTGTTAAGATGATTGTTGATCAACAACAAATCGAATATGGTATGTCAGCAATCGAACCATTGCCTAAACTACCTTCAACAGGTAGAGAGGACACCCAAAATGTATTTACTTCATGGAAACTTGTTTCCGGAACAGGCTACTTTGATTTTGTTGAAGACAATATGGCATTTGAGCCTGCCTATGTTACTCAAGATATTAAATATAAAGTGACAATTATCAATGGTAATCAAACAACAGTTTATGATGTAAAACATGGTACGGTATTTAATCTACCAACACCGTACAAAACAAATACTAATCAAATCATCTATAACTTCCTTTCATGGCAGTTAAATGGTGAAACCATTCAAACAGTCGGTAAAGTTTATAGTGATTTAACTATTGAAGCTATTTTTGAAGCCGTCTATAACTACTATATTGTTAGATTCTTTGACGGCAATGGGCGATTAATTGAAACGCAACACGTATTGCGTGGGGACGACATCAAAACACCAAGTGCCGTACCGACAAAAAACAAAACAACAGATAAAGTATATGTCTTTACTAAATGGAGTAGAGCATTTACTGATGTTGAATCGGATTTAGATATTTATGCTGAATTTAAAGAAGTTGATCGTTATTATACAGTCACATTCTATGATGCAAATGGACAAGTCATCTCTATCCAACCAAACATTGAATTTGGTCGTAACGCGATTGCTCCACAAGCACCAAATAAACTAGATACACCAATGTATCGCTATGAGTTTATTGGGTGGGATACACCACACACCAATGTTCAAGATAATCTTGATATTAGACCAGTCTATGAAGAAATTACTAAAACATTTGAAGTAATATTTAAAGATGGTGACGGCAAGATTATTAGTACGCAACATGTTGAGTATGGTAAATCTGCTATCGCACCAAATGAAGCATCAAAGACACCAACTGATGATCTTTATTACTTATTTATTGGTTGGAACAAATCCTTTGATTCTGTAGTTGAAAATATGGTCGTTGATGCACAATTTGATAGTGTGCAACGATGGTATAAAGTAACATTCATGGGACAAAACGTACTTAAAGAAGTTGTCATATTAATTGTTCAAACAGTTGAATATGGTAAGGATGCAACTGACCCAATTAGATTAATTGATATTAATTTTGTTGATGATGATTTTGTTTGGGCAATCGTTGGATGGCAAGGTGATTTTGAAGAAGTTAAAGAAGATCGAGTCATCACTGCTGAATATGCGTTAGTGCCTAGATATTATGAAGTAATATTCCAAAATTATGATGGAACGGAATTATTAAGACATGAAAAAGTACAATATGGTAGTGATGCCATCCTTCCGAATGAAACCCCAATAAGGGAAAGTGAAGATCCAAATTATCGCTTTGAATTTACTGGATGGAGTGAAGATGTAACATTTATTACTAAAGATTTAATTGCTATTGCAGAGTACAAACAATATTCAAATGTTAATATTGTGAAATTTATTGATGGTGACGGTAATGAACTGGTCAGTTATGAAGTTTACTGGAATCAAGATGCACCAAATCCAATTGACATAGGATATATGCCAACAAAAGAAGCTACTAAACAATATGTTTATGAGTTTGTGGGTTGGGATAAACCATTAACACAAGTCAAAGAGGACCGCGTGATTACTGCACTATTTAAAGAAGTTGAGAGAACGTATCGTGTTGTATTCGCATATGATGACGGTAAAGTTATTAAAGAAGAACATGTAAAATATGGTCAATCAGCCACAGCACCAGATGCAGCATTGATTACATTACCAGAAGATACAGAAGAACATAAGTACAGTTTTATTTGGAGTCGTCAATTTAAAGTAATATCAGAAGATACGCTGATAACTTTAATTGTAGTAGAAGAAAAACAAGAATATACTTATATTTTCTATGATGCAGATGGTAAGGAATATCTCAAAGTAACTGCACCTTATGGTACACCAATTGAAAAACCAGTTCCACCAACTAAGAACATGACACCACAATATGTGTACACTTTCGTGGAATGGGATAATGAAATTCCAGTATTCTTGTTAGAAAATCTAGAATTTAGACCGATTTTTGATGAAACAGTTAGAACATATACGGTTACTTATTATGATGGCAATGGTGATATTTTTGGTGAGGTACAAATAGTTCCTTATGGCACCAATGGTATGATTCCAAAGGAAATACCAACGAAATTATCGACTAAGCAATATCATTATTACTTTAGAATGTGGAATCAAAAACCAGAAAATGTTAAAACAGATTTAATTATTGATGCAGTGTTTAATCATGAACTCGTTGAATATGAGGTAACATTTGTTGATGAAAATGGATTACCATTTAATAGACAATTGGTTAAGTATGGAACTGGAGCTTCAGAACCAGAAAATCTTCCACAAAAACCACCAACTTACAAAGAAGTATATGTGTTTGCGGGTTGGGATAAATCATTTAACTATATTACAGATGATACTATTGTTCAAATTAGATATGTAACTGTAACAAGACTTTATATGTATACATTCTATGATGAAGATGGTATTACAATCTTAAAACAAATCAAAGGACCATACGGTACTAAAATCATACCACCAGCAGCACCGACTAAAACATCTGAGGATGCATCTTTTAAATATGAATTCATTGGTTGGGATTTACCAGTGGCTGATGAATTAACCGAAGATGTATCCTATGTTGCACGATATAAAATAGTAAAAGTTAAATATTTCGTATATTTCTATGATGGTAATGGACTAGTACTTGATGCACAACATATAGAACATGGTAGTGCAGCAGTATCACCAAGTAGAATACCAACTAAAGAAATGACGGAAAGATACTACTACGAATTTATTGGTTGGGATCAGTCGTTTGATGAAGTGACCCAAGAAATGCATATTAAACCATTATTTGAAAGAAAAGACCGTTTGTTTACCATCACATTTAACTACGACGGTAATAAGCAGGTCAAGATTACTAAAAAATATGGGGAATCAATTAACCTATACACAGATCCAATTCCAACAGCAAAACGTAAAGGGTATTCATTTGATCGTTGGGATAAAGATTTGACTAATATTACGCAAGATATTCAAACATCACCACTCTTTATACCAGATCGCTTCACAATTTATTACTATGTTATGGATATTGATGGTGCGCAAACTGTGTCTGAGGTAGTGACATTTGGCCAATCAACCAATGTTTTACCAACACAATACAGTAAACTAGCTTATGAATTTATGGGCTGGAAATTAGATCCACAAGATGATTACGTTAGTTATTCAGCTGGTGATAGTTTTGAGTATGATCTAGACGATGATTTATTATTATATGCATACTTTAAACCAATTGATTATTCAATTATCTATGATACTGATGGTGGAGAAATATTAAATCCAGATGTTTATAATGTGGAGAATAAACCTTCAATTCTACCAACACCAACTAAAGAAGATTATAAATTTATTGGTTGGCAATTAGTAGAAGTTGTTCAACAAGATGCTGCATCTGAAACATCATTTGCTAGAATGAGTTTCAGATACTTATCAGCACCAAAAATGATGCAAGCAACTATAACTACGACTGAATATTTTGATGTGGATGATATCACATATGGTTGGGTTAAACTAATAGCACGATATGAATTTGATGGATTTATAGAAATCAAAGAAGAATATAAAGAAACATACAAGATAGCATATGCTGAAATAACAACTATTCATGATGTTGAAAAACGTAAAAAAGATGATGATATGGGACCAGCATACCTATTTGGTATTCAATTGAATCAAACCCTTGCTGATTTAAAAGATAAGATTAGAAATACTAACATAGAATTTATTGATAGCAATGGTAATAGTATTACAGATTTAACAAAAGTAGTAGCAACAGGATATGAAGTTGTCATTAGAGATGAAAACAATCCATCAGTCTATAAGGATAGAGTTACTATGGTTCTTAAAGGTGATGTAAATGGAGATGGAAATGTTAATGTCATAGATTTAGGTGTCATAACGAATCATATTAATAAAAAATCACTTGTAATAAGCAATTTAATGTTACTTGCATTATTGCTTAATGATGACGATACTGTTGATGTCATAGATTTAGGTGTTTTAACAAATCATGTTAATGGAAAGCAAAAAATTTATGATTAAAGTTACTATGCGAGGGAGACAAAAATGAGAAAAAAAATTATAATGGGCTTTATACTAATTATACTGATTTGCACATTAGTATTTATTCCGAAGGTAAAGGCGATTGAAACAGGATTAGAAATATTTCTTGTTGAAAAAAGTACGCAAAAAACTAGTCTTGATGCAGAAGAGGCTAAGAACATTGCAAGTCAGAATAATAAAGCGTTAACGTTTGAAGTACATGTCAAAGCGATAGGTCAAAATCAAAGAGTCGGTCAAATGACTTTTTCAGGATGGACTGATAGCAAATTTGTACTTGCCCCAGAAATAAGATCAGGAGAAACACAAGTTTATGATGAAGAAGAGGAAGAAAATCTAGATATAACACTTTTTAATGTTCTTCCCACAGATATTAGACCAAATGTTAATGATGGAACACAGTTTTCATTGGTTTATGAACCTAAGGTTAAAGGAACAACTAGAGTTCCATCTGGCATGGGGATTGATTATGAAATAAAGAAGGGTGAATCTTTGATTGTTGCAGAATTTGATTTTAGAATTAACACAACAAATCTTAATGCGATTGAATCCGGACAATCTTTTAAATTCAAAGTTCACTACAATAAATCACTTAATGCAGATCATGCTATTGGATATGGAAATGGTACAGTTTATACCGGATTAGTTGAATCAAAAGATTTTTCAGTAGGACAATCTAATCCTGATGCTACCCTAAAAGATATCACTGTTAGCAACATGCCTAAGTTTACTGGCTCTGCTACAGGAGCAACAATAATATCTGCAGCTAAGATAACATATGCAGATAGTTTAAAGAATATTGCTGATTACATAACATTTACTAAAACTAAAGCATCTGCAACATCAACAATAACTATTAAAGATGATCCAACTCGAACGAAAGCTCAAGTTGGTGATGTCATCGAAATTAAAGTAGATGATGCTGGAACCGCATTAACGCATACAGTCACGATTACGGAGATTGAAAAGCCAGATTTAGAATTTAGTGACATCACTTTTACACATAATACAGGTGTTACAGTTGATAAATCAAATTTAAGAGAAGTAACCATTGTGATACCAGATGCACAAAAAGCAACTGGAGTTTCTGCCCAAATTATTAAAAAAGAAACTTATGGGACATTAACTGCAACCATTGAAGATCCAAGTGGTAATACAAAATCATTGGCTATTAATAATGGGAATTTTAGTGTATCCAACTTAGCCAAGGGATTGCATACAATCACTATTATCAATACAGAAGGCACAGATACAGAAACGTATCAGATTACCATTGATCAAAAGATTAGTGATTCCACAGCAACCGTAGAGAGTATTGTTGTTGAAAAGAAAAATGGTACGGCAGCAAGTGACACGATTAGTAATCAAGGAACAGCGAAACTATCTAAAGATACGACAACAGTTAATTATAGTATTACTTTTGTAGAATCTACCATTAAGAGTGGTACATACAAGTCAATTCTTTTAGATTCAAGTGGAAATGCCACATCAACTGTAACTACTGGTAATCTGACCAAGTTAGGTAATGTTTTTAAAGCTTCAGCCAACATTACAGGTTATGAAAAAGGCAATACATATAAAGTAGAATTTACAATGACTGCTGAAGATGGTAGTACAGTTGTAAATCATTTCTTTATTGAAATAGAAAAATCTGATTATAACGATTTGAATCCATCAGATATTGCTGTTACAGGTGATACTGGAAGTGTTGAATTAGATGCTGATGGAAAATTGAAATATGTTATCAAAAATAACAATTCAACAAGTATTGAATTTGGTTTAAATCCTAATGGTACTTTAGCAAAAGAAAAGGGATTAATCTATCTTAAAAAAGATGGCAGTTTGGTATCTGGTAATAAATTCAATGCTAAAGATTTGCCTGCAGGTGAGCATAAATATATCATTTTAGTTACAGCTCAAGATGGGACTTCACAAGAACATGAATTCACAGTTTTTAAGTTATCTGAAGACATTACATTTTCAATAACAGTAAGTTCTGGAGCAACTACACTGATATCTAATAGTGAGTTTACATTAGATGATGTAACGAAAGTGAAGAACTCACTGACTAAAATTTTATATCAATATAAAACGATTACTGTTGTATTAAGTACTACACATGCAAATGCGACTATTGAATATGTCAGTGGTAATATGGATTTTGCTTCTACAGCAAGCAAAAAAGGACGCTCTATTACTGGAACAATCACATATACACAAAAGACAGCACAAGAGATTTCAACAGTATTTAAAGTCATTGCGGAAAATAAAGTGGAACAAGATTATACTGTAAAAATTGAACGTGAAGCAGCTGAGACAGTAAATCTTTTAAACACATTAACTGTTAATGGTGTTATTGTCAAGAACTTTTTAACCAACCAAATTCCACCAAATACGTATGGAAAAATGATTGTTACACCAACTGGCGTAGAAACACTATTTATTGAATCGAAGTTGATGGATAATGATTATGCAAAACCTATAAAATATGAATATTCAGATAATGGTGGTGCTAGTTGGCAAGAAGGACAATCTATTAGTTTTGAGCGCGGAAAAGTTTACAATATACGTGTAACAACCACTTCACAAGCAGAAGAAAGTCTTTTTTATCAATTTCAAGTAGTTGTTGCCGATCAAGATGATAAGATTACGGGTATATCATTAGAAGATAGCCAAGGAAGTATCCTTAAAAATGCAGCAGGTGTTCCATATAGTTTCGTTCAAAATACAGCATCTTATACATTAAAAGTAAATGCACCAATTGATAAAGTAAACGTGACTGTTACATTATCTTCACAATTTGCAACCTATATCATTAAAAATGGTGGAACAGAAATAAACGGTAAATATGGCACAGGTTCAATTACCATCAATTTAGGTAACCCTGGAACAACTACCACTTTTACTGTGGTTGCAAGTTCAGAAGCAGGAGATAAATCAGCAACCACTTATACATTTAATATTGAAAGAGGTTCTTATCGTAATGATACAAGTATTGGTGATGTTTACGCAATATTTAAAAATAGTACTGGTGCTGAAATTAGAGAAGAACTAACACTAAATCAAGGAGTTTATAGTATATTAAAAGATACAAGTTACACATTCCTACGTATTGAGGCGGCATTGCCACAAAACGTGCAAGGACAAATTTTCGTTGGTAGTGATAATGGTAGTTCCACTATTTTTGTCAAAGCAGGTACCGTTTCAGAAGGACCTACACCAACTCTTTTTGATATTGAAGTTAAACCAGAAGATCCGACAAAATCATCTGTAAAATACAAAGTAAGTATTCAAATTGCCAGTTCAAATGCGAATTTAGACAGTTTAACTATTGATGATATTAAATATACTGTTTTTCCAATTGATTTAGGGATTAAAGCATTTACTAAATCAGAAAGTTTCAAAATTGAGTATCAGTTAGCAGATGTTAACGCTAAAGTAAGTTTTAGTTATGCAGTGATTAATGAAGTCTGGAATCTAGGTACGCTAACAGGTAATATTACACTGAAAGTAACAGTGACTGCCCAAGACGGAAAGACGAAAAAAGAGTATCAAGTAAAACTAAACAGACAAGCTAAAGATAGTGTCAATACACTGAGTTCATTGGAATTAATGGATACTGCAGGTAATAATGTTTTAGCAAGCCTTAATTTAACAACATCACTATTAGCAACACAAACAAATTTTGAAATAACAGTTAATAGAGATGTAGTTTTGAAAAATTTCAATGCCACTGCTACTAAAGAGTCAGCTATAATATCATTACCAAGTGATTTAAACTTAAGTGCAGGTTCTTATGTTACACTGATTATTAATGTGACAGCTGAAAATGGTACAGTAAGACCTTATCAAATTAAAGTAAATCAAAAGAATAGTAATGCTGATATTGATAGTATTAGAGTAGAAAATGGTGCTTCAATTGATCAAATGTTGGATATTTCAGCGTACCGCACGTTTAATTTAGGTACCGTTGCACATAGTGATCGCTTTGTCACATTCATAGTTACAATGAGCGATGCAATAAATAATGCAACATATGAAATTAAAGTAACTTCCGGATCAGGTAATGTAGCAGGTAATATAGTAGAACTCACTGGTAAAACTAATACCATTACCATCATTGGAACCGCTGAAGATGGAAAAACTATTTCACAAAGTTATGAAATTACCATTGAGAAAAACGATGCCCAAGTAAATCGTGATATTGATGATATCAAGGTTATTCTAAATAGTATGGAAGTTCCAGCTGACCCATATACTGCAGGGTCAAACTATAATGTTAGAGTAGATAGAGATAGTAATGAGGTATCTATTAAAATCTACCTGTTAACGTCTCAAAAGAAGACATTGTTTAGCACACATGATGGGTTAGCTAAATCAGTTGAAGGATTACATGATGTTTACACGTTCATTTACGCATTAACGCCGGGTAGTGATAATGCATTAAATGTTATCATCCGATCAGAAGCAGGATTCAATAAAACGCATATACTAAAAGTTATAACGAAAAGTGATGATGATAGCATTGATATTGCAATTAATGATAATGATGTTACTTATGATTTTAATAATCATGATACACAAACTGCATACGATTTAGGCGACTTTGCATTCAATAAGACAACGCTAACATTCAAGGTTATCAAAGAAGCACACGCAAAATTATTTGTTAACAATAGTGAAGTATCAGTTAATGCTAATGGTGAATTTACTCATACAATAGAGAAACTTAAAAATGGTGAAACAAAAAAAGAAATCACGATGTACGTTATTTCAGAATATGATTATCCAAGTACAGTAAATAAAAAAGTGTATACATTTACTTATGTACCACTAAGTGCATCTAATGAAGCAAAACTAAAATCAATGGTTGCTATGGTTGATGGGAAAGATATCCTAACGGAAGCTGGTATTGCGTTTAATCCAAGTGAATTAAATACAATTGTGAGAATTGATCGTTTTAGTGGAAGTAAGAATATTAGTATTACAGTTGTAGCAGATAGCAATGGTAAATTATCAAATCATATCAGTACATTAACTGAGTCTAAGACGTTACAAGTAGGTTTGAATGAATTTACATATGTTGTAACATCAGAAAGTGGCGCTATCACACAAACATATACCCTTAAAGTATATGTTGCAAATGATATTTCACAAATAAATGGTATTAAAATAGGCGGTATTGACGTGCCGAACTTTGATGTTGCAGAACCTTCATTTGAGATTTTAACGCCTTTTGTATGGAATCAATTGAGTGTTAATGTTGTCGTATCAAAACCAAGTAATTCATATGTTCACGTTATCGGAGAAGGTGCTACAGCACTTGCTTATGGAGAAAATATCATTAGAATTACTGTCAGATCTGACTATAATCAATTGATTAGTAATACTGCAGATGATATCGTATATGAAGTGAAAGTGACTCGTAGTCAACCATTTAAAGATACCAATTTAGATAATTTATATGTTACAGATAAAGATGGAAATAGTCTAGTATTTGATGTTGAACCATATAGAAAAGGTAAATTTGATTATATTATTACATTGTCAACCCAAGATGTTTCAGCAGGTGTTTATTTGTTTGCTGAATTATTAGATTCAAGACAATCTTTGAGTGGTGATGTGACTCAACCGGGTCAATCATCATTAAAACCAATTATTGAAAATGATGGAAAAATAAAAGTAGAATTTAAATTTATAGTTAAAGCAGAAGATGGTGCTGAGCAACAATATACAATAACAATTATGAAAGGCACCTCATTAGATACTGACAATTCAATCACGAATATTTCAATTACCGATTTGTTTGGCGTAGAATATATGATAGGACAAAATGTCTTTAACCCTGAAACTGATAAATATTCAATTACGGTAGATTATAGCATTACCAATATTATTGTTAATGCTGAAAAGAAACCAAACAGTCCAGCTACAATTACAGGAATTCAGACATACACGTTGAATCAAAAAGTTACAACTATTAAGATTTATGCGACTTCAGAAAGCAAAGTTAGAGGAACCGAATATATCATAACTGTAACTAGAAGTGAGCCATCAACAGATGCCAATCTAGATAAATTAGAAGTGGTTGTTAATGGAGAAACAATTTTAGGAGAACAAGGTAAACAGCTTGTTTTTGATCCAGCTACTAATATATATAAACTACATTTGACGAGACATGCTCAATTTATTAAGATTACACCAACGGCTAGTGATTCAAAAGCATCACTTTCAGGTAGTTACATCAATGAAATATTGAATCCAAAAACAAACCAATTTGTAGTGACAGTAACTCCAGAAGCGGGACAAGCTTTCATTAAGAACTACTATATTACAGTAGTTGTTGAAAATTCAGATATCAAAATTGAAACGTTGGAAGTAGATGGATTCACATTTACACATGATCCGTCACAGCCGACAGCTACATACAATTTGGGGAATGTAAGTTCTAGAGTACAAAATATTGATATAACTGCTACTATTTCGAATAATTCATATGGTACACTAAGCGGTATTGGAACTAAAACATTAAAATATGGTTTAAACACGTTTATAGTTGAAGCAATTAGTGAAGATACCAGTAAAACAGTCACTTATACTATCGAAATAACTAGAAATCAGCCTTCAACAGATGCAACATTAAAAGAAATAATAGTTATAGTTGATAATACTGATATTGTTTTAGGTTTACAAGGTAATAATCCTACACAGCTAGTATTTGATCCAAAAACATTTACTTATCAGTTATTCTTAACAAGAGATTCACAAAATATTAGTATTCAAAGTGAACTTAATGATAAAAATGCTTCACTAACATATAGCCATAATTTTAATCGTATCTTAAATTTGGAGCCAGGAAATAACAAATATACAATTACAGTTAAGGCAGAAGATGGAATTACTACAGAGGTTTATACTGTTAATATTAAGGTTGCTAATAAGGATATAGAAATTGAAGAATTAAGTGTTGTTGATTTTAACATCTCATATAATAAAAATATTCTTGAGTATGATCTAGGTGAAGTAGAATCAACGGTTCAAGCAATTGATATAGTAGCTAAAATATCTGATGAATTTGGTAAATTAATAGGTACAGGGCGTCAAACTCTTATTGACGGACTTAATACTTTTAAAGTTATAGCAACTAGTGAAGACGGAAGCCAAAAAGTAGAATATACCATTAAAGTAACTCGTAAAAAAGGCAACAATAATGGTACGCCAACAAATAGTGATGCAGAATTATATGATTTATCAGTTAGAGGTTTAATCACTGATGATGAATATATGTTGAATTATGATACAGATACTATGATATATAATCTTTCACTAGGATTTACTGATACTCATGCAGTTATAAAAACTCTTCAAAATAGTTTATCAACTGTTATTGGAGATGGAAACTATAAAATTGAACCAGGTGAAACTAAACAAATAAAGATTCAAATAACTGCTTCTGATGGAACAAAAGGAAAAGTATATACAGTTAATTTAACAAGAAAACAAGGTGATGACAATACTGATTTGGATCGCTTATATATTGTTGAAAAAGGTATAGAAAGAG